>NZ_JABUQZ010000001.1:3347472-3663296 GCF_013342145.1 Haloterrigena gelatinilytica | reverse complement strand
CGAGATCCTCGAGCAGATCGCCGCCACGGCGATGACCGGCAAGGGCGCCGAGAGCGCCCGCGACCTGCTGGCCGAACTCGTCGTCGACGCCGTCCAGGCCGTCGCGGACGACGACGGTGTCGACACGGACAACATCAAAGTCGAGAAGGTCGTCGGCGGCTCCATCGAGAACTCCGAGCTCGTCGAGGGCGTCATCATCGACAAGGAGCGCGTCTCTGACAGCATGCCCTACTTCGCCGAGGACGCCGACGTCGCGATCATCGACGGCGACCTCGAGATCAAGGAGACCGAGATCGACGCCGAGGTCAACGTCACCGACCCCGACCAGCTCGAACAGTTCCTCGAACAGGAGGAACAGCAGCTCAAGGAGATGGCCGAGGGCATCGCCGCAGTCGGCGCCGACGTCGTCTTCGTCGACGGCGGCATCGACGACATGGCCCAGCACTACCTCGCCCAGGAGGGCATCATCGCCGTCCGCCGCGTTAAAGCGAGCGACCAGTCCCAGCTCGCCCGCGCGACCGGCGCCACGCCCGTCTCGTCCGTCGACGACCTGAGCGAGGACGACCTCGGCTTCGCCGGGAGCGTCGCCCAGAAGGAGATCGCCGGCGACCAGCGCATCTTCGTCGAGGACGTCGACGACGCGAAGGCCGTCACCCTCATCCTGCGGGGCGGCACCGACCACGTCATCGACGAGGTCGACCGCGCCATCGAGGACTCGCTCGGCGTCGTGCGAACGACCCTCGAGGACGGCAAGGTCGTCGCCGGCGGCGGCGCCCCCGAAGTCGACCTCTCGCTCTCGCTGCGCGACTACGCCGACTCCGTCGGCGGCCGCGAGCAGCTCGCCGTCGAAGCCTTCGCGGACGCCCTCGAGGTCATCCCGCGCACGCTGGCCGAGAACGCCGGCCTCGATCCCATCGACTCGCTGGTCGAGCTGCGCGCCGACCACGACGGCGGCGAGACCAGCTCCGGTCTCGACGCCTACACGGGCGACACCATCGACATGGCCGAGGAAGGCGTCTACGAGCCGCTGCGCGTGAAGACCCAGGCCATCGAGTCCGCCACCGAGGCGGCCGTCATGCTGCTGCGCATCGACGACGTCATTGCCGCCGGTGACCTCGCGGTCGCCGACGACGACGATGACGAGGAGATGCCCGGCGGCCCCGGCGGCGGCATGGGCGGCATGGGCGGTATGGGCGGCGGCATGGGCGGCATGATGTAAACCTAAATTTCGCTCTGCGGGGCGGCTACGCCGCCCCTCGGCAAAATTTAGTATAAAAGCCTCCTCCCTCCGTTCGCTCCGCTCACATCGGTCGTCGGCCCGCTCGGGCCTGCGGCCCTCGCGGCGAGGAACGGAGGACACCGCTCGCACCGACCGCCGTTTCGACTAGCCCATCTCGATTCCACCGAGTCGGCCCATTTCTCCATATTTCGTCGTCGCTCCCGAATCCCGTCTTTCGGATCCGTTCGTCGTTCGTATCGCCTGCTCTCGTCGAACCCAGCCTCGAGTCTCGTCCCCACCTCGAGAGCCGTCCCCACCAACCTTCATGTTCGTTTCACCACAAGAACGGCTCGTGACGAACGACGCCGACAGAAAACGCGACGTAGCGACCGCCTTCGGAGACGCCACGGACGGCTATCGGGACGGGGCCGTTCTCAAGGAGGGGAACGACCTCGAGACGCTCGTCGACTGGTCTGCCGACGCGACGCGGGCCCTCGACGTCGCGACGGGCGCAGGCCACGTCGCCGGTGCCGTCGCCGACCGAGGCGTGTCGCGGGTCGTCGCGTCGGACCTCGCTCCCGAGATGGTCGCGACGGCGACGAGCGAGTACGACGGTCTCGAGGGGACCGTCGTCGACGCCGAGCGCCTGCCGTTTCCGTCGGATCGGTTCGACGCGGTCACCTGTCGGTTCGCCGCGCACCACTTCCCGGATCCCGAGGCGTTCCTCGCCGAGGTCGAGCGGGTGCTCGCGCCGGGGGGCGTCTTCGCGTTCGAGGACCTCGCGGTCCCCGCCGACCCGGAACTGGCGAGCTACGTCAACCGAATCGAACGACTGCGCGATCCGGGCCACGTCGAGACCTCCTCCCCGGCGCAGTGGCGCGACTGGTTCGAGGCCGCGGGACTGACCGTCGACGCGGTCCGGGAGACGAGCCGACGCCTCGAGGTCGACGCGTGGCTCGATCGTATGGACGTGCCCGACGACCGCCGACGGGAGATCCGGTCGCTGCTCGCGGACGCGCCGGTCGCCCTCGAAGCGGCGTTCGACTTCAGGTACGCCGACGACGGCGAGCGGTTGGAATCGTACCGCACCGGCGTCGTGCTGTTTCGGGCGCGGGCCTGACGACCCCCGATCGAGACGGTGTCGGTGAGACGTGCGGGTAGACGACGCGACGGACGGCTCCCGTCTACCACGGGAACAGCGGCGGGGACCGAGTCGCCACCGTCGACGCCGTCAGTTCGTCGCCGTCCTCGCCGTAGGCCATCGCGGGATAGCGGCCGATCGAGGTGGCGTGGTCGAGATACTGTTCGTACCCCGTCCGAATCTGCGGGGAAAACGGCGAACGGAGGTCCTGCTCCTCGAGCGCCCACTGACCGAACCGCTCGTTGGCGTTCTCGTTCTGCCGCCACTCGCCGCCCTCGAGCCGGCTCCCCTCCTCGAACTCCGTCTCGTCGCGCTTCCGCTCGTCGACGTAGAGATAGTGTTTGGGGTATGGGCTGACGTCCCAGACGCGGACGAGACTCGTCCCGTCGGCCATCACCGCGAGCTCGAGGAACGTGTACATCGTCGGCGGCTGGACGATGAACGCGGGGACCGCTTCGGTCTCCATCCCCGTCGTCTCGAGGAACTCGACCGGCCCGAGTTCGTAGAACTTCTCGCGCATGATCTCGATGTACGTGTCGCTCCCGCCGAAGAGGACGGACGCGCGCACGCCCTCGATTCCGTCGACCGCCTCGCGGACGGCGTCGCTCTCGAACCGCTTGCCTTCCACGTCGGCCCGGAGCTTGTCCTTCCCGTCGAACCAGTCGAGGTCGTCGCGCTCGATGATGTCCCTGACGACGTTCTCCTCGCCCGCCTCGCCCTCGACGCCGACGTACGACGGCTTCTCGTTCGCGTTCGTCGCCCGGGTGACGCTCGAGTCGACGACGGTCCGGCCGTCCTCGGTCGAGAAGGAGAGTTCGAGCTCGTTCGCGAGGCGGTACTGGCGCAGCCCCTCGTCGTACTCCGGGAGGTGCTTTCGCATCTCGCGGACCGTCTCGAGGTCGTCGGGGAGGTCGGTCGCGGCGTCGGCGACGAACCACGCGTCGAGGGACTTCCCGTCGTAGTCGGGTATCGCGCTGTCGAGCGCGTCGCCGCCCTCCGCGGTGTTCTCGCTGTGGCCGGGCAGCAGCGTGATCGTCGCCGCCGAGGTCGCGCGCTCGACCATCAGGACCACCCCTCGCCGAACTCGATCTCCGCGTCCGCGACGGCGAGCAGATACCGGTCCGCGCCGACCGTCTCGAACCGGTACGGTTCGGTTTCCCCGTCGGCGAAGACGAATGCCCCCGCCTCGCCGCCGTCGAACGTCTCGGTCACCTCGGTCCGGACGTAGGGGCCGCGGTCGAACTGGAGGTCCCGCATCGTCGCCGCGAGTCGGGCGCTCCCCACGGCGTCGACCGAGGCGGTCGCACGGACATCGTCGACGACGACGTCGCCGCGGGCGGCGACCGTTCCGTCCACCGGGTCGCCGTCGGTCGGATACCAGCCGATCTCGAGGCGAGAGACCGCGTCCAGGAGACCGAAGTCGACGTCGCTCGCGTCCCAGTAGAGACGGCCCGGCGTCGCCTGCGGGACCGTCACCGGATCGGACTCGGCGACCGGCTCCCCCGTCGAGCCGTCCGCGAGGAGATCGGTCGAGCGATAGAGTCGACACTGAAAGGCGACGCGGGCGTCGGTCCCGACGAGTCGGCCCGGCGTGACGTCGGCAACGAAGTACGGATGCGTCGCGAGGTCGAGGTCGGTGACCGGCCTCGAGATCACCGGTTCCGTCTCGCCGTCGACGGCTGCCTCGAGGGCGTACTCGCCCTCGGTGACCGCCACCGGGCGCTCGTCTCGGCCGACCCGCGACAGCGCGAGGTCGCCCTCGGGGCGCCACTCCTCGAGCGACGACTCGAAGGTGCCGAGCGAAATCTCGTCGATCGCGTCGAGCGCGGCCGCGTCGGAAACGCCGTATTTCGACGCGAGCGCCCCGATGGCGGCGACGCCGGTTCCCGCGACCGTCGATAGCACGCGCCGGCGCGACGCTCGAATCCCGCTCTCGTTTCCCGACATCACCCGAAGCGTGACACTCCCGGACGTATGAAAGTACGTGTAGCGCGAACGTCGCCGCCCGGCGTCGGACTACGCGCAGGCCGTCGATTCAGGACGAACTAAGTGTCTTCCCGCGATATTTGCCAGCATGAACACGCTTCTGTTGGACAGCGAGGACGTCGACGAGTACGCCGCCCTCGACGACGTCATCGACGCCGTCGAACAGGCCTTCGCGGCCTTCGAGCGCGGAGACACGCAGATGCCCGCGAAGTCCTACATCGACCTGCCCCGGTACAACGGCGACTTCCGGTCGATGCCCGCCTACCTCGATACGGGCGACTGGGACGCCGCCGGGCTGAAGTGGGTCAACGTCCACCCCGATAACCCCGCGGACCACGACCTGCCGACGGTGCTGGGGACGATGATCTACTCCGACCCCGAGACCGCCTTTCCGCTTGCGATCATGGACGGGACGACGCTCACGATGAAGCGGACCGGGGCCGCGGCGGCCGTCGCGACCGACCACCTCGCCGTCGACGACGCCTCGAGTCTCGGCATCGTCGGCGCCGGCGTCCAGTCGTACACCCAGCTTCGAGCGATCAGCGAGGTCCGACCGATCGAGGAGGTCGTCATCGCGGATCAGGACGAGGACCGCGTCCGGCGGTTCGTCGAGACCTTCGCGGACGAGTTCGACGTCCGCGCTGGCTCGATCGCCGAGGCCGGCCACTGCGATATCCTCTCGACGGTGACGCCCGTGGAAGACCCCATCGTCGGCCTCGAGGACGTCGGCGATGACACCCACATTAACGCCATCGGCGCCGACGCCGCGGGGAAACACGAACTGAGCGACGACCTCCTGCTCGAGGCGACGATCGTCATCGACGACCGCGAGCAGTGTACCCACTCCGGCGAGATCAACGTCCCCTACGGCGAGGGCACCCTGACCGACGACGACATCCACGCCGAAATCGGCGAGGTCGTCGTCGGCGCGACGGAGGGGCGGACCGAGGAGACGGGGATCACCGTCTTCGACTCGACCGGACTGGCCATCCAGGACGTCGCGGCGGCCCACGTCGTCTACGATCGCGCCAGCGACGCGGGGAAGGGACTGTCCTTCGACCTCGTCGGCGCCGGAGACGCCGCGCAGTAGTCGACGCCGCTCGAGCGGACCGCTCGCGGCGAATCGAACCGACGGAAAAGGGAACCGCGCAGCGCGTCAGTCGTCCGATTCGGCGGGACGCGGACTGTCGTCACCGACGGTGGAGCCGAACGCCGTCTCCCGCAGGTCGGCCTCGATCTCCTCGAGCGACCGTCCCTTCGTTTCGGGGACGAGTTGATAGCAGAAGACGAGCGCGAACAGCGTCAGGACGCCGTACAGCCAGAACGTGCCGGACTGGCCGAAGACGTCGACGAGTCGGAGGAACGTCAGCGAGACGATCAGGTTCGCGGCCCAGTTTAAGACCGTGACGACGCCCATGGCCGTTCCGCGGATCTCCATCGGGTAGATCTCCGAGATCATGAGCCAGAACACGGGGCCGAGCCCGATCGCGAAGAAGGCGACGTACAGCATCAGGCTGCCCGTCGCGAACCAGCCGAGCATCCCGGAGAGCCCGGGCAGGTAGAACACGGTACCGAGGACCGCGAGCATGACGGTCATGCCGCCGAGCCCGGAGAGCAACAGCGGTCGCCGACCGAGTCGGTCCATCAAGAGGACCGCGACGACGGTCATCGCGACGTTGACGGCGCCGATGCCGACGGTCGCGAGGATCGAGACGTTATCCGTGAAGCCGGTCGACTCGAGGATCGTCGGCGCGTAGTACATCACCGTGTTGATGCCGGTGACCTGCTGGAACACCGCCAGTCCGATCCCCACGACGAGCATCGGGCGGACCCACGCCTGAAGCAGGTCGCGGAGGGTTCCGGACTCGGTCCGGATGGTCTCTTTGATCTCGCGAAGTTCGCCGGCCACCTGACTCTCGGTGCGCGTGCGAGAGAGCACGTCGCGAGCGTCGTCTTCGCGGCCCCGCTCGTAGAGCCATCTGGGACTCTCGGGCATGAAGAGCATGCCGGCGAACAGGATCGCCGCGGGGACCATCCCGAGGCCGAGCATCCAGCGCCACTGGCCGCCCTCGGAGAGCGCGTAGTTCACGAGGTAGGCGATGAGGATCCCGCTCGTGATCGTCAACTGGTTCAGCGAAACCAGCGAGCCGCGGATCTTCGGCGGCGAGATCTCCGAGATGTACAGCGGCCCGACGACGGAGGCGAAGCCGACGCCGATCCCGTCGACGATGCGACCGAGGATGAGCACCTCGACCGTCGGCGCGACGGCCATGATGAGCGAGCCGACGAAGAAGACGACGGCGCCGACCAGGATGAGGCGCCGACGTCCGAGTCGGTCGGCCAGTCGGCCGCCGAACGCGGCGCCGACGATCGCGCCGATCATCGCACCGCTGACGATGACCCCTTCGACGAGCGAGGGGTTCATCGAGTAGCCGAATATCGTTGCCAGTTCGAACGTCTCCCGGATGTAAAGCATCGCACCGGAGATGACGCCCGTATCGAAACCGAACAGTAAGCCGTTGAGCGCGGCCAGCGCCGCGACGACGTAGACGAACGGATTTCGTTCGTCGACCGAACCGCCGGTCGATGTTGCAGTCATGGGTGATTAGCCAATATAATTATCTCGGATCATAGTTAACAAAGACTCCGATCTTCTTCGGGAGGTGTTGACCCGCAATCAGGAGAGCCCGAACTCTCGAACGATGTCGGTATCCCGCCGGCTGCGGTCGGCAGCGGACCGTTCGCCGCCGGACCGACCGACCTCATTCCCCACGGAGTCGCCGCGGAATCGAACCCGTCATCGGGAGTTCGTCGCAGTAGTAGACGACCGGATCGCCGGCCGGCTCCGGCAGGTCGTTGACCTCGAACATGGTGTTTTCGTTGATCGTCACTTCGCCGGGCCGGAGGGGCCACCGCTCGTGGGCGATTTCGCCGGTCAGGACTCCCCTGTCTTCGGCGGCGTAGAACCGACGGCGTTCGACGAGCCAGTGGGCGAGCGTGTCCGGTTCGGGGCGAAAGACGCCGCCGTCGGGGCGATACGTCGCGTCGAAGCGAGCCCGCGGCGCGTCCTCGTCGAACCGCGGCCGCGCGCCGGCCGCGGTCTGGCCCCGCGTACTCGAGAAGCGGACGTCGCCGCTGTCGGCGCTGACCCGCATGTGTGCGTGATAGACCGGGAGCCGCGTCGTTCGGCCGACGATCGCGGCGATCAACGGGCTCCCGACGTCGATACTGAAGAAGAACAGGCCCGGGTCGCCGCGGTACCGGACGTACGTCCGGACGTTGAGTTCGGCGACGGCCGTTCTGGTAAACGCCGGCGCGCCGCGGATCCCGACCTTCGTGAGCACGAACGGCAGCACGCTGAGCCAGGCGTCGCCGTCTCGCGTCTCGAGCGTCAGTTGGTCGGGAACGTGCGGACGGAGGGCGTCGGCGTCGACGGGCCAGTTGACGAACAACCCGTCGCGCCACGTCATCGAGGCGACGTGTGGCGCGGTCGGGGTCGAGCCGTCGGCGAAGTCCCACCGAAAGGGATCAGTTCGCGGTCGTGTTCGACGTCGTGTCTGTCTGTTGCTGTGATCCGTCATCCTCGAGAGCCAGTCCTGTGGACTGTGGTCCCGAATACGAGGAGCGATCGGATAAAGGAGACAGTCGACTGTCAGCTTCGATTGAGGTCTCGAACGGTGACAGTCGAGCGGCCGTTCGAACCGGAACTGCGACCGGTTAGTCGGCCGGTTCGATGTCGGGATCGGCGTCGGAGTCGCCGGACGACTCCGCGAACGTCACTTCGTCACCGGGCTCACCGGAGCCGCCGTTCGACTCGACGTCGTCGATGAGGTTCGCCATCGCATCGGACCCCCGGAGAAGCAACAGTCCGAAGCCGATTCGGGTGGCGATGTCGAGATAGGCGCCCGCGAAGACGCCGCCGAAGGCGTCGAGCAGGCCGAGCCCCTGTCGCGAGATGACGCCGATAACCAGATACGCAATCCAGAGCAGGATGATCAAATTCCTGAGTTTGCCGTAGAGAAGCACCCGCTCGCCGGAGGTCTCGCCGGAGCGTTTCGTCACCGGCCAGATCATCACGTAGAGGAGCGCGGCGAGGGCGACGGCCGTACCCAGGTTCGCGGCGAGCACTGCCGCCCCAGTGAGGAAGTATCGGCCGAGGCTGAAACCGATCCAACCGATCGTCAGGGCGATGAGCGTGGCCAACTGGCGTCGGGTCGCGTCCGCGACCTTCCCCGCGACCGCGATCATGATCGTCGTCGCGACGAAGTAGTCGACGTAGCGGCTCATCGGAAGCGGCTGGCCGTTCGGCGTCGTCACTCGAAGCAGTTCGAGCGACATCCCGAAGTACGCGAGCGAGAGCGTCCCGCAGACGATCGGCGCCGGCAGGAAGTACCGGCGCGTCCCGGCCGGTTTCTTCGCGACCCAGCCGAGAAACGCCAGCGTCGCGACGGCCGTCACGTAGGAGCTGAGCCGGTACATCTCGAGCTCGCCGATCATCGGCTCTCACCTCCGTGTTCGGCGGCCGGCAGCTGTGAGTCGGATTCCGCCGCCTCCGAGACGGCGAACTCGTCGACGGCGTCGGCCAGCTCCGTCGCCCGCCGGTCGAGCCGCGTCGCCTCGGCGGAGACGTCGGTGATCGTCGCCGTCGTCTCCTCGGAGGCCGCCGCGACCTGCTGTGCCTGCGAGGTCGTTTCGTTGGCCACGCTGGCGACGTCCTGAACGATCGTCGCGAGCTCCTCGGCGGACTCGGACTGCTCGTTCGTCGCCTGATCGATCTGCGTGACGCCGCTCGCGACCTGCTCGATCTCCCGGGCGATCCGGTCCAAGTTGTCCGCGAGGGAGTCGACGCGATCGGTAGCCGATCCGATCGTCTCCTCGGTCTCCTCGATCTGTGCCGCACTCTCGGTCGCGCGCCGTTGTATCGATTCGATCATGGCTTCGACGTCGTCGACTGCCGTCTGGGTCTGCTCGGCCAGCTCCTTGACCTCGTCGGCGACGGCCTGGAAGCCGCCGTCCTCGCTCGAGGCGCTCTGGGACCGGGCCGACTCGATCGCCGCGTTCAGCGCCAGCATGTTCGTCTGGCCGGCGATCTCGTCGATCAGCTCGACGATCTCCTGAATCTGTTCGGCCTCCCGCTCGAGTTCGTGGATCGTCTCGGCGACGGTCTCCGTCTGGTCGCTGGCGACGTGCATCTCCGCCGTCGTCTCCTCGGCCGCCTCCTGTCCGGCGGTCGCGAGCTCGTCGACCTGCGTCGACTGGTCGGCGATCGTACTCGTCGCGGCGGCGACCTCCTCGACGGTCGCCGACATCTCCTTGACTTCCGTCGTCGCCGTCTCCAGATCCTCGGCCTGCGTCGAGGAGCCGGCGGAGATCTCCTGGACCGAGGCGCTGACCTCCTCGCTGGCCCGGCTGATCTCCTCGGAACTGGACTGGACCTCCGTACTCGTCCGCGCGACGTCCCGCGAGATCCGCTTGACCTGAGACACCGTCGTCTCGAGGTCGGCGATCATCTCGTTGAACGACTCGGCGATCTCGACCATCGCCTCGTGGTCGGTCTCGGCCTCGAGGCGCCGCTGCAGATCGCCGTCGGCGCAGTCGGCCATCACCTCGCCGAAGCGCTCGGCCTCCGCCTCGAGTTCGCGGTTGCGCTGCTCGGTGCGGCGCTGGGCCTCGCGTGCGCGTTCGCGTTCGTCCTCCAGATCGGCCAGCGTGGTGCTGAGATCGTCGCGCATCGATCCGAAGGAGTCGTAGAGGATGCCGACCTCGTCGATCCGGTCGCTCTCGAGGTCGACGTCGAGGTCGCCGTCGCCCATCCGTTCGGCCTTCTGGGCGAGCCGGCGCAGCTGTAGGGAGAGGTTGCCGCCGAGGACGATGGCGACGAAGCCGAGGTTGATGACGAAGATGAACGCCAGCGTCGCGATGGCGGCCGTCGCGGTGTTCTGGGCCGCGAAGACGTCGTCCGCGACGCCGTAGGTCGTGACCCCCATCGTCGACTCGCCGACGTCGATCGTCGCCGTCGTCGCGGCGAGTTCCCGATCGGTTCCCTCGGGAGTCGCCGTCACGACGCCCGACGCGTCGGTTCCGACGGACTCGAGGACGGCCGCGTCGTCGACCTCGACGTCCTCGCTCAGTTCGCCGACGCCGACGATCCGCTCGCCGTCGGCGCCGGTGACGACCGTCCGGTAGTCGTCACCGCTCTCGAGCGTCGACGCGAAGGCGGCGACCGGCGCCGAGAGGGCGACGTAGCGATCCTCATCCGGGACGCTCGCGACGAACGAGAGCACTTCGCCGTCGCTCGAGAGCGCCCGGTGGGCCGCGGTCGGGCCGTCGGTCTCGCCGTCGACGCCCGCGGCGTCGAAGAAGTTCTCGGTCGTCGCCGCGTCGTCGCTGCTCGCGAGCACCTCGCCGTCGGCGGCGAGGTAGTGGATTTCCGCGACGCGATCACCCCGGGCGGCCTGTGCGTCGGCGAGCCGGTCGGCGATCGCTTCGGTATCGCCGTCGCGGACGGTCGCGTCCGCCGCCAATCCGTTCGTCGTCTCCGCGTTCGTTTCGAGCCACGTCTCCGCGACGTCGCTTCGGTCGTCGGTTCGGTCGCCGAAGTGCTGTTCCGCTTCCGGCCCGACCGCCCCGGAGACGTGGGCGAAAAAGACCGCCGAGACGAGCAGCGTCACGAGCGCGATCGCGACGAAAATCAAACCGATCTTTACACTGTACGTTTCTCTGAGCCGATCGGGGAGTGAGTCCTCGAATGCCATAGTGTACCGTGGACGTGTCGGGCAGCGTGGCGCTGCGACGTGTCTCCGTAATACTGGTAATTCACACTAATTGAATGTATCGACACAATTGAACACTCCGAGCTGGTTTGTACACATCGTTATAGCTCTCGGAGCTCCCCCGAATCCGCGAGCGCGAGCGGACGGTTCGATCGAAAAGTGGTCCCTGATAGCCGCACGCAGCCGTCGGGGAGAGAGGACGGTCCGTACGCTCGAGCGATCGCACCGTATTTCGGCCCAGTTATACCAGTACGGATAGATAACAGCGGACGGAATCGGTCGGCGACATCGACCGCGATCGACGAGTCGGGGACGACGCTCGATTGATGGGGTCCCCTCGGTAGCGTCGAGTGCGGACGGCGAGTCTCGAGGTCGGGACGTTCGAGCGAAACGCGGTAATCGATTGCCGACGGCGTCGGACGGCGTCGATCAGTCGTCGATTTCGATCGCCGGGCGGCCGGGTTCGGCGTTCGCGAGCACGTCCTCGTCGGCTTCGTCGGCGCCGACGACGGTTACCGGCGCCTCGAACTCGCGTTCGATCAGCCAGGCGGCCGACTCGAGGGCCGCATGCTCCGCCTCGGGCGAGAGAGTCATCGACAGCGCCTCGCGTTCGGCCTGCAGGTCCTGACCGTAGTCGGCCGCGGCGTCGCCCTGCTCGCGGATGTGGGATTCCTGCATGAGTTCGCCGATCAGGTTGTCGGCGTCGCTCTCGATCGCGATCTCGAGGGCGTCGTACTTCCAGTCGGGCGCGACGACGACGTCGATCGCCTTCGGATCCTCGATGCCGGCGACCTCGACGATGTCGCGGATGTCCTCGCGAGTGTTCTCGACCAGTCGGCGGCGCTTCGTGACGTGGTCGCGGTCGACCTCGGCGGTCGGCCAGGCGGCGTCGGCGACGAGGCCGTCGTTGCCCAGTTCGTCCCACAGCTCCTCCGCGAGGTGGGGCGCGACCGGCGCGAGCAGGCGGACGACCGCCGACAGCCCGCGCTCGTAGGTCTCGGCGTGGGGCTCCGCGTAGTCGGCGTATTGCCGCAGCGTTCGGACCAGATCCTGCGTCTCGCGCAGCGCCTTGTTGAACGTCAGGTCGTCGTACTCGTCGGTCGCCAGCGCGATCGTCGCGTCGATCTCGCTGTCGACGTAACTCGCGACGGCGTCATCGTCGCCCGCGGGCTCGTCGGCAACGTAGTCCTCGACCATTCCCTTCAGCCGCGCGAGGAAGGCGTTCGTCGACCGGACGCCCTCCTCGCTCCAGTCGAAGTCCCGCTCGGGCTGGGCGGCCTGCATCATGAACAGCCGCGCCGTGTCCGCGCCGTACTCCTCGACGATCCGCTGGGGCGAGACGACGTTGCCCTTGGACTTGGACATCTTCTCTCCCTCGAGTTGCACCATCCCCTGGGCCAGCAGGTTCGTGAAGGGCTCGCGGTGCTCGAGCCCTTCGTGGTCGGCCAGCACCTTCGTGAAGAACCGCGAGTACAGCAGGTGCATCACCGCGTGTTCGATGCCGCCGACGTACTGGTCGACGGGCATCCAGTCGTTGGCCCGCTCGAGGTCGAACGGCACGTCTTCCGCGCCCGGCGAGACGTACCGCAGGAAGTACCACGAGGAGTCGACGAAGGTGTCCATCGTGTCGGTCTCCCGTTCGGCCGGGCCGCCGCAGTCGGGACACGTCGTCTGCTTCCACTCCTCGGCGGCGTCCAGCGGATTGCCGGTGGTGTTGATGAACTCCGGCAGTTCGACCGGCAGCTCCTCCTCGGGGACCGTGACCGGACCACAGTCCTCGCAGTGGATCACCGGGATCGGCGTTCCCCAGTAGCGCTGGCGGGAGATCCCCCAGTCGCGAAGCTGGTACTGCGTCGCTTCCGCGGCGCTGTCGATGTCCTCCGTCAGACGCTCTCGAGCCGTCTCGCTGTCGAGGCCCGAGTAGTCACCGGAGTTGATCAGGACGCCGTCCTCGGTGTAGGCTTCCTCCTCGACGTCGGGCGCTTCGGGCTCCTCGCCCGCTTCGGGTTCGGGGGCGATGACGGGGACGACGTCCAGCCCCTTCTTCTCCGCGAAGACGTGGTCGCGCTCGTCGTGGCCCGGAACGGCCATCAGCGCGCCCGTCCCGACGTCCGAGAGGACGAAGTCGGCGACGTAGACCGGAATCTCGTCGCCGGTGGCGGGGTTCGTGGCCGTGAGGCCGGTCGCGACGCCGTTCGGCTCGTCGCCGTCGGGGTCGGCCTCCTCCTCGACGAACCGGCGGACGTCCTCGTTTTCCTCGGCGAGTGCCTCGCTGATCGGGTGGTCGGGCGCCAGCGCGAAGAACGTCGCCCCGTGGATGGTGTCGAGGCGAGTCGTGAAGGCCGTGACGGGGCCGTGACCCTCGATATCGAAGTCGACTTCCGCCCCGTACTGGCGGCCGATCCAGTTGCGCTGCATCTGCCGGACCGAGTTGGGCCACCCCTCTAAGTCGTCGATCGATTCCAGCAGTTCGTCCGCGTACTCGGTGATCTTCAGGAACCACTGCTCGAGTTCGCGCTGCTCGACCGGCGTATCGCAGCGCCAGCAGAGTTCGGCCTCGCCCTCGACCTGCTCGTCGGCGAGGACGGTCTCGCAGTGGGGACACCAGTTGACCTCGGCGTCGCGGCACTCGACTAACCCCTCCTCGTGGAACCGCTCGAAGAGCCACTGGTTCCACTGGTAGTACTCCGGCGTGCAGGTGGTGATCTCCCGCTCCCAGTCGTAGCCGAAGCCCATCGACTCCATCTGCTCGGTCATCGTCTCGATGCAGTCGAAGGTCCAGTCCCGCGGGTTGGTGTCGCGCTCCTTGGCCGCGTTCTCCGCGGGGAGGCCGAAGGCGTCCCAGCCCATCGGGTGGAGGACGTCGTCGCCCTGCATCCGTCGGAACCGGGCGTACGCGTCCGTGATCGTGTAGTTTCGAACGTGGCCCATGTGGAGTTTGCCCGACGGGTACGGATACATGCCCAGCACGTACGTCGGATCCTCGACGTCGTCGGGCGTCCGATAGGCGTCTTCCTCGTCCCACGCCTCCTGCCAGCGCCGTTCGACCGTTGCGTGGTCGTATCCCGCGTCGCTCATTTGCTTATATAGCTATAGGCGGGGACGGCGCCCTATACCTTTCCATACACTAGCCCGCGCCCGACGACCGCCGCGCGACCGACGTGACCGGTTCCGAGGAAGCCGCCGAGCGAGCCGTCCGCCTCGAGGGTGCGGACTCGAGACACAGTGCGGGACGGGGCGTCGACGTCTCCCCGGGCGGCGCGCGGTACCGACGTCGCGAGACGTCGAGACCTTCTAGAGGACGGCGAGTATCGCGACGAGCACACCGAGCCCGAAGCACACGCCGCTGACCGCCTTTCGCATGCGGACCTCCGAGCGCAACCGGTCCTCCTGGTTCTGGAGATCACCGGCCGCGATCGACAGCGGCGTCTCGTCCGATCCGCGAAGCACGTACCCGTCTGCCGTCTCGATCAGGTCGCCGCGGACGATCAGTTCGTCGCCGTCGCGGACGACCGTGGCCTGATACTTGTCGGGCATGGTGGTCTTCCCGCCGACGCTGATCGAGACCTCCACATCGCTCACGATACCTCCTTCGTCCGCGAACCCGTGGCGTTCGAGAAACCTGTTGATCGGATCGAGCTCGCCGAGATAGACGTCCGTTTCCGGCTCGTCGAGGAACGACTGCGACGAGTCGAACGGATCGTCCACCTGGGTCGAAAGCGCCTCGGCGTCGACGCGAACGCGGTCCCAGCCGTGGTCGACGGTGAACTCTCCGACCGCGAGTTCGCCCTCGACGGTCCGCCATCCGTTGTTCTTCTTCGCTCCCTCCTTCCGGCGGAGCCGCCACGCCCAGAGGGCGGCCGCGTCGGTCCCGTTCGACTCGGGGCCGGTTCGTTCCGGCGACGCCGATTCGAGGACGGAGACCGGGCCGCTGATCGTCGCCTCGCCGCCCGGCTCGAGACGACCCGCGTCAGTCGATTCGAGTTCGTCGATCGTCGTCTGCCGGCCGCGCATCGCGCGAGCGCTGGAGAGCGCTATCCACCCGAACAGCGTGAACCCTGCTGCGACAGCGAGGACGAATAGCCGGACCATACCCGCAGATATGTAATAGTGCTATAATAATCGACTGGAAACGTACGGGTGGCCCGACGCGGTCGGTCGACGAGAGTCGCCATCGCTCGTCGGGCTCGCCGGCTCACGGTCTGTCGGCGAGTCTCGGTCGGCCGATTCGCCGGCTATCAGCGAGCGGCCACACTACGGCGGGGCTCGAGCAGGCGCCTCGCCGATCACTCGATGTCGATCCGCTTCGAGTCGTCGGTTCCCGAGACCTTCGGGAGCCGGACGGTCAACACGCCGTCCTCGAAGCCGGCCGAGACGTTCTCCTCCTCGACCGGTTCGGGAAGGCGGATCCGGCGGTTGGCCGACGTGCGCGTCCGTTCGCGACGGAGGTAGCGGCCCTCGGCGTACTCCGACTCGTCCTCGCGGTTGGCCTCGAGGCGCAGGGTCCCCTCCGAGAGGGTCAGTTCGATGTCGTCGGTCTCGTAACCGGGGAGGTCGGCCGTGACGAGGTACTCCTCGCCGGCGTCGACGACGTCGACCGGGACCGAGCCCGGGACCTGCAGCCCGCCGGCGCCCATACCCTCCTCGACCTGCCGGCTGACGCGGTCGAGCAACTCCTCGATATCGTCGAACGGGTTTCGTCGCATACGCACAGCTAGGGACTCGAGCGAGATAAATTCTGCCCGCGATTCGAGGTCAAAAGATCCTACTCGGGTAACGTCACCAGCCCGTCGTCGAGCGCGTCGAACAACACCTCGCGCGCGTGGCCGTCGGGGTCGACGTTCTCGTAGACCGCCTTCACCTCGCCGTCGGCGAGGACGAAGGTCGTCCGCGCGGTGACGCCGCCGTCCCGCCGATCGACGTCGAACGCCTCGGCGATCTCGCCGTCGGGGTCGGCCAGCAGGTCGAACTCGAGGCCCTCCGACTCGCAGAACGAGGCGTGGGAGTCGACGTCGTCGACCGAGACGCCGTAGACGTCCACGCCGGCGTCTCGGTAACTCTCGCGTTCGCGCTGGAACTGGTTCGCCTCGATCGTACAGCCGGGCGTGTCGTCCTTGGGGTAGAAGTACAGCACCGTCGGCTCCTCGAACTCGAGGGAGACCGCCTCGCCGTCCTGGTTCGGTGCGGTCACGGTCGGGGCGTCGTCGCCGTCGTCGAGCGTCATGTGCGGGGCTACCGCGGGGACGCGGAAAACCGTTTGCGGTGCCGAGGCGTGCCGTCGTGCGAACTGCACGGCCGGCGGCCGCGGCCCGTCGACCGGCCGATCGCATCGCGTTCAGGTGAAAGCCCCGCACTGAATAGCCGGCCGACTGTCTCTCTTCGTGCTATGTCAGTCGGCGAACTCGGTCCGAAGAACGTCGTAACGGCAGGTCCGGACACCGAACTCGAAACGGTCGCACAGCGGCTCGCGTCGAACAACGTCGGCGCCGCGGTCGTCACCGAGGGCGAGGAGCCGGTCGGGATCGTCACCGACCGCGACATCGCCCTCGAGGTGGGTCAGAGCGATGACGTCGCCGGGACGCCGGCGGAGGACGTGATGACGGCGGGGCTGACCACGCTGCAGGCGGACGCGGACGCGATCGAGATCTCGCGGGCGATCAAGGAGGAGAACGCGCGCCGCTTCCCGGTCGTCGACGAGAACGGCGAGCTGACGGGCATCGTCACGCTCGACGATCTCGTCGCGACCATCGGCGAGCAACTGGACAACGTCGCCGACACGATCGAATCCCAGTCGCCGGAGTACAGCCCGTAGCCCGTAATCACCGTCCGGCGTCGGTCACCTCGAGCGGCACGTCGGGGCTCACGCGGTCGTGAACGGTGATGATGCGTTCCCCGCGTTCGGTGAGCGTCACGACCTTCCGGTCTCGGTCGTAGCTGACCGCCCCTCGATCGGCCAGCCGCGGGACGTGCGAGTGGTGCAAGGAGAGGTAGATCCGCTCGATCTCCTCGTCCGAGACGTCGGGGGCTGGCGTTTCGTTGCACGCTCGCGCCACGTCCGCCGCCGCGTCGGCCAGCGAGACGGGCGTGTCGTGTCGATCGAGACACTCGAGCAACGCGCGACGATAGACGTGACTCAACAAGCGGAACGCGACGTCTTGCGAGACTTTCTCATTCATCATTGAGGTAGCTAGCCGACCCGGCCGGAAGAGCGACGAACCTGCCGAGCGCAACACTTTAAAAGGCGTCACGCAGCTACGACGGTCCGGGCTCCCGCTCCGCCGGCAGCGTCGCGAAGACGAGGTTCTCGGTCCCCCGCCGGAGGAGTTCCGAGACCGCCTGGTGGGAGATGCCGAGATCGTCCGCGAGTTCGGCCGTCGTCGTCTCCCGCGGGACGCGGTAGTAGCCGCGCTCCGCGGCGGCCACGAGCGCGTCCCGTTGCGCCGCGGTGAGGTCCTGTAACTCGTGGTCCGAGCGGGTCATTTCGGTCAGACTCAGGAGCCGGAAGGAGTAGTCCCGATCCGCGAACTGATCCCGGAACGCGTCGAACTGCTCGCGGTCGGCGAAGCGGAAGTCGACCCGCCACTCGCCCCCCGAGAGCCGGGCCTCGAGCAGCGCCCCCTCCTTGTCGACGTACGAATCGATCCGCCGAATCACGTCCTCGGTCCACTCGACGTGGTAGAACGCCGCCTCGTCGAACCGCACGCTCGCGACGACCTCGTCGATCGACGGATCCGACTCCAACGCGTTCTCGACGGCGTCGAACTCCTCGTCGGCGATCCAGAGACACGGCATGACCCACTCCGTGCTGTGTGCGGCGATCCGCTCGGCCTCGACCTCGATCCCGGGAACGGCGCTCGACGCGTGATCGAGCGCCAGCGCTTTCGCCGGGATGGCGATGGATGCGCGTAACATACGGAACGGAGGGGTTCCAGCGAGAAAAAGCCGCGAGGGGGGTCGACTCGAGCGAGCGAATCGGCGGAGGCGCACGATGAACGTATTCAGCAACACCTAACCGCGTTCTCCCGGTTGAACACGCCGTGAACTACACCGTCCTCCGGGTCTGGGGAATCCCGATCCGCGTGAACGTCTCGCTGCTCGTCTTCGTTCCGGTGCTCGTCTGGCTCATCGGCAGCGGCGAACAGCTCGCCGCGTACGAGGTCGTCATCAACGCCGCGACGCCGGCGACGGTCGACGCGGCGAGCCTCTCCGCCGCCGACCGGTGGCTCGTCGCCACCCTCGCGGCCGTCGGGCTGTTCGCGAGCGTCGCCGTCCACGAACTGGGCCACGCGTGGGTCGCGATGCGCTACGATATCGAAGTCGAGTCGATCACGCTCTGGATCCTCGGCGGGCTGGCGAGCCTCGCCGAGATGCCGAGGGAGTGGAACCGCGAGTTCTGGATCGCCGTCGCCGGCCCCGTCGCGAGTCTCCTCGTCGGGGCCGCCTGCATCGGCGCGCTCTTCGTCGTCCCCGAGTCGGCGACGGTCCTCGTCTTCGCGATCGGGCTGCTCGGCGTCATGAACGTCTCGCTGGTGGCGTTCAACATGCTCCCCGCGTTTCCGATGGACGGCGGGCGGGTGTTGCGGGCCGTGCTCGCGCGCAACCGGTCGTACGTCAGCGCCACCCGGACGGCCGCCCGCGCCGGAACGCTGTTCGCGATCCTGTTCATCTTCCTGGGCGTCGTCGTGACGTTCAGCCCGGTCCTCGTGCTGGTCGCGCTCTTCATCTACATCGGTGCGACCAGCGAGTCCCGCGCGGTCGTTCTCGGCGACCTCCTCTCGGGGCTGACCGTGACGGACCTCCTCTCGCCCCGGGAGCCGGTCCAGGTCGGCGCGACCGTCGAAACCGTGTTCGCCCGCTTGCTCGCCGCTCGGCGAACGGACCTCCCCGTCGTCGACGAGAGCGACGCGATCGTCGGCGCGATCACCGCGGCCGCGCTGCGCGACATCGGGCCGGCGGAGTACGAGACGACGACCGTCGGCGACGTCGCGACGACGGACCTCCCGCGAATCGACGCCGAGACGAGCGCGTTCGACGCGCTCCAGACGTTACAGCGGAGCCGAGCCGACGTCGGGTTCGTCGTGCGCGACGGCGAACCCGTCGGACTGGTCTCGCAGGCCGACTTCGCCGCGGCGCTCGAGCTCCGGCGCGAGACGACGGCGTTCTAACGGTTCGAGCAACGCCGGTAGCGAACGCCGGTATCGAAACGAAATCTCGACGGCGGTCGGTCACTCGACGACGTGTTCGGTGTCGTACGAGCCCAGTCGGCGGACCCAGCCGTTGTCGGCCAGTTCCTCTAACTCCTCGATCGCCTCCTTCGTCCGGGCCTCGTAGAGGCCGGCCTCGAAGTCGACGTGGAACACGTAGTCGCCGAGTCGCTGCCCGCTGGGGCGGGACTCGACGCGCGTGAGGTTGATGTCGCGGTCGGCGAAGGGCTCGAGGAGTTCGAGCAGGAGCCCGGGGTAGTTCGCGTTGGGGTAGACGACGAGCGAGCTCTTGCCGCCGCCCTTCGAGCGCTCCTCGGCGGGCGCCAGCGCGAAGAAGCGAGTCGCGTTCGAGTCCTGGTCCTGGATGTCCTCGGCGAGCACCTCGAGCGCGGGTTCGTCGTCGGCATTGGCCGGATGCCCGATCCCAGCGACGGAGGGATCGTCGCGGGCGAACTCGACGCCCTGGGCGGTGCTGGCGACCGCCTCGAGGGTGGCGTCGGGGTACTCTCGCTCGAGGTAGGTGCGACACTGCGCCAACGCCTGGGAGTGGCTGGCGATCGTGTCGAACTCCGGTCCCTGGGCGAGGAGGGCGTGACGGATCGGGGTGACGATCTCGCGGACGACGGCGACGTCGTACTCCGCGAGGGCGTCCAAGCTCTCCGTGACCGAGCCCTCGATGCTGTTCTCGATCGGGATCACGCCGCGATCGTACTCGCCGCCGGCGACGGCGTCGACGATGGCCGTCACCGACTGTCGGAAGTCGATCTCGTCGCCGTCCGCGACCGCCGTCGCCGCCCGGTGCGAGTAGGTTCCTTCGGGACCCAGCGTAACTGCGACCATCGTCCGGTGATAGCGGGGACGGGATCAAAAGGCCTCGGGTCCGTCTCGAGTGCTGTCGGCGACGGCGGCGACTCAGGCCGGCACCGTGACGATATCGTCCTCGTACTCGGCGATCGCGTCCAGCACGGCCTCGCGGTCGTCGGCGTCGACGTCGAACTCCTCGAGCGTCGCGTCGAGGTGTTCGACGATGACGTCGAAGTCGGGTTTCGTGATTCCGAGGTCGTCGTGTGCGGCCTCCATGTCCGCGCCCGAGTAGTCGACGGGGCCGCCCGCGACCGCGCTGATGAACTGGGTCTGGTGGGCCCGCTGTTTCTGCATGTCGACGTCCTCGAAGTAGTGGGCGACCCGCTCGTCTTCGACGACGCGTTCGTAGAACCGGTCGACGACCGCACCGATCGCGTCCTCTCCGCCGAGTCGTTCGTACAGAGTTTCGCTCATCCACCCGGCCCTACGAATGGCGGAGGATTAAGTACTCTCTCGAATATGTTCGCGCAAAAATTCATGTTCCTTGGTCACAAACACCATATGTTTTCCCGAATGAACGACCGCACCGACCGTCGCCCGACAAGCGTGCGCTTTTCATACCCCAGGCGCCGACTGTTCTCCCATGAGAACGCGCGGGACGCTGCGACTGGCGACTCGGGGATCCACACTCGCCCGGCGACAGGCCTCACTGGTCGAAGAGGCCTTAGAGGACCGGCGCTACGAGGTGGAACTGGTCACCGTCGAGACGACGGGCGACCAGATCAGGGACGAACTGATTCATCGACTGGGGAAGACGGGCGCGTTCGTCCGCGAACTCGACGAGCGCGTCCTCGAGGGCGACCTCGACGGCGCCGTCCACTCGATGAAGGACATGCCGACCGAACAGCCACAGGAGCTCGTTACGGCGGCGGTGCCCGAGCGCGGGCCGCCGGGGGACGTCCTCATCACGCCCGACGGCTCGACCCTCGAGGAGCTTCCCGAGGGGGCGACCGTCGGCACCTCGAGCCTGCGCCGGCGGGCCCAGCTCCTCTCGGAGCGCCCGGACCTCGAGGTCGAGCCCCTGCGCGGGAACGTGGACACGCGCCTCGAGAAGCTGCTGGCGCCGTCGCTGCAGGCGGAACATCAGGAACGGACGGAGGCCGAGAAGGAACGCAAAGGAAATGCCGGCGACGACGACTACGAACCGGAGTACGATCGCACCGTCGAGGAGTGGTTCGACGACCTCTCGGAGCTCGAGCGACAGGCGATGGAACGCGAGGTCGAGACCGAGTACGACGCGATCGTCCTCGCGCAGTCGGGACTGGAGCGCAGCGGCCTCGCTCACTACGTCGACTATCGGGAGCTCCCGACGGGGACGTTCGTTCCCGCGCCGGGACAGGGGGCGCTCGCGGTGACCGCGCGCGACGGCGAGACGGCCCGCGACATCCAGTCGGCGATCGACTTCCCGCGGAGCCGCGTCGAGACGACCGTCGAGCGAACGGTCCTCGCCGAACTCGGCGGCGGCTGTATCGCGCCGGTCGGCATCTACGCGGTCGTCCAGGGCGAGTACGTCCACGCGACGGTCAGCGTCTTCGACCGCGACGGCGAGGAGTCGGTCGAGGGGAGCCGCGACCTGCCGGTCGAGACCCACGCCGAGGCGGCCCGCGAGTTCGCCCGAGATCTCGCGGACCGCGGCGCGGCCGACCTGATCGAGGCCGCCCGCGAGGACGCCGAGAGCGACGAAGGCGACGTTTCCGCGGAAGATAAGCCGGAGGGGAAGTGAGGGAACGTACGGAGATGTCAACGGATCCCACCAGCGCCGACCCGGGAACGGTCTACCTCGTCGGCAGCGGCCCCGGCGACCCCGAGCTGCTGACCGTCAAGGCCAAGCGACTGCTCGAGGAGAGCGACGTCGTCCTCCACGACAAACTGCCGGGTCCGGAGATCATCGATCTCCTGCCCGAGGACCGCCGCGAGGACGTCGGGAAGCGCGCGAACGGCGACCGGACGCCCCAGTCGGAGATCAACGAGCGACTGGTCGAGCTCGCCCGCGAGGACAAAGCCGTCGTCCGCCTGAAGGGCGGGGACTCCTTCGTCTTCGGCCGCGGCGGCGAGGAGGCCGAGTACCTCGCGGCCCACGACGTTCCCTTCGAGGTCGTTCCTGCGGTCACCTCGGCCATCGCCGCGCCCGCAGTGGCGGGCATCCCCGTCACGCACCGCGACCACGCCTCCTCGGTGTCGTTCGTCACGGGCCACGAGGACCCGACCAAGCCGGAGTCGGCGGTCGACTGGGAGGCCCTCGCGGCGACCGGCGGCACCATCGTCGTCCTGATGGGCGTCGGCCGCCTGCCCGACTACACGAAGGCGCTGCTCGAGTCCGGGATGGCCCCCGAGACGCCCGTCGCGCTCGTCGAACGGGGCACCTGGCCGGACCAGCAGGTCGCGACGGGGACCCTCGAGACCATCGTCGACGCCCGCGACGAGGTCGGGATCGAACCCCCCGCGGTGACGGTGATCGGCGACGTCGCCGGCACCCGCGCGTCGGTCGTCGACTTCCTGCAGAACGACTACGGCGCCGTCGGCGCCGGCGAGGAGGTGAGGAGCGACCGATGAGCGACACGCCCGACGCGCCGACCGTCGCCGTCTTCCGCCCCGACGACGAGCGCCTCGAGTCGGCCGCGACCCTGCTCTCCGAACTCGGTACCGAGCCGATTCCGGACCCGATGCTGGCCGTCGAAGCTACCGACGCGACGCCCCGGACCGACGCCGACTACGTCGTCTTCACGAGCAAGACCGGCGCGGAACTCGTCTCCGAGGCGGGCTGGGAGCCCGGCGACCAGACCGTCTGTGCGATCGGCCCCGCGACGGCCGACGCGCTCCGCGCGGAGGGGTACGCGGTCGACCTCGTCCCCGAGGAGTTCACCTCGAGCGGTCTCGTCGACGCGGTGGCGGATCGCGTCGCGGGCGCCCGCGTCGAGGTCGCCCGCAGCGACCACGGCAGCGCTGTCCTGCTCGACGGCCTCGAGGACGCGGGCGCGTACGTCCACGAGACGATCCTCTACCGACTGGTCCGTCCCGAAGGCAGCGGCGCATCGGCCGAGTTGGCCGCCGAGGGCGACCTCGACGCCGCCTGCTTCACGTCGTCGCTGACCGTCGACCACTTCCTCGAAGCCGCCGCCGACCGCGGCGTTCGCGACGCGGCCCTCGAGGGGCTCGCCGACGCCACCGTCGGCGTCATCGGCGAGCCGACGGCCGAGACGGCCGCCGAGCGCGGGATCGACGTCGACGTCGTGCCCGGGGAGGCCACGTTCGACGCGCTCGCGCGGGAGACGGTCGCGGCCGTTCGCCCCGGTCGCGAGTAGCGCCTCGCGACCCGACTCCGTCCGGGACATTGCGAGCGTAAAAACCGCGTGCAGGGCCGTCACAACCCGCGTTAGCAAGGGTAACCAATACTCGTGTTGGACCCCACGTTTCGAGTACTGTGTCCGTACAATCGTCCCTCGGAAAACGGCTCGACCCGCCGGACTCGGTCGGCGTACGCTTCGCGTTTCTCACCCTCTGGGGGATCGACGCGGTCGCCGCGACCCTGTTCTTTCTCGTCCCGTACGCGAGCGAACTCAACCCCGTGACCGTCTTCTTCTACCACCTGTTCGGACTCCCCGGAGTCCTGCTCGCCGCGGCGTGCTACGCCGCGGTCGTGATGCTGATCGGGCACGTCCTCTCGGACCCGATGGACGTCCGGTTCGTCGCCATCGTCGTCGGACTGTACGTCCTGTTCGCGGCGAACAACCTGCTCCTGCTCATGTATCGCGAACCGCTGCCGGAGCTCCTCGGACTGTGGTGAGGTCCCGGAGTTGACGCCGGTCGCCGTCCGATGACCGGAGGTTTATCCCGAATGCCGCCCCATCATCGACCGATGTACCGATGACCGGTCCGGTTCCCGAACTCGCCGATCGCGCCGCCGCCTGCGCCGACCGCCTCCTCGAGGCCGATCGCGTCCTGCTGGCCTCCCACATCGACGCCGACGGACTCACAAGCGCCGCGATCGCCGCACAGGCCCTAGAGCGCGCGGCGATCCCCTTCGAGACGGTCTTCGAGAAGCAACTCGACGAGGCGGCGATCGCCTCGATCGCGGCAACCGACTACGACACCGTCCTCTTCACCGACTTCGGGAGCGGGCAACTGGATATCATCGGCGAGCACGAGGACGCGGACGACTTTACGCCCGTCATCGCCGACCACCACCAGCCCGCCGACCGCGACACCGAGTTCCACCTGAATCCCCTGCTGTTCGGAATCGACGGCGCCTCCGAACTCTCCGGCGCCGGCGCGAGTTACGTCCTCGCGCGGGCGCTCGCCGACGCGTCGGATTCCGATCCCGCAGTCGACGCCGACGGCGGGGAAGCGAACCGATCCACGTCGGAGCCCCGCTCCGATGGAGGTGAGGCGAGCGAAGCGAGACGAGCCTCGTCAGCGCATCGCCGATGCTCTGACGGAGGTATCGTCACCGCCTCGGGCGCGACCGACGTTCGCGCCGACAACCGGGATCTGGCCGCCCTCGCGGTCGTCGGCGCCGTCGGCGACATGCAGGCCTCGAGCGGGGAGCTCCACGGCGCCAACGAGGCGATCGTCGAGGAGGGCGTCGAGGCCGGCGTCCTCGAGACCGGCAAGGATCTGGCGCTCTACGGGAAACAGACCCGTCCGCTGCCGAAACTGCTCGAGTACGCCACCGACGTCCACATCCCCGGCATCTCGAACGACGAGAACGGCGCGCTCCGGTTTCTGGATAGCCTCGACCTCGAGTTGAAACGCGACGGGGAGTGGCGCCGCTGGTCGGGGCTGACCAACGACGAGAAGCAGACCGTCGCCAGCGCGCTCGTCAAGCGGGCCGTCTCGACGGGCGTCCCCGCGTCGAAGATCGACCAGCTCGTGAGTACGGCGTACGTCCTCCCCGAGGAACCGGTCGGCACCGAACTCCGGGACGCGAGCGAGTTCTCGACGCTGCTGAACGCGACCGCCCGCTACGAGCGCGCCGACGTCGGCCTCGGGGTCTGTCTCGGGGACCGAACGGGCGCCTTGGAGCGCGCCCGGAAACTGCTGCGAAACCACCGGCGCAACCTCTCGGAGGGGATCGACCTCGTCACGCGCGAGGGCGTGACCCACGAGGAGCACCTCCAGTGGTTCCACGCGGGCGACGAGATTCGCGAGACCATCGTCGGCATCGTCGCCGGGATGGCGATGGGCAACGAGGGGATCAGCCGCTCGAAGCCGATCCTCGCGTTCGCGGAAAAGAGCGCGGAGGGTGACGCCGCCGAGGACGCGGCTGAGGTCAAAGTCTCCTCGCGGGGCACCCACAACCTCGTCCGACAGGGACTGGACCTCTCGGTCGTCATGGGCGAGGCCTCGCGGGCCGTCGGCGGCGACGGCGGCGGACACGACGTCGCCGCCGGCGCGACGGTACCCGAAGGAAAAGAGGACGCGTTCATCGAGCGCGCCGACGAAATCGTCGGCGAGCAACTCTCCTGACGGACGCCGAGTAGCGGCCGGCTCGAGTCATACGGTACGATCAGGTCGAACGATCCATCGAGGCCGGCACCGTCGGCACCAGCGGTGCCCGCGAGGTCAGCACGTACGACACCTTCCGAACCCCGCCCTTGGCGTACTGGACCGAACTCTCGCGAATCGGCGTTCGCTTGCCGCGAATCTGGGTCCGGCCCTCGAGGATGGCCGCGACGAGTTCGTCGCCGTCGATGTCGGCCTTGGTGGCGGCGTCCGCGTCGAGCGAGACGAGAATCTCGGTGTAAGCCTTGCCGACGTTGGGCAGGTAGTGGGCGTCGCTGGCGCCGATCTGGGGATAGCCGCGGCGACGGGCGAACGTCCGCGCCCGGCGGTTGCGGTAGCCGGTGAAGACCATCGAGTTGTAGGTCTCGATCGCGTCGGCGTCCTCGAGGTGGCGTTTGCGGACGCCGTGACGGCTGCGCTGGAACGGGTGGGGAACGATCGCGATCCCGCCGCGGGCGCGGACGGCCGCGACGGTCTCGGCGAACGACTGGCCGGGTGCGGGCCGTTCCTCGACGCCGATCGCCAGCAGGTGGCCGTGGCGCGTCGACACCTCGACGCCGGGGATGCCGATCAGGCCGTACTCCGGCGCGAGTTCGGCCGCGCGGAGCGACTCGCCGATCTCGTCGTGGTCGGTGATCACGACCCCGTCGAGTCCGATGTCGGCCGCCTGTTCGAGGATGAGTTCGATCGGTTCGTGCCCGTCGTAGGAGTCGTCGGAGTGAACGTGAAAATCGATCGCGAGCGGAATCTGAGTCGTCATAGCGGGATCAGGGCGGGGAACGCTACGCCCAGTACTTCGCTGGTCCGCATAAACGCTGTGTTGCCGCTCGAGGGGAGATCGACATCCGAATTCAATATAGCATTATCAGATTTATCGTGGTGAGAACGCCTCGTGACGGACCGGATGACGACCTGCAGACGAAGCGACGGGGTAGAGCGGTACGACGGATATCAGGGGCTAAACCCGGTGACGGCGGGCAATCACTCGTTTCCAGCAGTTCGGCGGACGGATCGACTCGCCTCGAGAGGATTAGGTCACCCTAAAATCCGGTGGACTTATGTTGGTTTAGGTAAGCCTAAAGAACGACGGCGGTCCCCGCTACCTCGATCGGCGCGACGCGGCGATTCCGCCCCTAACGGGGCCGTGGCGCCGCACGACCGCCCTGCGATCCGCCGAGCGACTGGAGGAAAACCATGGTCGGAACGACACTCAGAGAGATTCGCCACGAGATCGAACGGTTGGCCAGCGACGACGGCGACTACTACGTCGTCTGCGCTCGCTCCGGCGAGCGACCCGTTCCCGTCGCCGGCCAGCGGTTCGCGACCCGTACGGCCGCGGCCGACGCGGCTCGAGCGACCGAACAGTACCGGGCGGCGCTCAGACGGTACGATCCGCAGTTGCCCTACTACGATCCCATCGTCCGGCAAGAGCAGCCGCTGCACGTCGGCGACGGGCCCGACGGCCCCGACGAGGGAACGGACCGCGTCCCCCAACAGCCCGTCGGTCACGGCGGCGAGGCCGACGATCCGCTGATCAGTTTCTGTCACGACGTCTCCGGCGCCGTGTTCGAGGCCCTCTCGGGGAGCGAGCACGACGAGGCCGAGACGGCGATCATGGAGACCTATCTGGCCGCCGCCGAAGCCACGACCGACCGGAACACGCTCTGTCTGGTGTTGCTCGAGGCGATGGCGGCCGAACTCGAGGCGCACTTGACCGTCGACGAACGGACCCGACTGCTGCGGGACGCGGCGGCGAATCTCCCGTCGGTCGCGTCGGCGGCCGATCCCGTCGAGGCGAGTCTGGCGTATCTCGACTCGCTGTCGCTGGTGCGGGCGTACGACGTCGTACGCGAGCCGCGGCCGGAGATCGACGCCTGGAGCGTCTCCCTGCGCGGGTACGCCATCGACTGCGACGGCCGGCGGTTTCCGACGCTGCCGATCGGGATCGACATCCTGCGCCGGACGTCCGAGGCGACCGCGGCGCTGGGCGTGACCGACGTGACCGCGCTGGGCGAGGGCGACTGGGAACTCGTCGTGACCAGCGACGTCGAGGCTGCGGGCGGCCTCGTCTGTCTCACGGAGGACGAGCCGTGACGGACTCGACGGTCGTCCACCGGGCGGTGGCGTGTCTCGAGGACGAACGGGACGACGTCGCCGACCGCGCGTCGGCCCTCGAGACGTTCGCGCGGGAGGTTCGAGACGTGCCGACGGCGTCAGGACCCGCGCGGGCGGCCGGTACCGTGCCGGCGACGCCGAAGGCGATGGCGACGGCGGTCGGCTCGGCGGTCGCGACTCCGCAGCCGTCCGACGACCGCTGTGAGACCGTCAGGGAAGCGTTCGTCGAGACCGTCGAACCGCACACGATCGCGGCCGACGACGACTCGCTCGTCGAGACGATGGCGACCGAACTCTCGGAGGAGATCGCGGTCTCGCTGGCCGCCGACGCCGACTGGACGCCGGCGCTCAAACGAGCCGCTCTCGAGGAAGTCGAGACCCAGCGCCGGAAGACGGTGCTGCTCGAGGAAACGCTGCAGCGCGAGCGACGGACGCTCGAGGAAGCGATCGACGAAATCGACGAGATCGTGGGGTGGCTTCGGGCGACGGCCGACGAATCGCTACTCCAGTGCGGGTTCGACGACCTGCGCGAGAAACACGACCGACTCGAGACTCATCGGGACCGCCTCGAGACGCTGACCGACGAGCGACAGCGGCAGTTCGCCGGGGAGACGAACCCCCGCGGGACCGCCGACTACCGGGAACTCGTCGCGGCGATCTACGCGGATCTCCCCGTCCAGTTCCCGCTGCTGTCGACCGCGGCGCGGCTGTACGGGATCTGCGGCGACTGCCAGCGGACGGTTCGCGCGCATCTGTCGCGGCGCGCCTAGGCGATCGCCCGCCGAGCGCGGACTACGGCGACGACTGCGAGAGGCCGTCCGGGACGAGATCCGGAAGGGGGACGCTCTCGAGGACGTCCCGAACCTCGAGGGGATCGTCGCCCGTCGAAACGGTGTCGTGGACGCGTTCCATACACGCGAGGGCGCCTTTGACGGCGGCCCGGCGGGTCGACACGCGGCCGATCACCTCGGTGATCGTCTGGTCGGTGAGGAAGTACCGGTACCGAAGCTCCCAGCACCGACAGAGGCCGAGTCCCGGATGCGAACGATCGGCGGCGGTGCGATCCGCGACGAGTTCGAGCGGGGGCTGGCTGTGACGGTATTCGAACCGGTCGTCACAGCAGTCGAGGGGTCCCCATCCCGGTGGTAATGCCTCGCGTGGGATGGGGGGCTGATCGGGAGGCATGTGCCTCCCTGAACCGGGAACGGGAGTGTCGGTTCGGCTTGCGTACGCATCGTTCGTATACCGCATCCCCTACTGTGTTATTTCGCTGTCAGTCTCAGGTGGCCTCGAGACCGCGAGACGGCGGCGGCCGACCGATCGTCCGACTTTTGTCTCCGGTCGCCGTCCCTCCGGGTATGGCCGACTTCGACCCCGAACAATTCGAAGACAAGTACGCCAACTACTTTCCCGAGCTCCAGCAGGCGTACAAGAACGCGTTCAACCGGATGAACGACCGGTACGACTCCGAGCTGGTCCACGCGATCGACCAGCAGGTGTTAAACGAGAGCGAACCCTTCTACGAGGGCGACGGCGAGTTCCGCGTCGAGCTCCCCGAGGACCCCTACGACCGACTCACGGGCGTACTGGTCGAGCGGGACCGGTTCGAGGAGGTTCTCGAGCGCCACGTCGAGGAAATCGAGACCGAACTGCAGCGGGTGTTCGGGTTCGCCTGATCGGGACCAGACGACTCGAGGACCGCGATTCGGCCGTCGCGAGTGTCGGCAGCCGAACGGGTATGACGGAAGGTTTAGGGGCACCCACATCCAAGGGTGGTTCATGAGCACGGAATCCCAGAACGACGGGGACGACCTCGAGGACCGCGTCGCGAACTTCCTCCGCCGCAACTTCCCGCAGATCCAGATGCACGGCGGCAGCGCAGCGATTCAGGACATCGACCGCGAGAGCGGCGAAGTCAGCATCGCCCTCGGCGGCGCCTGCAGCGGCTGCGGGATTTCGCCGATGACGATCCAGGCGATCAAGAGCCGGATGGTCAAGGAGATCCCCGAGATCGAGACGGTCAACGCCCACACCGGGATGGACGGCGGCGAGGCCGACATGGGCGGTGGCGGCGGCATGAGCCCGTCGTTCCCCGGCGAAACCGTCGACGACGACGGCGACGCCGACGAAGGACCGGAAGCACCGTTCTAACCGCCGGTCGTCCCGCGTAGTTCCAATCGAGTTTTTCGCTATTTCACCCGCCGAGAGCCGGTCGTATCGCTCGGTCCCGACGGAGAGCCACTCGAGTGCGTAGCGCGACGGTTCCGTCTCGGCGTCGTTCTTCTCCGATTTCCACCTCGTCGTCGATGATCCGCTCGCGGAGAGAACGGATGGCGTGACGGTCACCTCGTACGGAACGGCTTCGGAGAGCCGTGATACGCCGGCAGATCGCTCATCACTCGATCGCCACTCGTTCACGACAGGAGTATGGAGACGAACTACGGCCCGCTCGACGTGACGCTCCGGGGACCGGGAGAGCCCGAAATCGTGGTCGTCGCCGGCGTCCACGGCGACGAGAAGAGCGGCGTTCGCGCGGTACGTCGGCTGCGCGAGGCCGGCCTCGAACTTCGACGCGGCGTCGCGTTCGTCCTCGCCAACCCGGCCGCGATCGAGGCCGGCGAACGCTACCTCGACTCGGATCTCAACCGCGCGTTCCCCGGTGATCCGGACGGCGACCGCGAAGAACGGATCGCCGCTCGCCTCTGCGAGTTCGTCGAGGGTCGAACGACGCTCTCGTTGCACGGAACCGAAGCCCAACCCACGCCGTTCGCGCTCGTCCACAGCGCCCAGGAGCGCGAGTTCGAACTGGCCTCGGAGCTACCCGTGCCACACGTCATCGATCACTGGGGGGTCAACGAGCACACGATCACGACGTGTGGCTTCAGCGTCGAGATCGAACTCGCCGCCGAGAACTCCGAAGAGGTGGCCGCGACCGCCGAACGCCAGACCCGCGCGTTCCTCGAGCGGGTAGACGCGCTCCCCGGCGAGCCGCCCGACGCCGACCCCGACTACTACCACATGGGCGAGTCCGTGCCGAAGCCCGACGGATCGTCCTACGAGGTACACGTCGAGAACTTCGAGCGCGTCCCCGAGGGGGCCGCCTACGCGACCGTCGACGGGGAGGAGCTGACCGCCGACGAGCCGTTTCGGCCCCTCCTCTTTTCCGAGGGCGGGGCCGCGGACATCTTCGGCCATCGGGGACAGAAGATCGGGGACTCGCTCGAGGAGGTCAAAGAGACGTGGATCGGCGCGGAGCGGGACTCGCGAGAGTCCGACTAGCGTTCCCGCGACGATTCGAAGCGAACGTGACCGTCACCGAAGGTCGCGTCCGCGCTCCCACGTCTGCACCAACGACGTCAGGAGCCGATTCGTCGGCACCTCGAGCCCTTGCTCGGCCGCCCGATCGACCACGTAGCCGTTGATGGCGTCGATCTCGGTGCGCCGCTCGGCGCGGACGTCCTGGTGCATCGAGGACGTGTTCGCGGCCGTCTCGCTCGCGACGGACTCGAGTGCGGCGAGCGCCTCGCGGTTCGAGAGCCCGACGCCGCAGGCCCGTGCGACCCGCGCCGTCTCGCGGGCGGCGGCGCGGGAAAGCTCGGTCGCGTCGGCCTCGAGGACGGCCCCGTTTTCTGTCCGGGTCAGCGCCGTGACGGGGTTGATCCCGGCGTTAACGGCGAGTTTCTCCCAGAGGCGACGGGGCATGTCGTCGGCGACGGTCGTCTCGATCCCCGCGGCCGCGAACGCCTCGCCCGCTCGATCCGCGGCGGTCGAGGAGCCGCCGTCTCGAGTCCCCAATATGACCTCGCCGACGCCGGTACACGCCACGACGCCCGGTTCGCGCAAAATCGCGCCGTAGGTCGCCGTCGCCGCGAGTATCGGGGCCTCGAGCCGCGCGGCGAGGGTCTCCTCGTTCCCCATGCCGTTTTGCAGGGAGCAGACGACGTCGAACGAACCCGTCGCGAGCGCGTCGGCGGCGGCCGCGGTGTCGAACGATTTGACCGTCACGACGGCCAGATCCGCCTCGAGTCCAGTTCCGTCGGTCGTCGCCGCTGGCGACACGGTGAACGGAAAGCCGGCCGCGTCCCCCTCGGGCGTCAACCCCGACTCGCGGACGGCCCGAGCGTGGGCCTCGCGGGCGACGAGCGTCACGTCGTGTTCGCGGGCGAGCAGCCCGCCGACGAGACTGCCGAGGCTTCCGGCCCCGAAGACGACGATCTCCATGGCTCGAGGTGGAACGAGCGGGCTGAAAACGGTTGCCGTCTGCGGGCCCGCTCAGTCCTCGGTCCAGTAGTAGAGGTTCTCTCGCTCGGTGCCACACGACGGGCACTCGTCGGGGATGTCGCGGTCGAGTCGGCCCATTTCGCCGCACTCCCAGCAGCGCCACATCAGTTCGGCCTCGCCGAACTGCTGTCCCGAGCGGACGTGTTCGACGCTCATCCCCTCGATTCCGTCACGCAGGGTGACGTAGAGTCCGTCCTCGTCGAACCCGCGGATCCGTCCGATCGTCTCGCCGTCCTCGGTGTAAACCGTCGTTCCGAACCCCAGTCGCGGCTGTTTTTCGGCCATGGCGTCTCACCGCCTACAGCTACGTCGTGCGAGACGATAAACCCTAATGCGCGATATAAAATAAGCCGCGGACGGCGGGCGCCGTTCAGTCCTCGGTCCAGTACATCAGGTTCTCGCGCTCGGTGTTGCAGTTCGGACACTCGTCGGGCAGTCCGTCGTCGATCTCGCCCATTTCGCCACACTCCATGCAGCGCCACATCAGGTGGGCCTCGCCGAACTCGTGACCCGAACGGGCGTGTTCGACGCTCATCGCCTCGGCGCCCTCGCGCGTGGTGACGAAGAAGCCGCTCCGCTCGAAGCCTCGAACCGTTCCGAGTTTGTTCCCGTCCTCGTCGTAGACGACCTGCCCGAGGTTGAGGTCCAGAACCTCCTCGACGGCGTCTTGCTCGCCTTCTTTCGCCGGAGTCTCCCCAGTTTCGACCATGGACGAACGGACGCCGGCAACGCGAATAAAGTCACAGCGCGCATTATGCAAGCGGCCGCTCGAGGCCCGGGACCGGCCGGGAACAACCGATCCGCGAGCGGCACGGACGGCCATCTGAAACTGTAAACCAGACGCGAGAAAACGGAATCAGTGGAAGGGACTCTCCCCGGTAATAGAAAACGATATACACCTCCCATCTAGATAGCCATCGTATGGTAATCCCCCGCACAGTAGAGGTGTCCGGCGGTCGGCGATCGGCCGGCCGGTGCGGTACCGACGGCGAGGGGGGCCGAGCGGTACCGACCGTTGCAAGGGAAAAGGTCGACAACAGTCGAGCACCTTCGGCGGACGTGTTGCTTCAGACGCCCGCGTTCGGTCATCAGTTCGATCGCTGTCTGACCGTCGTCCCGTCGACGAGCCGCGCCGACGATAGCGCGAGGGGGAGGGGAGTATGACGGGAACCGGCGTTACCACCGTCGGTGACTGTCGGATCGCCTACCGGCGCGCGGGGACGAGCGGCCCGCCGGTCGTTCTCTGTCACGGCGCCGGGATCGACGACGCGACGGTCTCGTGGCGCCACGCCATCGACGCCCTCTCCGAGGACTACCGCGTCTACGCGATCGACTGGCCAGGGTACGGCCGCAGCACCGGCTCGGTCACCCACACGATCGAAACCTACGTCGACGTCCTCGACGGGTTCCTCGAGTCGCTCCCCTACGAGCAAGTCTCGCTGGTCGGGATCTCGATGGGCGGGGGCGCGGCGCTCGGCTACGCCCTCGAGCGACCCGACCGGATCGAGCGACTGGCGCTCGTGGACAGCTACGGCCTGGGCGGGCGGCTGTCCAACGCGCTCCCGTGGAAGTTGCTGGCGCAGGTCCCCGGGATGACGGAGTTGAGCAAAATCGCCGCCGGGGCCACCACCGATAGCGTCAGGATGGTCCTCGATAGCCTCGTCGCCGACTCGAGCGCTCTCTCCGACGGATTCGTCGACGACGCCCGGGAGAAGCTGATGGAACCGGGCTCGATTCAGGCGTTCACGGAGTTTCAGTCGAACGAACTCTCCTTCGACGGTCGCGTCGCGACGAACTTCGTCGACGACCTCGAGTCGCTGTCCGTCCCGACGCTGCTGATCCACGGCGAGGAGGACCCGTTGGTCCCCCTCGAGTGGTCGGTGCGGGCCGCGGAACTGATTCCGGAGGCCGAGCTAGACGTGATCGAAAACTGCGGCCACTGGGCGCCCCGAGAGCGCCCCGAGCGGTTCAACGAGAGTCTCCTGAACTGGCTTCCGGACCGTCGCTGTGCGCCGACGCCCGAGTATCCGCCGGCCGAGATGCCTGGGGTTACTCGAGTCGGCGACTGACTACGTTCGACCAAATTTCGATGGCCGGGAGCACGGCTCGAGCACCGCGAGAGCCGTGCGATCCGGGGGAGGGCAGGCGTTCCATCCGTTACGACCGCGAGAGAGCGCCGCAGGCGCTCTCGAGCGGGCCGACGACTGACTCGAAATGAACGGAGTGAATGGAGGGGAAGGAGGAGTGCTTTTGGTGGAGCTTTTGCCGAGGGACGTCGCGCTGTGTGGCAGCTACGCTGCCGTCAGCGCGACAGACCGCAGGGCAAAAGGTCCTACATGAAATCCTCGATCCCGCTCTGCTTGTTCTTGTCGTTCTCGAAGATGCTCTCGAGCGAGCGCTCCAGGACTTCTAACCGCTGTTTCGTGTAGTCACGGCAGTCGTACTCGTCGGCGACCTGGATCGCCGTCTGCATGTACTTGTTGACCGAGCCCTTGTGGACGGTGAGGTTGACGCGGCCGCCACACTCCCGGCAGTCCCCGGTCAAGGGCATTCGGCGGAACTTCTCGCCGCAGTCGAGACAGCGGGTCTCCTGTCGCGAGAACGCGCGCAGGTTCCCGATCAGGTCCGGCAGGAAGTGGTACTCGATGACTCGCTCGGCGACGTCGGTCTCGTCGACGGCCTCGAGTTTCCGCGAGAGCTCGAGCTGGGCGTCCATCTTGTCCATCATCGAGCCCAGCGTCTTGTACGCCGAGAGGTCGGGCCCCATCGCGATGTCGGTGGTGTCGTGGGTGTGTTCGAAGCCGGTGTACTCGAGGTCGGTGCCGAGGTTCTCCTCGGCGATTTCGACGTCGACCTCCTCGGGGTCGGCCTGCTCGCGGGTCGCGAGGAAGAACTCGCGGGGGTACTGCGAGACGACGTCCATGTTGTGAGCCTCGTCGTCGATCTCGGAGGGATCGATCCTCGAGGACATGACTAAGGGCGCGTCCATCTTACCCCCCCGTTGATCCGGCAAGAACGATTTGCTAAAGTTAAGAAGTCCGTCAAGAAGCAGCATCACGCAATCTTCGTCACCGTCGCAGTTGCGCCGTTTCGCGGCGTGAAAGTACGGATGCGCGTATCCGACCGCCGCGCTCGTGAAACCGATCACTCTGCCGACAGTCGCCGCCGACGTGTGGGGCGCCATCCCGAAGACGAGTTCGCCGACGAGGTCCTGCCGGTCCTCGAACTCGTAGAACGGCTCGAGGCCGTAGTACTGCTCGAGCAGGTCGTCGATGAAGTCGGCGGTCTGGAGCATGTGTTCGGCGGCGCCGTCCGAGAGGACGATGTCCTGGACTTTCAGCTCCACGAGCTGGTCCTCGTGGGTCAGCGGCTCGCCGTGGATGTCCTCCTCGTAGCCCAGCGCCTGCAGCTGGCCGACGTCGATGTCGAGTTCGCTGGCGCGGACGGACGTGACCGGGAGGTCGGTCATGTCGTAGCGGACGGTGCCGTCCTTGAACGCCGAGACGTCGTGTTTCGCGCGCAGGATCCCCTTCTCGATGGGTTCGGGGATCTTGTTCGTCGAGGACAGCCCCTTGACGCCTTTGAGGATCTCGAAGGCGTTCTCGCGTTCCCCGACGGACTCGAGGGCCGAGCGGAACTCGTCGTTGACGTCGATCTCGCGGACCTCGACGCAGGTGCCCTCGCGTTCACAGCGGTCGCACTCGACGCGGCCGGCGTCGTCGGGTTCGAGGGACTCGTCGCAGTCGGGACAGCGGTAGTCGGGTTCGGTCCGCGCGTCGCAGTCGGGACAGCGGTTCTTGAACGTCTCCGTCGCGCAGTCGGGACAGCGCTGGCGGCCGACCTGGAGTTCGACGACGCCGGGGGTGTCGGACATCGTCTCGGCGTGTTTGGCGGCGTCGGCGACGTTGCGCTGTGCGCCGCCGGCCTCGCCGATGGGGAACAGGGTGTGGACCGCCGGGCTCAGGTCCCGGCTCTCGGACTTTTCGGGGCGGCCCATGCGGTTCCCGATTCGCGTAGGTGCGCGCTCGCGAACCTGGAAGGGGGCGACCTCGTTGACCGCCTCGATGGCGTTGTCGCCCTCGGATTCGTGGCCCCAGGTGCGGGCGCGCTCGGAGAGGTCGTCGTCGGTCCAGGTGCGCTCGAGTTCGATGGTCGGCTCCTGGGGGTCGTCGCCGTCGCCGTCGTGGTCCGGATCAGGGTCCAGCGCGGCACCGTCGGCGACCGCCTGCCGGGGCTCGCAGCCGACGGTGTGGACGAACGGCCGCCAGTCGTCGACCTCGAGTCGATTCTCGTCCGGTCGCTGACGGTGTTCGATGACGATCCGCTCGAGCGCCTCGCGGACGGGGTCGGAGTACTCGAGGACGAGGACGCTGTCGTCCCCGTTCCCGTTCACGCTGCCGTCGCCGTCCCGCTCGATCCGGCCGTCGGCGACCGCCGCTGCGAGATCGCAGAAGGCGTCGACCGAGATGTCGTGCCAGAGATAGGTGTACTCGGGGTGTAAGGGGGCGTCGTACTCGACGGCCCACTCCAGCGCCTCCTCGGGGTCGGGGAACTCGAGGTCGATTCGGGGGTCGTCCTCGAGCGCTTGCGTGTCCGCGCCCGCGGCCTCGAGGTCCTGGATCCACCACTCGTAGGTGTAGGAGGCCGGCGCGAGCGGGTGGTTGTTCTCGACGAACTCGCCGTAGTTGACCAGATACTCCCCGAGATCGAGGATTTTCTCGACGCCGTTTCTGATCTCGAGGGCGTCCTCGGGGTCGTCGATCCGGCGGACGTCGCCGTTGGCGAGTTTGACCGTCGGCCCCTCGATGGAGTCGACGGGGACGACCCCCGCCGCCTTGCCGGGGCGCTCGGTCTTGATCTGGGTGCCGGTCGCGAGGAAGTCGTCGACGAGGTGCATCGCGGCGGGGTGGACGCCGGCGGTCGCGAAGCCGTGGTTGCGCGCGCGACCGTAGCGCAGTCGGAACCCGCCTTCCGCGCAGGGGTGTGAGAAGACGGGGCGGCCGGCGATCAGGTCCCGGAGGAACTTCTGGGACTTCTCGACGCGCGGGGGACCCTGCGGTTCGTCGGTGTCATCGCCGTCCGCGGGGGCCTCGCCCTCGCCCTCGCTCTCGGCGTCGGCGGCCTCGTCCTCGTCGGCGTCGTCCTCGCCGTCCCCCTCGTCGGCCGCGTCCTCGTAGTAGGTGCCGTCGATCAGGTCCTGAAGCCACGGCCAGTCGATCTCGTCCAGGTTGCGGGTGTAACGCTGGATCTTCGGCGCCTTGAGCGCGATCCCCTCGGCCATGACCAGACACATCCCGCCGCGGGCGCTGTTGGTGTCGACCCGCTCTAAGTCGCGGAAGCCGGAGACCTCCTCGTCGCCGGTGGCCTCGCCGTCCAGCATGATCGGCATGTGCTTCGCGATGAACTTCGTCTCCTTGTCCTTGGGCGTGTACTGGAGGCCGGTCTCCTTGTCGTAGAGGGCGATCTCCTCGGCGTAGCGCTCGATCTCCTCGTCGCGCGCGTTGAACTGCTCGATACCGACGAGCGCGCGGGTGTAGTCGGCCACGAGGACCGAGAGGGCCTGCGCGGTCCCGCCAGCCGACCGGATCGGGCCGGCGTAGTAGACGTTGACGAACTCCGTGCCGTCGTCGTTCTCTAAGATCTCGACCTTGTCGATCCCCTCGATGGGCGCCGCGACGACCCCTTCTGTCAGCAGGGCGACCGCGGTGCGGACCGCGCCCTCGACCTTCCCGGCCTTTGACTCGTAGTCGCCGACCCGACCCTCGGCGAAGTCCTCGGCGAGTTCGAGAGCCGCCTCCTCGCGGCTCATCTCCCCCTCGAGTTCGCGGACGCGCTCGGCGACGCCGTCGATTCCGAGGATGTTCTCGACGCGGTCGGCCATGTCCCGCGCGGTCGGAATCTCGACCTCGGGTTTCGGGTCGGCGCCGCGTTCCTTGGCCCGCTCGGCGACGTCGAAGGCCTCGTCCAACCGGGACTCGAGGCGCTCGAAGTACCGTTCGTCTACCTCGCGCATGTCAGAGCCACAGGTCCAGATCGGTGGTTTCGTCGTGTTCGCGCTCGAGGCCGTCCGCGAAGACGCGCATGTAGACCTCGCCGGCCCAGACCGTCGCCTCGTTCAGGTGCCCGGAATACGTCGTCCCCTCGTCGTCCGAGAGGACGGCGTGGGTGTGTGCGAATCGGTCGTCGTCCAGCCACGAGACGTTCCCGACGCAGCTGGCGACCTCGAGCGGCTCGTCGAACTCGATCGGGTAGTACTCGCACTCGTCCTGGTCGTAGAACCAGAGTTCCGCGTCCTGCACCGCGCCGAGGGCGGTAAACCAGGCCGCGTCGGCGTCGACCTCGTCCGCGAGCGACTCGATCTCGGCCCGCCAGTCGCCGCCGTGCTCGAGGCGAGCGACGTACTCGTCCGTCGTCTCGACGGTGCGGTAGTTCATATCCCACATCTGTATCGGCCGATAGAAAAAGCTCTCCGGTTGGCTACCGAGGCGTGGTCCCCGCCGAGTCGCCAGCAGGGGTCACCATTCCCACGGGAGATTGACGACGACAATGACGAGATAGTGACGGTTGCACACGGTATCGAAGGCTTCTGAACACTATGATGCTTGCATGTCCAATAATCGCCCATATCACCCAGACATTCGAATGATACTATTATTTCCATATACTATTGGATATTATTTTCCGTGGTGGTATATGATACGGCAAAAACTATATTTGGTTCGTGATAGCATATCATGTGCTATGGTGCAACGAAGCTCAGCAGTAACTCGACGGCAGCTCCTCGCCTCGGGTGCTGCCGTCTCCGCGGCGGCGGTCGCAGGGTGCATCGGTGGTGGCGGCGGCGACGGCGACGCCTTCCATTTCACGCAAGAGCAATCGCGGGAGGATCAGTTCGATCCCGTCGTTTCGAACGACGTCTACAGCTTCCAGGTGATCAACCACGTCTTCGACGGGCTCTACGAGTTCGGCGAGGACCTCGAGCTCCAGCCCAAACTCGCGACGGGCGAGCCGACCGTCGAGCGCGAGGGGACGCGCTATATCTTCGAGATCGAGGAGGCGGCCGAGTTCCACAACGGCGACGACGTGACCGCCTCGGACGTCGCCTACTCGTTTACCGCCCCCGTCGAGGAGGAGACGGAGAACGCCGCCGAGTACGACATGATCGAGAGCACCGAGGTCATCGACGACTACCAGCTGCAGGTCGACCTCGGCGAGGAACCGTACGGCCCGTTCGAACTCCAGACGATGGGCGTCTCGGTGGTTCCCGAAAGCGTCCGCTCCGAGGATCCCGAGGCGTTCAACAGGGATCCGGTGGGGAGCGGGCCGTTCACGTTCGAGGAACTCGAGGGCGATTACGTCGAGATCGCGCGGTGGGACGACTACTGGGACGATCTGGACCCGAACTTAGAGCGGGTCCGCTTCGTGGCCCACGACGACCCGGCGGGGCGGGTCTCGGACATCCGGGCCGAAAACACCGACGTGATCGCGGGCGTTCCGAACGACGACTGGGACGTCCTCGAGAACGAGCAGGGCGTGAACCTCCACTCGGCGGAGAGTGCCACGTACATGTACATGGCGTTCAACTGCAACGAGGGTCCCACGACCAGCCCCGAGGTCCGCCGGGCGATCGCCCACTCGTTCTCGATGCAGGACTTCATCGAGTCAAACGCAGCGAACGTGACCTCGCCGATGTACAGCCCGATTCCGCCGGTCGTCAACGAGGTCTGGGGATTCCCCGAAGACGAGTATCAGGAGCTCCTTCCGGGGTACGATCCCGACGAAGCCCAGTCGCTGTTAGACGAACACGCGCCCGACGACTTCGAGCCGACGATCATTACGCCGGAGGGGATCCGCGCGCAACTGGCCGAACGGATCGCCACGCGGCTCGACGAGATCGGCTACGGGGCCGACGTCCAGCAGCTCGACTTCTCGACGCTCGTGGACACCTATACCACGGGCAACGCGGACGACTACAATATATACCTGCTGGGGTGGAGCGGGGGTCCCGATCCGGACTTCTACCTCTACTCGCTGTTCCACGAGAGCCAAGAAGAGCTCAATCAGGGCCACTTCTACGAGGGCAGCGACGGCTTCCACGAGGGGTTGGCGCAGGCGCGAAACATGGCCGATCAGGAGGAACGCTACGAGATCTACGAACCGATCATCCGGGAGATCGTCGAGCAGTTGCCGGCGCTGCCCGCGTTCACGCAGGACAACACGATGGCCTCGCGGGACTACGTGCAGGAGCTGCAGGCCCACCCGGACTCCACGTACAACCCGACCCTCGCCTCGGACTACGCGAACGTCTCGATCGAGTGAGCGCGCCGGCCCGAACGCCGCGTTCGGAGCCGTCGACCGACCCCCGGCGGTCCGCGCGACCGCCGGAAGCGGTGTAACGACGAGAACATCGACCGACTCGCGGACCAATGAAACTACTCAAATACACGATATACAGGCTCCTACAGGCGATCCCCGTCCTGATCGGGATCTCCGTCATCACGTTCCTGCTGGCGAACCTGGGCCCGGGCGATCCCGTCAGCCTCATGCTCCAGGGACAGGAGCACACCGAAGCACAGGTCAGAGCGATCGAACAGCGGTACGGACTGGACAAGCCGTTACACGAGCGGTACGTGACGTACATGGCCGGGCTGTTACAGGGCGACTTCGGCCGGAGCATCCACTACCGGCGGCCGGTCGCGGACCTGATGCTGGAGCGGATCGGGCCGACCCTGCTGCTGGTCCTCTCCGCGTACGTGTTCGCGCTCGTGACGGCGATCCCCCTCGGCATCATCGCCGCGAACAAGCGCAACGAACCGACCGATCACGTCTCGCGGATCGTCGCCCTCTTCGGCGTCAGCACGCCGTCGTTCTGGATCGGGATCGTCCTGATCCTGATCTTCGCGGTCAAACTCGGCTGGTTCCCCTCGAGCGGGCTCGTCTACCCCTGGCGATCGCCAGATTCCGTTCGGGGAATCAGCAGCTACCCGGAACTGTACTACGAGACGATCAGGCACTTGCTGTTGCCGATGATCGCGCTGGGAACCCTCCAGATGGCGACGATCATGCGCGTCGAGCGCACCCAGATGATCGAGTCGCTGCAGGGCGAGTACGTCAAACTGGCCCGCGCCTACGGCGTGCCCGAGCGGACGATCCTGCGAAAGCACGCCTTCAACGTCGCCCAACTGCCGATCATCACGATCGTCGGGCTGAACCTATCGACGGCGATCGGCGGCGCGGTGCTGGTCGAAACGGTGTTCAACATCAACGGCATGGGTCGGCTGTTCGTCGACGCGATCGCCCAGAACGACTACCAGCTCGTGATGGGGATCACGATGATGCTCGGGTTCCTGTTCGTGATGGGCGTCATCATCACCGACATTTCCTACGCGTACGTCGACCCGCGCGTTACCTACGGAGAGAGTGACTAAACATGGCAGTCGGCGAATCACAGATCGAAAGCGGCTCGGAATCGGTCCCGGAGGACGACGAGGAAGTCGAGGCCCGCGTCGGCTGGCGGTACACCGTCGCGCAGGTCAAGCGGGACACGACGGCCCGCTGGGGGCTGTACATCGTCGCCTTCGTGCTGTTCGTCGCGGTGTACGCACTGATCGACAGCAACCTCTCGCGACTCACGTTCGGGCACGTGTCGAACTATCGGTTCGCGCAGCTGTTACCGATCTTCGACCACCCGACCCGCATCCCGCCGCCGGGCGAAGGCCAGGCGCACGTCCCGCCGTACTTCCCGCTCGCGGAGCAGTCGTGGAATCCGCTGCCGGCGGGCGGCACCCTCGAGCACCCGCTCGGAACGGACCGTGCCGGTCGGGACTACTTCACGAGAATCGTCTACGGCACCCAGGTGTCGGTATTCGTCGGGCTGATCTCGGCCTTTATCGGACTGCTCGGCGGGACGCTCATCGGCGCCACCGCCGGCTACTACGGCGGCCGCATCGACGACGTCCTGATGCGGGCCGTCGAGACGGTCTACTCGATCCCGCCGCTGATCCTCATCATCGTCTTCACCGTCTTCGTCGGCGGGGCGAACATCTGGTACGCGGTGCTGGGCGTCGGGATCACGTTCGTGCCGGTGTTCGCCCGCATCATCCGGAGCCGGGTCCTGAGCATCCGCGAGATGGACTACATCGAGGCGGCGCGGGCGGCGGGGGTCAAGGATCGCAACATCATTCTCCGGCACGTCATTCCGAACAGCTTCGCGCCGGTGCTGGTGTACGCGACGCTGCAGATCGGCGTGACGATCCTCATCGTCGCCGGACTCTCCTTCCTCGGCTACGGCGCCCAGCCGCCGACGCCGGACTGGGGCGCGATGCTCAGAACCGCCCACGGCTACATGCACTCGAACGTCTGGCTGTCGATCTGGCCGGGAATCGCGATCATGATCACCATCATGGGCTTCAACCTGTTCGGCGACGGCTTACAGGACGCCCTCGACCCGCGGATCAACGACTAACATGAGCTCCGAACCACTCCTTCGCGTCGAGAATCTCAAGACGCAGTTCTTCACGGAAGCCGGTACAGTGCGCGCAGTCGACGGGATCTCCTTCGAGGTCCGCGAGGGCGAGATCGTCGGCCTCGTCGGCGAGAGCGGCGCCGGCAAGTCGGTCGCCTCGATGAGCCTGCTGCGGCTCGTCGAGGATCCCGGCGAGATCGTCGCCGGCGAGATCACCTACAAGGGCGAGACGATCTTCGGCCTCGAGGAGGGGCCGAACGGCGAACTCCGGGAGCGCGACGACGTGCTCTCGAACGAGGAGATCCGGACCCGGATCCGGGGCAACGAGATCGCAGTGATCTTCCAGGATCCGATGGAGTCGCTCAACCCCGTCTTCACGGTGGGCGGCCAGCTCCGGGAGTTCATCGAACTCAACCGCGGCCTCGGAGAGGACGAGGCGAAAGCGGAGGCGATCGACATGCTCCGGGAGGTCGGCATCCCCGATCCCGAACAGCGCTACGAGGAGTACCCCCACCAGTTCTCCGGGGGGATGCGCCAGCGCGTGCTCATCGCGATGGCCCTGGCCTGCGAGCCGAGCCTCATCATCGCCGACGAGCCGACGACGGCGCTCGACGTCACCGTGGAGGGCCAGATCCTCGATCTGGTCGACGAACTCCAGGCGAAGTACGGGACGAGTTTCATCTGGGTCACCCACGACCTCGGCGTCGTCGCGGAGATCTGCGACCGCGTGAACGTCATGTACCTCGGCGAGATCGTCGAGCAGGCCGCCGTGGACGACCTCTTCTACGATACCAAACACCCCTACACGGACGCCCTGCTCGACTCGATGCCCCGCCCCGACCGAACCGTCGACGACCTCCAGCCCATCGAGGGCGTGATGCCCGAAGCGATCGATCCGCCCCCCGGCTGTCGGTTCCACCCGCGCTGTCCCCACGCGCGGGAGGTGTGCAAGCGGGTCCACCCCGAGCCGAAGATCGTCGCGGGCGGCGGCGAGCCCCACCGGGCGGCCTGCGTGAAACACGACGCCTTCGACGTGGGCTACGACGAGAGTCCGCCGCTTGAGGACCGCGAGCCGACGCCAGGCGGGGAGGACTCCGCCGACACCGACTCCGAATCCGGCCTCGCCCCGAACCCGACGGCCGACGACGGAGGTGAGCGCCGTGAGTAGCGACCTCCGGTTGGGCGACGACAGCGGTTACGAGGGCGACGGCCCGCTGCTCGAACTCGACGCCGTCTCGAAGCACTTCGCCCAGGAGTCGGGGCTGTTCGCGGGGCTGCAGTTCGAACCCGATCGGTTTCCGCCGATCAGCATGGATCCCGGGACGGTGCAAGCGGTCGACGACGTCTCGCTCGAGATCCAACCCGGCGAGACCCTCGGGCTCGTCGGCGAGTCCGGCTGCGGGAAGAGCACGCTCGGGCGGACGATCCTGCGCCTGCTCGAGCCGACCGAGGGGGACATCTACTTCAAGGGCCGGAACCTGGCCGACCTCGGCGGCGAGGAGCTGCGGCGCATGCGCTCGGACATGCAGATGATCTTCCAGGATCCTCAGTCGTCGCTCGACCCCCGCATGAAGGTGGGCCAGATCATCGAGGAGCCGATGCGGGCCCACGACATGTTAGACGACGAGGGCCGGGAGGCGCGGGCGAAGGAACTGCTCGAGAAGGTCGGGCTCGACCCGCGCCACTACAACCGCCATCCCCACGCGTTCTCGGGGGGCCAGCGCCAGCGGATCAACCTCGCGCGGGCGCTGTCGGTCGACCCCGACTTCGTGGTCTGTGACGAACCCGTCTCCGCGCTCGACGTCTCCATTCAGGCCCAGGTGATGAACACGATGGACGAACTCCAGGCGGAGTTCGGCCTGACCTACCTCTTCATCGCCCACGACCTCTCGGTCATCCGCTACGTCTCCGACCGCGTGGCGGTGATGTACCTGGGCCACATGGTCGAGGTCGCCGAGAAGGAGGAGCTGTTCGAGAACCCCCAGCACCCGTACACGAAGGCGTTGCTCGAGTCCATCCCCGTCCCGGATCCGCGGGAGTCGGGCGCCCGCGGCGTCCTCGAGGGGGAGGTGCCGAGCCCGCAGGATCCGCCCTCCGGCTGCCGGTTCCGGACGCGGTGTCCGCGGCTGATCGCGCCGGCGGCGTACGACCTGACCGACGAGGAGTGGGCCCACACCCGCGCGTTCATGCGGGCGGTCAAACGCCGGACCTTCGAGGCGATGTCGGCCGACGAGATGCGCCGGGAGTTCTTCGGCGGCCAACCGCCCGGCGGCGAGGCCGGCGAGATCGTCACCGAGGCGATCGACCGGATCGCGACCGACCGCGGCGACGCGGCCGTCGACGAGGACGACTGGGACGAAGCGAGTTCCCTCCTGCTCGAGTCGTTCGCCGAGCGGAGTATCTGCGCTCGGGAACGGCCCGCGTACCGACTCGAGTCGACCGTCGGCTCGGGCGAACACTTCGCCGCGTGTCACCTCCACCGCTGACCGTCTGCCGTCGATTCCGCTGACCTATCTGATTTTATACCCTTGTGAATCGTCCTCTAGATTTGGTCATTCCTATCGGTAAATCTCCCACATTCTCGATCTAGAGCTTCTAAATCGCTCGTTCGACCGATAGGAAGATCTGCGCTCGTTACCGGCGTACCCACACGATCTTTCATCTCGAAAATACTTATATGCGTCCCGTGCTTCTTTACTCGTGTATGAGTAAGATCCTCGCCACCGTCACGGCAAGCACGCAGCGACTGGCAAAGGCCCGACGAACGATCCGCCACTCCCCCGACTTCGGCGACGACGCGTCGACGAACGAGGACGGCACGCCCGCGACGCGTATCCCGACCGGCGGAATCCTCACCGGGTGAGGACGATCGCGATGCCCGCCGCCCGCGATCGCGACCCCTCTCCTTCCACTCGAGACTAACTTCGTAGCGACCGCGTCGAGTGCAGTCGCCGACCTCCGCTGGCACGACAGTCGTTCGCAGGGAGTTCTACCGTTCGACCGCCTCCCGCAACCGTCGTTCGACTCCCGTTTCGGTTCCACTCGAAGCGACCGTTCTAGAAACCTGTTACCACCCCACAGAGTGGGTGAAACCACTTTGACAGCCGACGGTGTAGCGGGCGGTATGGAACTTCGACCGGCCACCCTCGAGGATCGTGCGGCGATCAGGAACGTCGCTCGCGACACCTGGCACGAAACGTACGACGAACTCGAGGCCGACGCGATCGACGAGACGATCGACGACTGGTACGGCGACGAGCGACTCGAGCAGGCGCTGTCGAAACCGGGGACGGCGTTTCTCGTCGCCGAAGCCGACGGCGAGGTGGTCGGCTTCACCCACGGCGTCGTCAGCGAGGCGGAAGGCGACGTCCTCCGGATGGCGGTCCACCCGGACCATCAGGGGCAGGGGATCGGGACGGCGCTACACGAGCGGCTCTGCGAGGACTTGCAGGACTTCAACATGGAGCGAATGCGGGCGATGGACCTCGCTTCCAACGAGGGCGGCCGGCGGTTCTACGAGGAACAGGGATTCGAGCGGACCGGCGAGGACACGGTCGAGATCGGCGGCGAGGAGCGCCGGGAAGTCGTCTACACGCTCGATCTCTGACCGTCGGGCTCCCGCCGCTCGAATCGACCGACCGAGTCGCACTCGAGCGATCGTTCTCGAGACGCTGCGCCGATCGCTGACTGTTCGCTGACGATCGCTGACGACTGCGGCGGCGAACGCAGCGTAGCCACGCTCTCCGTAGCAGTGATCGCTCGACCGTGGTCACGCCGACCGGCACGGGCCACCAGCAAGTATATATCGCATGCTACTAAACCTATGTTTAGAGATGTCTAATCTTGTGTCGGTCCCCTCACAGACGGCGGGTGAGGAGACGTGAACGAACTGCTGATCGTCCTGCTCGAGTCGCTGCGGGACGGCTACGTGCAAGTGAGCGCGTTCGTCGCGGTGACGGTGCTGGCGTTCGGACTGATCCAGTACCGAACCGACGGCGCCGCGCTCGCGGCGATCGAAGACAACGAACGGCTCCAGGTCCTGTTCGGCGGCATCCTCGGGCTGACCCCCGGCTGCGGCGGCGCGATCGTCGTCATGCCGCTGTACGTCCGCGGTACGGTCAGCTTCGGGACCGTCGTCGCGACGTTAGGCGCGACCGCGGGCGACTCGGCGTTCGTTATCCTCGCGCTCGCTCCCGAGGCCGCGCTGTACGCCTACGCCATCGCCTTCGCGGCGTCGGTCGCGACCGGCTACCTCGTCGACACCGTCGGGCTGGGCGTCACTCGAGTCGACGACGCCGTCGCGCAACTCTCGCCGGCGATGGCCGACGGCGGCACCGTCGTCAACGGCGGCGTCGGACCGAACCCCGCCCACGACTACGGCGGACCGTCGCCGGCGTGCGCTCACGACGCGGGTCCGGATCGACGCTCTCGAGTGCTCACTCCGCTCTCCCATTTCGCGCACGTCCTGTGGTGGGTCGCGGCCGTCGCGGGGCTCGTCCTCGGGAGCCTCTACCTGCTCCGCGGCGGCCCCGAGGTCGCGCTCGCGGCCGGCCTCGGCTTCGACGGCCTCTTCACCGTCGTCGGCATCGTCGGCGCGGCGCTGTCGCTGTACCTCTACGCGGTCGGCCGCCACTACGTCGGCGAGGGGGAGATCGCTCGAGCGCGGGACTCCTTCGGCTCGGTGTACGACACGCTCACCCACGCGGCGATGGAGACGAGTTTCGTCACCGTCTGGGTGCTCGTGGCCTTCCTCGTCTACGAGTACGCCGTCCTCCTCACGGGGATCGACGTCACGACCGTCGCCGCGGCGGCCGGGGTGCTCGCCCCGATCGGCGGCGCGGTCGTCGGACTGATCCCCGGTTGCGGCCCGCAGATCCTGCTGGCCAGCGTCTACGCCGAGGGCGGCCTGCCGTTTTCGGCGCTGACCGCCAACGCGATCGCCCAGGACGGCGACGCGCTGTTCCCGCTGCTGGCCGTCGACGCCAAAGCGGCGATCGTCGCCACGATCTACAACTTCCTGCCCGCCGTCGTCGTCGGCGTCGCGCTGCACCTGCTGTGGGCGCCCGTCTTCGGAATGGCGGAGTTCGGGTTCGGCGTGCTCTGATCGTCACTCGAACGCCGTGAGATTGCCGTCGTTCGTCCCGACGAAGACCGCGCCGTCGGCGACCGTCGGTCCGGTCGCGATCCCGCCCTCGAGCGAACGGGACCACCGCCGGTCGCCCGTCGCGAGGTCGAGCGCGACCAGTTCCGGTCGGCCAGTGGTCAGATAGGCGCGATCGTCGGTGACCGCCGTCGCGGAGATCGGACCGACGAACGACGCGTGCCAGTCCGGAACGCCCTCGGCGCGATCGAGTGCCGTGAAGCCGCCGCCGCTCCCCCCGCCGAACAGCGCCGTCGACGTCGTCGCCGGGGGCGCGGGGTACGACGTCCCGAAGCCGGTCCGTTGGCGCGGATCGCCCGCCGGCGTCAGGATCGTCACCGCGTAGCCGCGAGCCAGAACGCCGTCGTCGACCGCCGCCGGAGACCGCATTCGATCGGCTTCGTGAACCCACCGTTCGGACCCGTCGGTCGGCTCGAGCGCGTACAGGCGCCCGTCCCACGCCGAGTGGGCGGCGACGTAGACGCCCTCGCCGGAGACGGCGGGGTAGTCGACGGCGTCGAGGGCGAGCGGGAACGACCACCGTTCGACGCCGCTGGCCGCATCGATGGCGTAGGCGACCGGGTTCTCGCTCGTGCCGACGTAGACGGTTCCGGCATCCGCGGTCGGCCCTGCAACTGGGCCTGCCAGGTCAGCTGTCCACTCCCGCTCGCCGTCGGCCGCGTCCAAGGCGACGAGTTCGCCCGTCTCGGTGCTGACGACGACCAGTCCGTCGACGATGCACGGACACTGCGCGCGGCCGCCCTCGAGCGACTCGGTCCAGATTTCGTCGCCCGACGCCGCCTCGAGGGCGTGAACGGTCCCGTCGTCGGTGACCGCGTAGACGGTACCGTCGACGACCGCGACCTGCTCCTCGAGCGCGCCCGAGAGCGTGGTCGACCAGCGCTCAGCGGGGTCGTCCGTCGGCGCCGACGACGGGGTGTAGCCGTCGTTGCCCGGCGTCCGCTGGAACGACGGCCAGTCGTCGGCCGCGAGGCCCGTACTCGACGCGTCGCTGTCGGCATCGGTTTCGTCGTCCTCGTCGGTATCGGGATCCGCGTTCTGGTCACCGCTGTCGTCGGTCTCGCCGTCCAGCAGACTCGTACAGCCGGCGGCGCTCAGCGCTGCCGTGCTCCCCGTCATCGCCAGGTATCGGCGCCTCGAGATGATCATGCGCCATACAGTTCAGTAGCAGATAATAAAGACAGGTGAAACGTCAGCAACGAAGGTGCGTCGGACAGCGACGGCCGCTCAGAACTCCTCCGTGGGCGGCGCGATCCCCTCATCCTCGCCGCCGCCGGCGAGGTCGAACTCCTCGCGAACCTCGCGAATCCGATCGCGGATGTCCGCCGCCAGTTCGAACTCGAGGTTGCTCGCGGCTTCGTCCATCCGGTCCTCGAGTTCGGCGACGTAGCGTTCGGCCTCCTCCTCGTCCTCGATCTCGCGGCCCGAGACTTGCGTGGTCTCTGTCTTGCTGCCGGGCAGGTTCGTCTCGCCGACCTCCTTCTCGATCGTCGTGGGTTCGAACCCGTGCTCTTCGTTGTACTCCTGCTGGATCCGGCGGCGACGCTGGGTTTCCTCGATCGCCGACTCCATGGCGTTCGAGGGGTCGTCGGCGTACAGGATGACCTCGCCGTTGACGTTTCGCGCCGCCCGGCCCATCGTCTGGACGAGCGTCGTTTCGCTGCGGAGGAAGCCCTCCTGATCGGCGTCTAAGATCGCGACGAGGGAGACCTCGGGAATGTCCAGCCCCTCCCGCAGGAGGTTGATGCCGACGAGGACGTCGATCTCGCCCAGACGCAGCGAGCGGATGATCTCGTGGCGCTCGAGCGTGTCCGTCTCGTCGTGCATGTACGCGACGTCGACGCCGGCCTCCTCGAGATACTCGGTCAGGTCCTCGGCCATCCGCTTGGTGAGGGTGGTGACGAGGGTCCGTTCGTCGCGTTCGATGCGCTCGTCGATGCGATCCATCAGGTCGTCGATCTGGCCGCTGGCCGGCGAGACCTCGATCTCGGGGTCGACGAGGTGGGTGGGTCGAACGATCTGTTCGACGATCTGGTCGCTCTCCTCGCGCTCGTAGTCGCCCGGCGTCGCCGAGACGTACAGCGTCTGGTTGGTCTTCTCCTGGAACTCTTCGAAGGTGAGCGGCCGGTTGTCGTAGGCCGTCGGGAGTCGGAAGCCGTTCTCGACCAGCGAGTCCTTGCGCGACTTGTCGCCGGCGTACTGCCCGCGGACCTGCGGGAGGGTCACGTGGGACTCGTCGACGACGGTGAGGAAGTCATCGGGGAAGTAGTCCAGCAGGGTGTAGGGCGCGTCGCCGGACTCCCGATCCGAGAGGTAGACCGAGTAGTTCTCGATCCCCGAACAGTAGCCCGTCTCCTGCATCATCTCGAGGTCGAAGCTCGTTCGCTCCTCGATGCGCTGGGCGGCGATCATGTCGCCCTGCCGTTCGAAGTACGAGATGCGCTTGTCGAGGTCGGTCCGGATCTCGTCCATCGCCTCCTCGAGAGTGGTCTCCGGGATCGAGTAGTGCTCCGCCGGGTGAACGAGGACCGCCTGCTGGTCGCCCTTGGTCTTGCCCTCGAGGGGATCGACCTTCACCATGCGGTCGATCTCGTCGCCCCACAGTTCCACGCGGACGGCGTAGCGGCCGTACATCGGGTAGATCTCGACGGTGTCGCCCCGCACGCGGAAGGTGCCCTGCGTGAAGTCGACGTCGTTGCGCTCGTAGTTCAGGTCCACGAGGCGTTTGAGGAGTTCGTCGCGGCCGACCTCCTCGCCGACCTCGAGTCGCATGGACATGTCGACGTAGTTGCGCGGGTCACCGAGGCCGTAGATCGCGGAGACGCTCGCGACGACGATGACGTCCTCGCGCGTCAAGAGGGAGCGCGTCGCGGAGTGGCGCAGACGGTCGATCTCGTCGTTGATCGACGCGTCCTTGTCGATGTAGGTGTCGGTCTGCTCGACGTAGGCCTCGGGCTGGTAGTAGTCGTAGTAGGAGACGAAGTACTCGACGGCGTTCTCGGGGAACAGGTTCCGGAACTCCTCGTAGAGCTGGGCGGCCAGCGTCTTGTTGTGGGCGATGACGAGGGTCGGCTTCTGGATCTCCTCGATCAGCCACGAGACGGTGTTGGTCTTCCCGGAGCCGGTCACGCCCAGCAGGGTCTGTTTGTCCATCCCCTGCCGGAATCCCTCGGCTAACTGCTCGATCGCCTCGGGCTGGTCGCCCGCGGGCTCGAAGGGCGCGTCGACCGTGAACGGCCGATCGACGTCGGGACGATCCGGCTGGAGGGGGCCTCGAGAATCGGAGTCGCTCATTATCGGGTTCAGGGCGTCGAGCTACTTTACGCGCTCGCATTACGCGACGCGCGAACGCGGGCGGGGGCGACGGCGCCCGACGGCTCAGTCCGCGTGCTCCGTCTGGGTTTGCGCGGTCCCGCGACCGATCGCCGCCCGCGTGGTCAACGCGGTCCGTTCGAGGAGTTCGCGGACGCTGTCGCGCCGCCGCACGAACAGGGCGAGCCCGAGCAGGACGTACACGGCAGTGTAGCCGTAGAGGACGCTCATGCTGAGTTCCGTCACGACCGGTTCGGAGTACGTCCGAATGACGTAGAACTCCGCGAGGACCTGCGTTCCGAACAGGCCGAGCAACGCGATCGCCTCGCGGACGCTGATCTCGAAGTTCGTCAGGACGGAGATCGCGAAGAAGCTCTGGGCCGCGGTGATCCAGATCTCCGCGACCTGCTTCGAATCGAACGGGAGCGTCCCGACGTGCCCGGCGGAGATCGAGTAGACGACCGCGAGCGTCCCGATGAGCAGCGTCCACTGATTGAGCTTCGAGGAGATGAGCGCGTTGAATCCGGCGGTCGTCCGCGCCTTGTTCACGAGGTAGGCCACGACGATCAGCTCGGGGCTCTCCGAGGCCAGCGGGGCGAGCCACTGGATCATGAAGAACTCGGGGACGCCGTACTGGAGGCCCATCTGCTCGAGTCCCTCCGCGAACGGATGTACCGCGGTGAAGATGATCGCCCCGGAAAACGCGAACCCGAAGAGGACGAGCGATACTCGCGGGAACTTGGAATACCCCTGGAAGTACGCGGGAACGCCGACGTGTTCCTCGGTTTCGTCGACGTCGCTCCGGATGATCACGAGGAGATAGAGCAGATAGAGGCCGACGAGAACGAGCGTATCGACCATCCCGATCCCGCCGCCGAGCGGGACGAGAAACGCGAACGCCGTCGCGACGAGGAGGAACACGATCTCGAGGGAGATCGCCCGGTCCAGCCTGACCGCGTCCGCGAGGACCCCCGACCGGTGTTCGACTGCCGGATCGACCGTGCGCTTCGCGCGGTAGATGCTGAACAGCGCGATCCCCGACCAGCCGAGCCCGATGAGGATCCGGTTCGCGCCGGTCATGTTCGCGACCGCGAGGTTGCCCGCTTCGCTGGAGCCGGCGCCGGCCTGCCAGGCGTAGAGCGCGTCGACGGCGTACTCGGGAGCCACGGCAAGCACCGCGAGCACCGCGATGGCGAACGCCTGCGGGACGTCCTTCTCGGCGGTTTCGGCCGCCCACGCGAGCAGGAACGCCGCGCCGAGGATCGCGGTCCCGGCGACGAGGACGGCGATACCGGCCGCGATGTTTTCGCTCGGATGGACGGTTCCGTAGCCGCCGTAGGAAAGGAACGTCCCGATCCACGGGACTGTCAGGAGTAGCGTAACGATGACGGCGACGAGCGGATGGCGTAACCGAGACGACATGTATGTGATACTGACGAGAACGTCCCCTCATATAAGGCACAAGATGTGCCTCTTACCACCGATTTCGAGGCCCACGGGGCATCGAACGCGGGGAATCGGAGATTTACCGACATTCGAAGATCTGCCCGCCTCACGGGCTGTTTCGTCGGAATTTAGCTGTACTGGAGATAGAGAGCTGCAAACGCCGGTGTCGGAGTTGGTGTCCCGACGGGACGAAATTTCGAATTCGTCCGCCGACTGCGAAGCCGCCTCAGTCGTCCGTCACGAACTGGACGTCCGCTCCGGCCGCGCTCCGTTTGACGCTGTCGATGCCTCGCTTGACACCCTGTTTGGACGCGTAGCCTTCGCCGCTATCGGCGATGATGTTCCCGTTCGCGGCGACGAGACGCCACCGCCATTCGCCCGCCCTGTCCTGAAAAACCTCGAACGTCGCCGCACTGGTCATTCACCGGCAAGGTAGCGTCGGTCGATACTAATAGCCTTCCATGCCCCGGAATCGGCTCGTGCGAGCGTCGTTCGGAGTTCGAGCGGACGTGGCTATTGCTCGCCAAACCGTTATGGGTCGTCTCGGTTTGGATTCGACCATGACCGAGCAACTCCAGCAGGCCCGCGACGACCTCGAGGAAGCGGCCAAGTCGGCCGACGACGACGTCCGCGACGACATCCGCGAGACCACCGACGCGTTCGCCGACTACGTGATGGGCGACACGACGCCCGATCACGCGATCCTCGACGAACGGCTCAACACGCTGCGACAGGTCCGCGAGCGGGCCGACGGCAATACGCGGGACAAGGTCGAGGAGGCGATCGAGGAGATCGAAGACTACCGCGAACAGGTCGATCAGGCCTGAGCCGGGCGCTCGAGCGACTCGAGGAGCGTCGAGACGATCCGTTTTCGCGATGTGTTCAACCGAACCCGTAGCGACTCGAGCACCGATCGGATCGACTCCGACCATCGGCGCGCAGCGTCGCGGCGAGCGATAGCGAGACGCGACGCGACTCGCGAGGGACGAGTGAGCTGACGGGCGAACGGCCGACGGCCGTGAGCCAGCGAGCGAGTCGGCTGGGGAGGGTGTGGAACTCCCCGCTGCCAGCGCGAGGAAAACGAGCGGCGATTCTCCGATCGGTTCGCTCCGAGACACCAGTTACCGTCGGTTCGACGCACCAGCCAAGACGCACACTCACTATCGCTCTCGAGGCGAGCGCTCGCTGACGTCGATGTCGGCGTCGGTCTCTCCCAGCAGGGTCTCGAAGCCGTACTGTTGGAACTGGTCGACGACCGCGGAGCGCTCCGCCTCGTCGACCGACTCGAGGAGCGTCGCCATCACCGCGGTCGCGGCGCGCTCGCCGGTCACGTCGAGCGTTTCCATGCGCTGATCGACCCGGGAGATGAACTCCTCCTCGGAGAACTGCGCCCCGGACTCGCCCTCGGTGAGGTGCTCGCTCAGGTCCGGGGGCAGTTCGGCCGCCAGATCGTCGGCCTGATCGGCGCTCAGGCGCTCGCCGAGCGTCTCGAGGACGGCTCGCGTGGCGTCCGTCGCGCCGTCTTCGTCGGCTTCGGTGCGGTCGCTGACCGTCTCGACGATGGCTGCCCGTTCCATGGGCGTCCCCACGCCCACTCGCTCCCTCACTGTTCGGGCGGCAACTGCCGGGACCGGAACGGTGGCGACGGTCCTCCCGGCCACCGTTACGGCTTACCGTCGAGCACCGGGCCCGACCGCCGGGATCGCCTCCTCGAAGTCGAGTTCCGCGAGTCGCTCCCGCAGCGCGTCGCTTTCCTCCGCATCAACGTGTTCGAGCAGCGTGCCGACGACGGCGCGGGCGAGCCCCTCGGGGTCGCCGACGGCAGCGCGATCGGTCCGATCTTCGATCCGCTCGAGGAACTCGTCGTAGTCGAACCGACGGCCCGAGTCACCCTGGACGAGGTGCTCGCCAATCTCCTCGGGTAACTGTCCGTCGAGGCGTTGGGACCGCGTCTCGTCGAGTCGCTCGCCCAGCGCGGAGAGCACGGCTTGGGTCGCGTCCCGCGCGTCGGCCTCGCCCGCGAGGTTCGCCTCGTACTGCACGGACTGGTAGAAGTCGTGGCGTTCCATAGCGACCCGTTGCACGGAGCCGTCCGTGGCGGTTGGGCCGGCGAATGCTGGCGTCGCGTCGGGACCGCAGACGCGGTCGAACGCCGACGATAGCGCCGCGTTCGAGGACGTCTCACTCGCGCGACCGGGGACGAGCGGGATCCCGAACGGAACGCGACGACGTCACTCGAGCACCGACGTCGGCCGTTTGAGGTACACCTCCTGCTCGGTCACCCGCTGGTAGAGGTCGTACAGCGTCTCGACGGCGGCCTCGTCGGGCTCGAACCGGATGTGGGGCGCGCCGTAGTAGCCCCGACAGCTGACCAGGAAGAAGTACAGCGTCCGGTGGTGGGCCGGCGTCGCGTCGACGACGCCCATCGATCGCCCGCCCAGATCGTCCGAGAAATCGTTCAACAGCGCCGCGATGTCGTCGGCCAACTGCTCGTCCGGGCGGTATCGGGGGACGCCGAACGTCTGTCGCATGTGCGTCGTCGCCGCCTCGAGGAACGGGTTCGCGTCGAGTCCGGCCGGGTCCACGGCCCGAAACGTCTCGTACAGCTCCAAGACCGCCGTCAGTTCCTCGCGCGCGACCGCGATCGGAAACACGGGCTCGCCGCGGGGCAGCGAGTGGTCCGGGAACGCGTGCGATCGGGGGTCCGGCAGCCGCGAGAACACTTGCTCGAGCGACATATGCGCTACCACAACACACCCGAGTAAACGGTTACCGGTGGTCCCGCCGAGCGTCGGCGGAGGTTATCGACCGTTCGAGCCGAGAACGGATGCGCGACTCGAATCCTCGGGACTCGGCCTACTCGAGGCGAATCGTCGTCCCGTCGCTGGGCCGGTGGCGATCGGCGCCGGTCGCGACGAACGCCCGGAGCTCGTAGGTTCCGGGATCGGGGACGACCGATTCACGGCGGTCGCCGTCGGTGCGCTCGAGGCGGCCGTTCCAGGTCACCCGGACCCGTTTGCGCTCGCCGCCGCGGAACCGAAACGTCGAGGGCCGCTCCGGAACGTAGCGACGCTCGTCGCTGCCCTCGAGGTCGCCGTCGATCGTCCATCCCCAGCGGCGCCGCCGCGGCGTCGGCACGGAGATAGGTACCGGCAACCGGTTTTCGAAGTCGATCGAGATGTCGACCGGCTCGTCGCGAGCGTAGACGTCGCGGTCGGTCGCGATCGAGACGGCGACCGCGCGCCGGGCCAGCGCCGCCGGAACGAGCGACGAGAGGAACGTCGCGACCGTCGGCCGCGAGTCGTCGCGCTCGAGGCCGGCGGCGTCCGCCGTCCGCGGGCGCTCGGGGCCGCCGTCGCGTCGGGGGTCTGGACCGTCCATCGATCGGACGCTCGATCCTCGCGTACTAAAATCGTCGGGCGCTGCGGACCGGTCGCTCGACGCGGACGCCCGCGGTCGGACCGAATTCGAGGGGCCAGGGCGAGCGTCGAGATTCCGATTCACGGGCGTGGCAGTCTGCCTCGATGTCACCGAGGATAGTCGATAACACCGCCGTTACCAGGGGATACGGATGTCCGAGAACGGCTATTACGGTTCGGTTACTACAGCAGGTTACAGAATGATAGCTGCTATCGAAACGGTACCGCTACAGAGTTTCGACGGCCCGCTCGCGGCCGAACTGTTCCTCGTCGCTCGGATCCTCTTCGGCGGCGTCCTCGCGTTCACGGGCGTGAACCACTTCCTCGACCTCGAGGGCATGGCCGGCTACGCCGAGATGAAGGGAATTCCGGCGCCGACGGCCTCCGTCGCCCTCTCCGGGGTCGTGCTCGTGGCGGGCGGCCTCGGCGTCGTACTCGGGGTCTTCCCCGCGCTCGCGGCCGGTGCGCTCGCCGCGTTCCTGCTCGTGGCGACGCCGACGATGCACGACTTCTGGGCCGTTCCCGAGGACCAGCAACAGTCCGAGATGACCTCGTTCCTGAAGAACGTCGGCCTGCTGGGCGCGTCGCTGACGCTGGTCGCGCTCGGCGCCCTCGAGTGGCCCTACGCGGTCGGCCTCGGCCTCTTCTGAACGTCGCGGACGGTGTCAGGAATCGACTCGCTCGTTTTCCGACGGCTCAAGCGTCCCGGTCGACGATCTCCTCGAGCAGCGGTTGCAGTCGGCGACAGCGTCGTCCCGTTGTCGCGTCGGCGAAACCGTCGGTTGCCGCGCTCGAACGGCACGTAGTCGTGACTGGCCTCGTCAAATAAGCCGTCGAACGGAACCGATACGCGCGCACCGATCGACCGGTGACGCGCCGAGCGTCGGCGCGTCGTCAGCCTGCATGGAAAGCCAGGCGCCATCGGCCGAGATGTCGGCGATGACGTACTCCGTACTCGATTCCGTCGAGTCGATCGAACCGACGACGGTGTCGTCGGACGTCATGGCGTGGGGGTTCGTCGCCATGTATGTTATTCATTCCCAACCACATATAAACTCATCGAATCGAACTATCAGAACGAGTGACTGGTCGGGCCGGTATCGCGGGCGCACGAAACACTGGGTTTATACTCATTTTCGCCGTACCGTGGGGATATGAACGTAGCCGACGCGATGACGCCCCGCGAAGACGTGGTAACCGTCGAACTGCCGGGTTCGCGCTCGGACGTCCTCGAGTACCTCCAGGAGCGGCCGTTCTCGTCCGTTCCGGTGCTCAAATCGACCGAGGACGGTCTCGAGTACAGAGGGCTGATCTCCCGCGACGCGCTGATCGAACAGCCCGACGAGGACCAGCTCGTCATCCTGATGGACGAGGACGTCCCGACGACGACGGCCGACACCAGCCTCGAGGACGTCGCGCGGACGATGGTCGAGGACGGAGCCCGCCGCGTGCCGGTCGTCGACGGGGAGTTCGAGGGCATCGTCACGGTGACCGACGTGATCCACGCGATCGCGGCGGGCGACCAGGAGACCGAGGGCACCGTCGAGTCCTACGCGAGCGAGGACGTCAACACCACCTACGAAGGGGCACCGCTCCCGGTCGCCGAGCGCGAACTCTCGTACGCGAACGTCCCCTACACCGTCGCGCTGGACGACGAGGGGCGAATGAACGGCGTCCTGACGGAGGTCGACGTCATCGACGTCGCCCGCATCGTCGAGGGCGAGGAGGAGACCGGCGACAACTTCGGCGATCAGGACGACGACTGGTCGTGGGAGGGGATCAAAGCCGTCGGCAGTCGCTATCTTCCCACGCGGGACATCGAGATCCCGGCCGAACCGGTCAGCGAGTTCATGAGCGGCGACGTGGTGACGGTCTCGGCGCAGACGTCGATCCAGGAGGCCGCCCAACGGATGATCAGCAACGATATCGAACAGATCCCGATGGTCACGGGCGAGGACCTCGTCGGCATCGTCTGTGACGTCGACCTGCTGGAGGCACTCTATGAGTGAGCGAGAACGCGCGGACGACACCGAGAGCGCGACCGCGGCGACGAGCGAGAAACTGGTCGAACTGGCCAAGCGGCGGGGCTACTTCTTCCAGTCGTCGGGCGCCTACGGCGGCGTCGGCGGCTTCTACACCTTCGGCCCGCAGGGCGCGGCGCTGAAGGGCAACGTCGAGGACGCCTGGCGCGACCGCTTCGCCGTCGCCGAGGGCAACATGGAGATCGACGCGCCGACGATCATGCCCGAGCCCGTCTTCGAGGCCTCGGGTCACCTGGACGGCTTCGACGACATGCTCGTCGAGTGTCCGGAGTGCGGCGAGAGCCACCGCGCGGACCACGTCGTCGAGGACAACACCGAGTACGAGGACGCCGAGAGCCTCCCCATCCCCGAGGTCGAGGAGGTCATCGCCGAGTACGAACTCGTCTGTCCGAACTGCGGGTCGGGACTCGCGGGCCAGGCCGTCGAGACGTTCAACCTCATGTTCGCGACGAACATCGGCCCCGGCGACTCCGACCCCGGCTACATGCGCCCCGAGACCGCGCAGGGCATCTTCGTCGAGTTCCCGCGGCTCAAGGAGTACGCGCGCAACCAGCTGCCGTTCGGCGTCACCCAGATCGGTCGCGCGTATCGAAACGAGATCAGCCCGCGGCGCTCGATCATCCGCACTCGCGAGTTCACGCAGGCCGAACTCGAGTACTTCATCGACCCCGAAACGGACGAGCCGGACCTCTCGAGCGTCGAAGACGTCGAGGTCACGCTCTACCCGGCCAGCGAGCAGAACGCCGAGGACGGCGGCGAGATCCGGACGACGATCGGCGAGGCCGTCGACGAGGGCATCATCACCAGCCCGTGGGTCGCCTACTTCCTGGGCGTCGCCAAACCGTGGTACGACGCGGTCGGCGTCGACATGGACCGGTTCCGGTTCCGCCAGCACCTCTCGGGCGAGCGGGCCCACTACGCCAGCGACTGCTGGGACGCGGAAAGCGAGGTCGACGGCAACTGGATCGAGATGGCCGGCTTCGCCTACCGCGGCGACTACGACCTCTCGAAACACGGCGAGCACTCCGACGACCGCTTCACGATCTTCAAGCAGTACGACGAACCGAAGACCGTCGAGCGTGCCACCGTCGACCCCGACATGAGCTACCTGGGTCCCGAGTTCGGCGGCGACGCGCAGGCAGTCGTGCAAAAGCTCGAGGACCTCGCCGCGCGCGATCGCTCGGCGTTCGACGGCGACGCCGTCGAGATCGACCTCGAGGGCGAGACCCACGAGATCCCCGTCGAGAAGACCGGCTTCGCGGTCGAGGAGCAGACCGAGGCCGGCGAGCACATCACGCCCCACGTCGTCGAACCCTCCTTCGGCGTCGACCGGCTGGTCTACACCGTCCTCCACCACGCCTACCGCGAGGACGAGGTCGCCGACGAGGAGCGGACGTACCTCGAACTCGAGCCGGAAGTCGCGCCCACCTTCGTCGGCGTCTTCCCGCTGCAGAACGACGACGAACTCGAGTCCCAGGCGAACGAGATCGTCGCGGACCTGCGCGAGGTCGGCCTCTCGGTCACGTACGACGACTCGGGCAACATCGGCCGGCGCTACCGCCGTCAGGACGAAGTCGGCACGCCGTTCTGCGTGACCGTCGACTACGAAACGGTCGAAGACGAGGAGACGACCGTCACCGTCCGCGAGCGGGACACGACCGACCAGAAGCGGCTGCCGGTCGACGACCTCGCGGAGACGCTGTCGTCGATCCGGGAAGGCGACCTCGAGTTCGACGAGCTGTAAGGCGGCGTCGACCGCGTTGGTCGTCTCGAGCGGAAATCGAGTTTCGACGCCGCTACCGGCGAGATACCGTTTTATCCCGTGGTGTCGTAGGAAGTATCATATGGGAGCCGAGGAGTTCGCGGTAGACCATCGGATCGACGCCGACGACGACACCGTTCACAGCGACTGGGACAACGGACGCGAGCCGGCCCTGACGGTCGAACCGGGAGATATCGTCCGAATTTCGTGTCGGGACGCGACCAACGGACAGCTCGGCCCAGAGTCGACGCCCGCGGACGTCGCCGCGCTCGACATCGATCCGATCCACGCGCTGACCGGCCCCGTCGCGGTCGAGGGCGCTCAACCGGGCGACGTCCTCGCGGTCGAACTGCTCGAGGTCGAACACGAGGGCGTCGGCTACACGCTGGTCCTCCCGGGGCCGGCGGAGCTCGGCGTGTTGGCCGACGAGTTCCCCGACCCGGCGTTGCACGTCTGGGATCTCGAGGGCGACGTCGGTCACTTCGGAGACGGGATCGAGGTCCCGCTGAATCCGTTCCCCGGCATCGTCGGCGTCGCGCCCGCCGAGGACGGTCCCCACGGAACGTTTCCGCCGCGGGACGTCGGCGGGAACATAGACGTCAAGCAGCTCACGGCGGGCTCGACGGTCTATCTCCCCGTCGCGGTCGAGGACGCCCTGTTCAGCATCGGCGACGGCCACGCCGCGCAGGGGGACGGCGAGGTCTGCGGGACCGGCATCGAAGCGCCAATGACCGTCACCTGCCGGTTCGACCTGCGCTCGGACCGCTCGATCGAGCAGCCGCAGTTCGAGACCGCCGGCCCGTTCACCCCGACCGGTCGGGACGAGCCGATGTACGGGACGACGGGCATCGCCGACGACCTGATGGCGGCGACCAGACGAGCCGTCCGGAGCATGGTCGACCACCTCCGGGACGAGCGCGGACTCGAGCGGGACGACGCCTACATGCTGTGTTCGGTGGCCGTCGACCTGAAGATCAACGAGGCCGTCAACGCGCCGAACTGGGTCGTCTCCGCGTACCTCCCGGAGAGCATCTTTCCCGAGGCGAAGCGGCGTCCCACGCGTGCGTGACGACCCTCCGATAGAATCCCATTTATTCGTCGGTCCCCTCTCACTCGTATGGAGCAGCGCCAATTCGTCGAGACGCCGTCGGAAGGGGGCGAGCGCGCGCGACTGTTCGGCGGCGGCCGGCGTGACCGCGACCGTTCCGGCGAGAGGGACGGCCGAGGTCGAGGGAGCGTCCGACCGTGCGGGGCGATGAGACGGTGACGGAGTCCACCGAGAACGACGAGGCCGAGAAGTCGGTCGACCCCCGAGAAGACGAGTTCGTCCGAACCCCGCCCGAGGATCTGGCTCGGCGCGTGTTCGACGTGAACCCGGTCAGCACCGTCGTGATCGATTCGGCGGGAAACTACGCCTTCGCGAACGAACGAGCGGCGGAAACGCTCGGCCGGACGAACGAGGAGATCGTCGGCCGCGCGTACGACGACGCCGAGTGGAACATCTACTACGACGACGGATCGCCCGTTCCGGCGTCGGAGAACCCGGTCACGCGCGTCCTCGAGACGGGCGAACCGGTCTTCGGCTTCGAACACTGGATCGAACTCCCCGACGGCTCCGAGCGGTGGCTCTCGAGCAATTCGGCGCCCGTCTTGGACGACGACGGGAACGTGGAGTACGTCGTCGTCTCCTTCGAGGACGCGACGGCGCTGAAGCGCCGCGAGGAACGGTTGACCAGCGACCACGTCCGGCGCCTCGAGTTCCGCACGGACCGGACCGCGGTCCCGCCCTCCCTGCGGGTCGCGGACGACGAGATTCGACTCGAGGTCGACTCGGTCGTCTCGCTGCAGAACGGGACGACCGTCCAGTACATGGGGACGTCGGATCTCCCGGCGAACGAGTTCGTGACCGCCGTCGAGGAGGTCCCCCACTACCGCGACGCGCGGTTGCTCAGTTCGATCGACGGGTACCATCGCATCGAAGCGAAGGCGGAGTCGGCGACGGTCTCGCAGGTGTTTCAGGACCTCGGCGGCCGCGCCCGCGCCGTCGTCATCGCTCCCGACGAGGTCCGGTTCCTGGGCGAGTTGCCCGGCGACGTGGATCCCCGGCAGGCCGCGTCCGGAATCCGGCGGTTCCACCCCGAAGTCGAACTGGTCTCCGAGGACCTCGTCTACTCGCCGCAGCTGCTGTACGGCGTCGTCGCCGACGCGCTCACCGAGCGACAGTTGTCGGCGCTCGACGCCGCCTACTTCGGCGGCTACTTCGATACGCCCCGGACCAGCACCGGCGACGAGCTGGCCGACCGCTTCGACGTCACGCGCCAGACCTTCAACCAGCACCTGCGCAAGGCCCAGCGAACCGTCTTGCGACACCTCTTCGAGAAGTCCGGCGCGGACGCACGCTGACTGGTCAGCGTCCGCCCTTACCACGACCGCTTGCGTACTGAGCCCAATGGACGAGGATACGATCCACTCGGACGTCATGCCTTCCCGACCGATCGGCGAGGACAGCGTCGGTCACGATCCCACCACGGAGACGTTTCACACTCGGTTCGACGCGGCGCTCGAAACGAAGCACGGTACGGTTACCGACGCGCTCACCACCGCGATCGTCGAGACGGTCGGGGCCGTCACGGACCGCGACCCATGTACTATGGCGCCGCTGTTCGCGACCGTCGACCCCGAGTCGCTCGCCGACCTCGTGACGTCGACTCGCGACCACCCCCTCACCGTGAGCTTTTCCTACGAGGCCTGTCACGTGGTCGTTTCGAGCGACGGAACCGTCGTCGTCAAACTCGCTACGGACTAATTCGTCCTCCGCGGGCGGGGAGGATCGGCGTCCGAACACGGATCGTGTCGAACGTAACCGACGGACTGAAGGTCGTTACCTTCGACGGGAAATCTGATGGCTGACGAACTAAAGCGACGAGCCGTCCACGCGAGCGGGGCGGGACTGGTCGCGCTCTATCTCCTCGCCGCTCAGTTCGATCTCGGACTGACCTGGGATCGATTTCAGCTCCTGATGGGCCTCCTCGCGGTCGGAACGATCGCCCTCGAGTTCCTCCGGCTCTACGTCGGCGTCGAGTTGTCGCTCTACGACTCGCTGACCCGAGAGTACGAACAGAACCAGTTCGCCGGCTACGGCTACTACATGCTCAGCATGACGGTCGCCGTGCTGTTCTTCGAGCCGCGGGTCGCCCTCCCGGCGATGTTGATGCTCGCGATCGGCGATCCGATCAGCGGGACCGTCTCGGACGACAGCCTCAAGTTCGTCAAGGGGCCGAAGGTGCTGGTCACGATGTTCGTCGTCTCGACGCTCATCGCCGCGCCCTTTCTCCACGAGACGCCGCTGGCCGTCGTCGCGGCCGCGGTCGGGGCGACCGTCGCCGACGGCGTCAAGCTCAGGATCGGCGATTTCATCGTCGACGATAACCTGACGATCCCCATCTACGCCGGCCTGCTGGCCACGCTCGCCCTCGAGTTCGGGCCGGTCTGAAGCCCGTCGCACCTCGGGCGAGTTGTACGCGCCCGCCTCAGTTGACTTTTCTGTACCCACGAACGTCGAACTGCCGATAGCGTTCGGTCACCCCGCGGAGTTCGATCGCGAACAGACGAGCGATACGTCGTCGAGTTATTATTATTATTTTGATGGGGTGGCCGGCGCCGGGTTCCGGTATCGGCAACACCGTACCGTTCAGGAGGTCTCAACACCGCCTGTCGCGAACGTGGAGGCCCGTGTCTCGGTTGCAGCGGTTCGAACGAGTGTCGCGGATCCGATCGGTGCTCGCGGAGGGTCGCGGGAAGATCCTGTTCGCCGTCGCCACCGGCTGGTGTTTCTCGATCGGCGTCCGACTCACGTACCCGGTGTTGTTACCCTTCCTGCGGGAGGCCTACGGCCTCGACCTGACGACGGCGGGGTTCCTGCTGACGGCGCTGTGGCTCGCGTACGCGCTCGGACAGCTTCCCGGCGGGATCCTCGCCGACCGCCTCGGGGAGGGGAACATCCTCGTGGCGAGCTCGCTCGTCTCGGCGATAGCGGTCGGCGTCGTCGCCGTCGCCGACTCGGCGGCGCTGGTCTACCTCGCGACGGCCTGTTTCGGCTTCGGGACGGCGCTGTACGGCGTCGCCCGGTTCACCATCCTCTCGGACGTCTTCCCGAACAACGCGGGGACCGCGGTCGGCGTCACGATGGCCGCCGGCGAAGTCGGGAACGCCGCGCTCCCGCTCGCGGCCGGCGCCATCGCGACGACGCTGGCCTGGCAGTTCGGTTTCGGCATCGCCGCGCCCGTCTTTCTGCTGGTCGCCGGTCTGCTGTGGGCCGTCGTCCCCGGCCGAACCTCCGGCGAGGGCAGCGCCGTCGACAGCCTCTCGCTCGAGACCGTCCGGTACGTCGCCGTCCAGCTGCGCCGCCGGGAGATCGTCGTCGTGACGGCGATCCAGATCCTCACCTACTGCGTCTGGCAGGCGTTTACGGGCTTCTACCCGACCTACCTGATCGAGGTCAAGGGGTTCTCGGAAGGGGTCGCCACGGCGCTGTTCAGCGCGTTCTTCGCGCTCGGCATCGTCGTCCAGCCGACGACCGGACGGCTCTACGACGAGTTCGGGATTCGACGATCGTTGCCGATCGTTCTGGGCGTCATGGCCGTCGCGCTCGTCGCGCTCCCGCTCCTGGAGGGGTTCTGGCCGATCGTCGCCGGGACGGTGTTGCTCTCGAGCATCCTGGGGTACGGGACGATCACGCTGCCGTACATGACGGCGGCGTTCCCGACGGACATGCAGGGGACGGGCGTCGGATTCCTGCGGAGCACCTACATGACGATCGGCGCCGCGAGTCCCGTCCTGTTCGGCGCGTTCGCCGAGCGAGGCTTTTTCGACGAGGGCTACGTCGTGCTGGCGGCGTTCGTCGTCTGCGCGATCGCGCTCGTTCGGTGGCTGCCGGCGCTCTCGGCGGCCGCGACGGACTGACCGGCGGCCCGACGGCGTCTCACTGCCCCGCGTCGGCGTTCTCGGGAACCGTCCCGTCCATCGTCAGCGTTCGTCCGTCGACCTCGAGTGTATCGACCTCGTCGGCCAGCGCCCGAAGCTCCGCGCGAACGTCGTCGGTGATGTCGTCGGGATCGTCGAAGACGAACGCCCAGGTCGCCGTCTCGGGGCCGCGTCCCGGCATCGACACCCCCCAGCAGTAGATCTCGGGGACGTCGACGGCGTCGACGAGCGGTTCCAGATACTCGCCGGTGACGAGGGGCTCCTCGGGCAGCGTCTCGAGCAGGTGCGTCATCCACGGGTCGACGTCCTCGAGGCGGTCGCGGTCGCCGTGTCTGGCGTCGATCGGGTTCTCGTAGCCGGAACCGAGGACGAGCGCGTCGTCGCCGACGGCGATCGGTCCCGCGGACGGTTCGTCGTCGGCGCCGTCGGCGACGGCGTAGCCGCCGTACTCGTCGGTGACTTCGTACCGGTCCGACTCCGCGAGTCGCGTCTCGAGCGCGTCGGCGTCGAACTGACCGAGGACGACCTGCGTCGTCCCCTGGCTGACGAGCGCATCGACCTGGTCCGGATAGACGTCGAGCACCTCGATGACGGGAGAGTTGACGTCCTCTGCGGGCGGCAGATCCGCCGTGTAGTCGAACCGGCCGTTGCTCTCGTTACCGTCGTCGAACAGCCACGCGCGGAACTCCCGCGCGTTAGACCAGTCGACCGCGATCCCAGGGTCGGGCATCTGCTCCCGGCGAGCCTCGATGTCCCCCGCCGGGACCCCGTTGACCCGTTCGGTCGAGTCCTCCGTTCCGTCGTCGCCGTTCTCGTTCGAATTCCCGTTCCCACCGTCATCGTCGCTACTCCCGAGACAGCCGGCGAGGCCGACGCCGGCGGCGACGACCAGTCCGCGCCGCGTCGTGGTCCACTCAGTCATGGTTTCGAGAACATCAAAGCTGTTGAAAAGTGCGAGGTGATTTATCAGTTTTCGAAGGCGGGCGAAAGTCGCACCCGTTAGGCGTTCGCGCGCCAGAGTTCGAAGTTGAGGACCGCCGCGAAGGTGACCCAGAGGAGATACGGCGCGAGCAGCGCCGCGGCGCGGCGATCGACCCGTCGAAACGCGACGATCGTCGCGGCGACGAGCGCCCAGAGGGCGAGAATGATCCCGAGAGCGAGCAGTGGCGCTTCGAGCGCGAAGAACGCGGGCGTCCAGGCGACGTTGCACGCCATCTGGAGGACGAACAGGCCGATCGCGAACCGCCGGCCGGCGTTCTCGCTGCGCCAGACCAGCCACAACGCGATACCGAGCAGCGTAAACAGCGCCGTCCAGACGATCGGAAACGCGACCGACGGCGGGTAGAACCACGGCTTCTCGAGGCGTCGGAACCAGTCGGTGTCCGGTGACGAGAGGAGCCCCGGGAGACCGCCGACGACGTTCACCAGTAGTACGAATCCGACGGCGCGGAGCAGCGGCCTGCGGTCGGGAAGCCGGGCGAAGCGAGCGAGAGCGGCGGTCATGGGGAACCGTAGGCCGCGAATACGGATAGCAGTATTGCGGGCGGCTACGTCGCGGGCCGACGCGCCGGTCAGTGTCGCGTCGTCTGTTCTCGAGCCGATTCCATGAACGTCGCGTGGACGTCCGTCGTCGCCTCGTCGACCCGCTCCCGGCACCGCTCGTAGGTGCCGTCCGGTTGCATCACCCATCGGTTTCGGGTGTCCTGGAGGAGCGTCTCGAGGATTTCGTCGAGCCGGGACTGGAGGCGCGGATCCTCGATCGGGGTGACCGCCTCGACGCGGTTGTCGAGGTTCCGGGTCATCCAGTCGGCCGAGCCGGTGTAGTAGCAGTCCTCGTCGCCCGCCCGGAAGTAGAAGATCCGCGAGTGCTCGAGGAACCGGCCGACGACGCTGTGGACGGCGATGTTCTCGCTGACGTCCTCGAGTCCGGGCCGGAGCCGACAGATGTCGCGAACGACGAGGTCGATGTCGACGCCGGCCATCGACGCGCGGTAGAGTTCGCGGACGAGCTGCGGATCCTCTAACCGGTTCATCTTGGCGACGATTCGGGCGTCCTCGCCGTCGCGGGCGCGCTGGGCGACCGTCCGAACGAGGTCGACGAACCGCTCGCGCATGTTGCCGGGGGCGACGAGCAGTTTGCGGTAGTCGCGGTGCATCGAGTGGCCCGTGAAGTAGTTGAACACGCGCACGAGGTCCTGTCCGATGTCGGGGTCGGCGGTCAGCAGGCCGAGATCCTCGTACTGCTTGGCGGTCTCGGAGTGGTAGTTGCCGGTGCCGATGTGAGAGTATAGCTGAACGCCGTCTTCCTCCTCCCGGACGACCAGCGAGGTCTTCGTGTGGGTCTTGTAGCCGATCGTCCCGTAGGCGACGTGGATCCCCTCCTCCTCGAGTTTCTTCGCCCACTCGAGGTTGTTCTCCTCGTCGAAGCGGGCCTTCAACTCGACCATGACCGCGACCTGTTTCCCGTTGCGGGCGGCCTCGATGAGCGTCTCGATGATCTTCGAGTCGCTGGCCGTGCGGTAGATCGCCGCCTTGATCGCCAGCACGTCCGGATCGTTGGCCGCCTCCTCTAAGAACCGCTGGACGGTGTCCTCGAAGGCGTGGTAGGGGTGGTGGACGAGGACGTCGCGATCGCGGATCACGTCGAAGATGGGACGGCCGTCCTCGCGGGTGCCCAGCCGCGGGTGTGGCTGGGGCGTCCAGTCGGGTAACTGCAGTTCGGGCCGGTCGAGGGCGGCCAGTTCGAAGAAGTCTCGGTAGTCGAGCGGCCCGTCGAGGTGGAAGACCTCCCGCTCGTCGAGTTCGAGTTCGCGCCTGAGGATCTCGAGGATCTTCTCGGGGGCGTCGCGCTCGATCTCGAGGCGGACGACGGTGGCGAACCGGCGCTCCTCCAGAACCTCCTCGATCATCTCGATGAGGTCCTCGGCGACCTCCTCGTCGCGGCGGACCTCGGCGTTTCGCGTCACCCGGAACAGGGCCGTGTCGACGACTTCGACGTCCGGAAACAGCAGGTCGAGGTTCGCTTGAACGATGTCCTCGAGGAGCACGTAGCGGTCGTCCTCACCGAGTTGGACGAACCGGACCTGGTTGCGCGGGATCTTCACTCGCGAAAAGGTGAGATCGGCGCCGGGTCGTTCGCGGGTCAGGACGCCGAGGGAAAGGCTCTGGTTCGAGATGAACGGGAAGGGGTGGGCCGGATCGAACGTCAGCGGCGTCAGGGTCGGCAGGACCGAACTCTCGAAGTAGTTCCGAACCTCCCGTTGCTCGGCGGCCGAGAGCTCGTCGTAATCGACGATGTGGATCCCTTCCTCGTCGAGGGCGGGTCGGATCTCCTCCCGGTAGCAGCGACTCTGGCGCTCGAGCAGCGAGCGGGCCTCGTCCAGGACCTCCCGCCACTGCTGGCGGGGCGTGCGGCCGTCGGGCGTCTCCTCGGTGATGCCCGCAGCGATCTGCTGTTTGAGCCCCCCGACACGTTTCCGGATGAACTCGTCGACGTTCGTCGTGAAGATCGCGAGGAACTTGACCCGCTCGAGCAGCGGGTTCTTCTCGTCCATGGCCTCGTGGAGGACGCGACGCTGGAATTCGAGGACGCTGTGTTCGCGGTTGAGGTAGTAGCGCGGATCCGAGAGGTCGACGGACTCGGCCCGGGCGCCGCCCGCTCCCGAGGCCGCGTCGGTCGCCGCCGCGGCGTCCGAGACGGTCGCCTCGTCGACCGACAACGTGTCGGCGGGAACGACGCTGGTCGGCGCGGAGTCGTCGGCGTCGGGCTCGGACTCGGTCCCGGTCCCGTCGCCGGAGTCGGCGGCGGGCGCGTCGTCGGCATCCCCGCCGTACGCGAGCGACGCGTCGTCGGCTTCCTCCTCGGCCGTCGCGTCGGCGTCGCCCGCCGACGAACCGCCGTCGCTCATCGCTCGAGCGGTCGGCACGTCGTCTCGGTTCGTGCGGTTCGGTCGGTCGGTCGGTCGATTCCACTGCTCCGCTCGGTCGGATTCGGACGTGTCATCCCCCTTCATCCCAATCTCACTCCGCAGGTTCGGCGAACTTCTCGTCCGGGCGCGGCTGGTGCTCGGGCGTCGAGACGCTCACGAACCGCTCGCCGCAGAGGTCGTAGGCCGTGAGCCGACCGCCGTAGACACAGCCCGTATCGAGGCCGACGGCCCACTCGCGTTCGACGGGCTCGTCGAGCACGGTGTGGCCGAAAAAGACCCGCAGCGGGCCCGCGTACTCGTCGAACCAGAACGGGCCGTCGTAGCCGTCGCCGTTCGGACTCCGCATCGTCAGCAGGTCTCGATCCGAGTGCTCCGAGAGCGGCCGCGCGGGATCGACGCCGCCGTGGACGACGAGGTGGTCGTCCCACGAGATGGCGGTCGGCAGCGACTCGAGGTACCGATAATCGGCCGGTTCGAGCGCCTCGAGGTCGGCCTCGTCGTCGAGGAATTTCTGCTCGTTGTTCCCCCGGACCGACCGCAGCTGCGGCGAGTCCCGCACCCGCTCGAGGACCGCCTTGCTCTCCGGTCCCTTCCGGACCAGATCGCCGACGAACACGCCGAGGTCGTTCGGGCCGAACTCGAGCGTCGAGAGCAGCCGCTCGAGGGAGTCGAGACAGCCGTGGACGTCGCCGATTACGTAGACGTCGTCGTAGGAGTCGGCGTCGAGACGCTGATGGTCGAACGATACCTCGTCGTCGGCAGCGGATGGAACAATCGTCACGAGTGCCCTACCAAAAGCTTCGAAAAATCAGAGATAAGATGTTATATTTTATATACGTTTGAATACGTACCAGTACATAGTCCATCATATCCGCTCTCGGAGCGGATTCGGTTCGGCTCTCGAAACGGGACGCACGGCCGGTCGGCCCGGAGTACGTACTCCGACGACGACTCAGAGCGATCGTGATAGGGCTTCAGACTGGCCAAAACGGGCCGAGTGACGAGTTCGAATCGGGAGGATGAATTGATCGACGGGGACTCGGTACTCCCCTCCGCCGAGCGGACGGGGCGTTCGATATCGCAAATGGATCCCACTGTCGTCGGATTCTACGTTCGAAACTCGAGAATACGTTTTCGAACGTACAGCTATTATCCGAAGTATTAAATACATATTAGTCAGTATGATTCGACGACTCATGGGAGGGGAACTCAGAATTCGCGTCGACGAGGAACGGATGCCGCCGCCGGTCGAGGGGCACGACGCCGAGGACGACGTGTGGCGGCTCTCGCTCGAGCACCACCGCGACCTGCTGCTCGATATCACGGGCGTCGATCCGACAGGCGAACTCACGCTCCGCGAACTGGAGACGATCCGGGCGCGACTCGAGGGGTATGTCGAACGAGAGAAACGAGCGTCGGCCGGAATCGCCGACTCGACCGCACGCGAGGAGCGGGCACGCGGTCCGTCCCCGCTTCGTCGACTGGTGGGACGACTCCTCGACGTCATTCCGTCCGTCGGAACGCGGCTCCGCGGTTCGAAAGCGAGCGAGCGACCGGCCGGATCGCAGCGATCCTACTCGGTCTCGAGGGTCCAGCGACTCGCCGAGGTGTTCCGGATCGCGATCGACGCTCGACGCGCGGAGATTCCGTCCGCGAGCGTCGATCCGCTGACCGACGCGACCGCGAGGACCGGTTCGTCGGCCGACGTGGCCGCGGACTGAACCAGGTCGGCGTCTCGAGTCGGCCTCGACCGTCGGAGAACAACGGGTTCGATCGACGAGAGTAGCGGAATCGATCGTCAAGGCAGCGGCATCGGTCGTCGGATCGGTAGATTCGACGTTATCGCCACGAGCGGTCGCGAGACACGCACATATCGTTCCCACTACCGTCCGGCTGTCTCTCGTCCTCTCCGGATAATATAAATGCTTTAATTGTAGTTCAGATAACAGTATTCGTGGTCCCCCTATGATCGCAATCGACGCACTCGAGGTGATCCCATGAGCACGCTTGCCGTCGCGAAGAAGGACTACCACGACGCCATCCGCTCGAGAGAGCTGTGGGCGCTGATCGCGGTGTTCGTGTTGTTCCTCGGCGGTGCAGCGCTGATCGACCTGTGGGCCGATACCAGCATCGACGACGGCCTCCCGGTCGTGGTGTTGCTGACCTCGATATTCGTGATGGTCTTTCTCGTCCCCTGTGCGGCGCTGCTGGTGAGCATCAAGTCGATCGTCCGCGAGCGATCGCTCGGAACCATCATCTTCCTGCTCGCCCTCCCGCACTCGCGGTTCGAGGTCTACGTAGGGAAGCTCCTGGGTCGACTGGCCGTCTTCACGACGGCGGTCCTGGTCGGCTATCTCCCGGCGCTGCTCCTCCTCGCTGCCGGCGTCGACGGCTTCGATCCGGTCCCGTTCGTGGGCGTGCTGGTCGTCATGCTGTTGTTCGGCTTCATCTACGTCGTTCTCGGACACAGCGTGTCCGCGATGACGACGTCGGAGACGCGCGCGAGCGTCGCCGGATTCGCCGTCTTCGTCCTCATGTACACGTGGGACACGCTGTTCTACGTGCTCAACAGTCAGTTCGAACTCCTCGACGGCCACGCGGAGACGTTCGTCCTGCGCTTCCAGCTCCAGACCGTCGCCGAGGATATCGTCAAGGCGGTCGAGTCGCTGCGGGACAGCGACGTCGGCAGTGCCTCGGTGGCCGTCAGCGGCGGCGGCGACGTCCCGTTCTACCTCCACCACTGGTTCGCGGTCGTCGTGCTCGGCATCTGGCTCGGGCTGCCGCTAGCGCTTGGCTACTGGCGATTCAGCCGCGCCGATCTGTGAACAGCGTCACTGGAGTGTGCCTCGAGCGGCCACTCGAGGCCGTCAGTGATGGTGTGGGACGCTCGGCGTGGCCGTCATCGCGCTCGTTCGTTTTCCGCTTCGGCGGACTCGCCGTCGACTTCGGATTCGGGCTCGTCCTCGGATTCGGAGTCCGCCTCGGACTCGGACCCGGTCTCGAGCAGCCGACGCTGAAGCCGTCCGCCGACCGACGCGTCGACGTCGGGTAGCGGAACGCCGGGGAGAAACGGCATCGACGCAACGTCGAGGCGGACCGAGACGAGATCGACGCGTCGCTGGAACGGGCTCTGCGAGACGGAGAGGTTCTGAACGGTGTCGGTCGGGACGACGTACGTCCGACGCGTCCAGAAGCCGCGCCGGACGACGACGTGGTCCTCGAGCAGCGCGTAGCCGCGATGACTCCACGTCACGTGGCCCGCGAGCGGCGTGAGCGCGAGCAGGGGGGCGAAGAGCGGAAGGGGAATCACTCGAGTCGCCGGGACGAACCGCTGGGCGATCACTGTCCCAACGGCCAGCGCGACGACCCCGAGGGCGTACCTGACGACGTACCGCCGGCGCGCACGGTCGGGGAGGGGCTGAAGTCGAACCGCCGATCGATCGACCCCGACAGCTCGCTCGACGAGGTCCCACGCGACGTCACGCCGGGCCAGCGGCGCCAGCGGCCACTTCAATCCGAACGGAGCGGGATCGGAGAGCCCGGCGGTGCCGATATCCGCCTGCGCCAGCCCCAGCCGTCGGTGGAGCGGATTCGACCGAACGCGAGCGATCTGGATGCGGTCGCTCGAGACGTCCGCGTCGGTCGTCCGAAAGAGCCCGTGTTGTCGCCGAAACGAGCCCTCGCCCGCGGAGAGGCGAAAGCGGGCCATCCGTTCGATCCCGAGGGCGACGCCGGCGAGCCAGCCGGTGAGGACGACCAGCCCCAGCATAACCGCCGGCGACAGCGGCAAGAGATCTTCGAGGACGGCGACGGCGGTCGATCGCAGGTCGGTCATCGCGTCCGGTTCGAAGTAGTGTGCTCCAACCCACGCCAGCGCGGCCAGGAGCACCGTCTTGGTGTGGGTTCGGGTCACGCCGTACAGGGCCAGTTCCCGCGGTCGAAGCGTGAAGACGCGACGGCGATCCGGCGGTTCCGCGGACGTCGCATCGACGTCGGCGGCCGACTGGATCCGCTGCTGGAGGTCCTCGGCGTCGGCCCGCTCGAGGTACCGCACCGAGAGGTCGGCCTCGTCGGGATTGCCGGCGGTCTCGCACTCGAGGGCGGCGAGTCCGAACGGGCGGCTCACCGTCGTCGTCGAGACCGTCGACCGCTGGATTCGGGAGAACGGGATCGTTCGGCGTTTCGGCCGGAGGATTCCGGACCGGACGACGATCGACTCCTCCTCGAGGGTGAGTTCGTAGCGCCACCACTCGACGGCCTGGATGGCGAGCTGGAGGAGCCCGACGAAGACGGCGAGCAGCACGAGCCGCACCAGTCCGGAGGTGAGTACATCGATTCCGGACGCCGATCCGTCGCCGAGCACCGTCAGCATCACCGCGAGTATCGCGACCGTCGTGAAGTCGACGTTCTCGAGCGCTCTGACCGGAATTGACCGGATATCAGGCTTCAGACGCGTGTGCGCACTCATACGCCCGACTCACCTCTGGCGAGCCGGTCGAGTCGGTCCGCGAGATCGGCCGCGGTGTCCGAGTCGAGTCCGGGGATCGCGACCCGCCCGCCGAACGTCCCCGCGGTGTAGAGTCGGACGGAGACGAGGCCGAACGGCCTCGCGAGGAGCGGTTCGTCGACGTCGACCTGCTGGATGCTCGCGGCGGGAACGACCGTCTCGTTGACGGTGACCAGCCCGCGGCGCACGTAGACGCCGTCGTCGGTGATAGCGTATCGGAACCGGCGGTAGCGGACGACCGCCAGCGGGATTCCGGCGACGGGACTCGCCGCCGCGACGGTGAGGAGGGGCCGCTCGAGACTCGAGTCCGAGAGGACGACCGTCGCGACGATCGCCGCGACGACGCCGACGAGCAGCCACGTGATCGCCCAGACGATCCGTATGCGTGGATGTATTCGGTTCGTCGCCGATTCGGCGGGGGACCGACTCGAGGGCTCGTCCATCACGTCGAGGATCTGTACATGGTATATTTAAATCTACACGTTCGGGCTGAAATAGACGATAGCGCCGCGGGAGGAAGTCGGCTCGAACACCGCGGTCACTTCCATCCCGCTTTCCGAACGCGTAACCGCGACCGTCTCGAGTCGCCGGCAATGGCAACACAGGACGAGGGACGTCATCGATCGAGCATCCGCTCCTCGAGTCCGACGTCCTCGAGCGCCGACGCTACCAGTTGAAACTCGCGGGAACGGCCGCGAACCGTCACACGCTCATCTGTCTCCGACCGGCCTCGGGAAGACCACGGTGAACCCGTTCGTCACCGCCCATCGGTCGATTGGTTTCGACGACGGCTGAGACGATGATCCTTCCGTGTCGTTGAGCGGGCCGACCGCAACTGTCCGAGCGGTGACCGAGTTACGGTTCCCGTTCGAGCCTCGAGAGCGATTCGATTCGGTCGGACGTCGGTGGATGCGTGCCGAAGAACCGTCGCTCGAGTCGGCGGAGGCGCTTTCGGAGCCACCAGTACGACGGCTCGGTGTCGCCTTCGGGACCGAGCATAACCGTTTCGGGGTCCGCCGGTTCCAGCGGCAGGATCGAGAGCGAAGAGACGGCTGAGGCGTCCCTGAGATCGCGCTCGGGCGTCTCGGCGATTTCCTGATCCAAGCGGGAGAGCGCACTGGCGAGGGCGGCGGGAGAGCCGGTCACCGCCGCGGCGGCCCGGTCCGCGGCGCGTTCCCTGGCTCTCGAGAGGTGGGCCGTGAGCAGTCGTCCGACGACCCACACGGCATTCGTCAGAAACAGGAGGAACACGGCCGTGACGATTCCGGGGTGGTCGATCCGCGCGATTCGCGATCGCAATCCGGCCGCGAGAACGACGGGGAGGGAAACGATCGTCATCACCATCGCGTCCCGGTTTTTGACATGTGCCAGTTCGTGGGCGATTACCGCTTCGAGTTCGTCCGAGTGATCGAGCGTCTCGATCGTTCCGTGCGAGAGTACCAGATGGATGTTCGTCGGTCGAAATCCGACCGCCAGCGCCTCGGGCGCGTCGCGCTCCGATACGGCGATCGTCGGCGGTGGCACGTCCAGTCGAGCGGCGACGCGGGTCGCTGTCTGGTACAACTCCGGAGCCGTCTCGCGATCGATCGGACGCGCATCCGAAAGCCGTTCAATCGTCTCGAGGTGTCTGTACTCGAGATAGCCGATCGCGACTACTATCATGGCCGTAATACCGACGGCAATCGAGACGGGGGACGGACTTCCGATCAGAACGAGTGCGCCGTAAAACGTCGCCCACACGCTGACGAGAAGTCCGATCGCGACTAGCAGCAGTCCGACGAGCGAAGCGATCATTCGCAATTGTAATCTGCGTACTGTGGAGGGCATAATCGATATCTCGAGACGGTTTTTCAAAAGAGCGATGGTGATGGATTACTGACTCTACAGGCTGTATCGTCATGTGATTTTGGTGATTGATTACTATGCACCCGAGTAGCCGCTTCGCGGCCAGTACGTATCATGAAGATGCCGTAAACAGGCGAGGATTTCGGTGTGTTGAACCTCTCATTGAACTTGATATAGTCGCCATCACTGACTGAGAGATCTAGTTCTGTGAGTTCGTATTCCACCGACGAGCGCTCCACCTCCAACGACCACGAGAACGCCTATGGTAAGGGGACTTGCCCCTCCACGCACGAGAAAACCGGCGATGGCGAGCGAGAGGATGCCGAAGCCAGCCATGATATACCCGAACATCGTTGGACGTACAATTACGATCAGAAGACCGAACCAAACGATCGTTGGATAGAGGGAGAATATACTCACGCCAGTCATAAGGTATCCAACGATACTGAGGCCGAATATCAAAAGTGCTAGAACTAAATACACGTACTGCCACCGTTCCAGCGAAGTCATACAGATTTTACTACTATGCAGTATTTTGTAAATTTTTCTATGTCAGATAATAGAACCACATCTGGCAAATATACTACTATGTTTTTGATACGGTTCAGATACCGAAATAGTCGGAGATACGAGACACGTGTTTCGATATGTGGCGAATATTGGGTTTTACGTTCTGTCTCTACGGAATTGCACCAGGAATAGGCGGGGTAGCAGCCATCGTCGCGAATGCAACTGCAATTCCAATGGCTGTGAGGACCAGAAGCACTTCCGGCGGACTCATGCCTGCCGCATCGTACAGATCCTCTGCAAAACTGTAACTCAGATCGTACAGCGCTTGAGCGAGTTCGCGAACCGATACCTCTCGCGGATCCGGCATATCCGGGCACTCTGTCACGACACACGCGTTCTGACCGGTGCTTATTAGTTCGAGATAGAAGCACCCGTTGGCTTCGTTGATCATCGCGTTAAAGCCGATCTGGTATTGAATGTCTCCTTCGACCTCACCGTCATCAATGTGGACACTGGGCCCGTAGCCGAACGTCATACCGACACGCCGTCCGGTAAAGTTGACGTTTCCGCAGGAAAGCGGCATCTGCGTCACTGGATTATTAGCGATTGCGCAGAACTCGTCACCGAGCGGAATGTTAACGCACCAGTTGAAGGGGAGTCCGGTCGGAACGCCGGGAATCCAACTCGGCCAGCTCGGCGTCACTACACGGTCGTCGTAGACCTCCTTCCGAATCTCTCGTCGAGCTATTCGGTTGAGTTCGGCGACGACAGCATCTTTCTCTTCTTCAGTGAATTCGTACTCGGTCGCGTTCTCGGACGCATCCTCCTTCGCTTGTGCGCTTCCTGCTGTGGAGAGAAGAACACTGGAACCCGCAATACCGACACCCGCTTTTCGGAGGACGTTTCTTCGATTAACATGATGGTCTTCTTTTTCAACCATATCCAGTTGTAAATACATGTTTCGGCGTATTAATTCTTTTCATGGTTTTCTCTATTAGATTTTATATACCACCCATAATAAGAATGTATTAAACATTTCTAATTATATTTCTGATAGATTTAAGAATTATAAGGGAACGGCAGTCTCGCGATCGGTCGTGGTTCGAGAACCACCAAAATCAGATCTCGGCAACAATCGTGTTCGACCGAAACCGTCGCGATATAATCAGCGGAAATGATTCGGACCAGGTCTTCGAGCGGGCGACCAGAGCGGACTAATCGGACATCGCTGGAGTAAGGATAGCGAACTGATAGGAGTTACGAGGATGGTACCACAACGCGAGCCCATTACGTCGAGTGCGAGGCCGAAGAGTACGAGACGTAACCACAATACATAATCCAACAGGGTAGTCGACGTCGAACATGACGCGAATACACGCGAACGACCCCGTTCACTTCCACCCCGCTTTCTCAACGCTTAACCGCGACCGTCTCGAATCGCCGGCAATGGCAGCACAGGACGAGGAACCGCCCTCGATCGAGCATCCGCTTCTCGAGCCCGACTTTCTAGAACGACGACTCTACCAGCTAAAGCTCGCGGGCACGGCCGCGAACCACCACACGCTCGTCTGTCTCCCCACGGGGCTGGGGAAGACGACGGTGAGCCTGCTCGTCACCGCGCGCAGACTCGAGGAGGTCGGCGGGAAGTCGCTGATGCTCGCGCCGACGAAACCCCTCGTCCAGCAACACGCCGATTTCTACCGCGAGGCGCTGCAGATCCCCGACGAGGAGATCGTCGTGTTTACGGGCGACGTCAGCCCCGACGACCGCGCCGCGACGTGGGAGGAGGCGACGGTCGTGATGGCGACCCCGCAGGTGATCGAGAACGACCTCGTCGGGAGTCGAATCTCGCTTGCCGACGTGACCCACATCACGTTCGACGAGTGCCACCGCGCGACCGGTGACTACGCCTACAACTACATCGCCGAGCGCTACCACGCCGACGCGACGGATCCGCTGGTGACCGGCATGTCGGCCTCGCCCGGCGGCGACGAGGAGGCCATCCTCGAGGTCTGCGAGAACCTCGGCCTCCGGGAGGTCGAGGTGATGACCGAGGAGGACGCCGACGTCGATGAGTTCACCCACGACACCGACGTCGAGTGGGAGCGCATCGACCTCCCCGAGGAGGTCATCGAGATCCGCGACGCGCTGAACGAGGTGATCAAAGAGCGCCTCGAGAAGCTGAAGGAACTGGGCGTGGCGTCCTCGACCCAGCCCGACCAGTCCCAGAAGGACCTGAACCGGATGCGCGCCGAACTCCAGAAACTGATCAACAACGATCAGTCGGAGGGGTTCGAGGGGATGTCCATCCACGCGGAAATCATGAAGCTCCGGCAGGCCGTGACGCTGGTCGAAACCCAGAGCGTCGAGGCCGTCCGCCGGTACTTCGACCGCCAGCGCAACCAGGCCCGCTCGTCGGGCGCCTCGAAGGCGAGCCAGCGGCTGGTCTCCGATCCGCGGGTGCGCGAGGCGATGCGCAAGGCCGAGAGCTTCGACCAGCTCCACCCCAAGTACCGCAAGACCCGGATGCTGCTCGCCGAGACGCTCGGCCTCGAGGGCGGCGAGCGCGTCATCGTCTTCACCGAGTCCCGCGATACGGCGGAGGCGCTGACGGAGTTCCTCTCCGAGAGCTTCGACGCCAAGCGCTTCGTCGGCCAGGGCGACCGCGAGGGGAGCGACGGGATGACCCAGAAGGAACAACAGGAAGTGCTCGACCAGTTCCGCGGCGGCGAGTTCGAGGTGCTCGTCTCCACCTCGGTCGCCGAGGAGGGGCTCGACGTCCCGGAGGTCGACCTGGTGCTGTTCTACGAACCCGTCCCGACGGCGATCCGCTCGATCCAGCGGAAGGGCCGAACCGGCCGCCAGTCCGAGGGTCGGGTGGTCGTCCTGATGGCCGAGGACACCCGCGACGAGGCCTACTTCTGGATCTCGCGGCGCCGCGAGAAGGAGATGGAGTCGGAGCTGCGCGACCTGAAGGGGGTCGCCGACGACTTAGCGGAGGAGTTAGACGACTCCCAGCAGGCGCTGACGGATTTCGACGGGAGCGAGGAGCGACGCTCCTCGGACGGGGCGGGCGGCGGAGCCGCGAGCCGAGGCGCTCTGGAAAGCGAAGTGAAAGTGGACGGTCGCGGCGAAAACCCCGACGCCGTCGGCGATTCTTCCAGTGGAAGCGGGGGGGTTTCGGCACAGCCCGGCCTCCGGGAGTTCGCGGGCGACGACGGAGCCGAAGACGACGCCGCCGGAGGCGCTGGGAGCGACGACCCGGAGGAAGAGACGGTCGAAACCCACGAACCCCACGCCGAGGGCGACGCCATCGAGGTCGTCGCCGACCAGCGCGAGATGGACGCCAACATCGCGCGGGACCTCTCGAGACGCGAGGAGATCGAGGTCCGCCTCGAGACGCTCGACGTCGGCGACTACGTCCTGTCGGACCGCGTGGTCGTCGAGCGCAAGTCCGTCGCGGACTTCGTCGACTCGCTGGTCGGCGGCGACCGGTCGGTCTTCGAGCAGGTCGGCGCGATGGCCCGCCACTACTCCCGCCCGATCGTCGTCGTCGAGGGCGACGGCCTCTACGAACAGCGGGACGTCCACCCGAACGCCGTCCGGGGCGCGCTCTCGAGTCTGGCCGTCGACTTCGGCGCGAGCGTCCTCCGGACGGAGGGCGAACAGGAGACGACCGAGCTGCTGGCGGTGATCGCCGGCCGCGAGCAGGAGACCGCCGACCGGGAGGTGTCGGTCCACGGCGAGAAGCAGTCCAAGACGCTCGCCGAACAGCAGGAGTACGTCGTCTCTTCGATCGCCGAGATCGGGCCCGTGACGGCGCGATCGCTGCTCGAGGAGTTCGGCACGGTCGAGGCGGTGATGATCGCGACCGAAGAGGAGTTACAGGAAGCCGACGGCGTCGGGGCGGTGACCGCCGAGCGGATCCGAGAGGTCATCGGGAGCGAGTACACGGGGTAGTCGGTCGCCGCTCGAACCCGACCGCTCGCGTCGGGTTCGACTCAGTCGCTCGCGTCGGACGCGATCCCCTCGTCGCGCTCGCCGGGAACGGAGACCCGATCGGCGTCGCCTTCCGCGCGGGCGACGATACGTTCGGCCGCGTAGACGCTCCCCACACCGAGGACGATGCCGGCCACGACGTCCGACAACCAGTGGATGCCCAGGTACATCGTCGAGAAGACGACGCTGGCGGCCACGAACGCCGCGATCGGGAGCCAGCGGGGGTACTCCCGGCGCGAGCGCCACGCGAACAGCAAGACGACGACCGCCAGCGACGTGTGCAGGGACGGGAACACGTCCGTGTTCGCCGAGACCGCCGCCGTCATGTCCTGGGTCTGCGGATAGAAGCTGTACATGAGTCCGTCGACGGTCGACAGGTGGTTGCGGGGGCCGTACGCGATAAACAGCGTGTAACAGATCGCGCCGATCGCGTAGTTGAACACGTACGCGATGAGCAGTTCCTTGAGGTGGCGCTGGGAGGACAGCGCGAAGTAGAGGATCGGCGCGGTCACCAGGAGGAACGGGAACCCGAACATGTACATGACGGAGAAGAACTCGAGCGTGGACCGCGGGACGATAGCCTGGAGGTGGGCGACGAACTCGCCTTCGACGGTGTAGAGTTCGGCCGTGATGTCCCAGTCGAGCGCGTGCGAGAGCTTCACGCTGTAGTCGTGGGTCAACCGCTTGGTCAGGAAGAACAGCGCCGCGGCGCCGAGATACGGGGCGACGTCCCGGAGTCGGTGATCGTACTCACCGATGGTTCGGCGGAGTTGCCGCCGATCGAGACAGAGAACGCACGTCATCGTCAGTCCAGCCAAGACGGCGAGGCCGGTCAGGAGGAGCATATTTAGCAGGGCCATGTTCGTATCGGTCTGGTTATTCTAGTAATTCTATAGCTTCGGCTTACTTATATCTATTTACTCGAGCGGAGGACAAACTCGCGATCGCTCGAGGAGACGCGACGATTCGAAGATCCGTCTATCGACGTCTCTCGTCCGAAACAGCGGAGAAACCGTAGATATCGACGCTGTCCGCACTGTGTCGCGGCTGTCGTCGGAGCGTGACGCCGCGTCTCACCTCGGTGAGCGGATCACCCCTCGTAGCCGGCGTACTCCATGAGATCCGCGAAGACGTCGGTGTCCATCGCGTCGCGGTAGACGATGCCGTTGACCATCCCACCGGGGTAGGAGGTCCCGTTCATGGCGTGGTTGACCTTGTGGCAGTGCATGAGGTAGATGCCGGGGTCGGCGTCGGCCTCGAACTCGATCGTGTGGCGTTCGGCTGGCGCGACGTTGGTGATGTCCTGTTCGTACTGGGCGGCTTCGGGAATCTGGCCGCCGTCCTTCTCGACGAGGCGGTACCGGTGGTTGTGCGTGTGCATCGGGTGGGACATGTAGCCCGCGTTGACCATGTGAAGGCGGACGGTGTCGCCGCGGTCGACGATGATGGGCGATCCCTCCTCGGGGTGGAGCGTCCGCGGGAGGCTCTTCCCGTTGATCGTGAACACGTCGGGATTCCGCTGGCGCGGACTGTAGTCGACGTTCTCGCCGGCCATCTGCCGGTTGACCCGCGAGTCCCAGTCCTTGAGGGTGAAGAAGTACTCCCTGTCGGCGGGTTCGTATCCCTTCGGATCGACGCGGAAGATGCCGTACATCCCCATATCGATGTGCCGGTGGGTCTGGTAGTGGCAGTGATAGAAGTGCGTCCCGGGGACGTTCGCCGGAATCGTGTAGGTGTGTTTCTCGCCGGGATAGACCGTCACCCCGGTCGTCGTGGGAACGCCGTCGTTCTTCCAGGACTTCCGCACGCCGTGGAAGTGGAGGGTGTGGGGATGGCCGGCGTCCGTGTTGTCCAGCGTGACTTCCATATCGTTCCCCTCCGTCGTCCGAAGGATCGGCCCGGGAACGCTCGGCTCGCCGTCGTCGGCCTGGAACGCCCAGACCTGCGGGAGTTCGATCGGTCCGCCCATCGAATCCATCGGGTGGACGGGGTGGCGGGCCGTCACCGAACGCAGCGTCACGCTCCCGCCCTGCTCGTCGACCCGGACGACTTCGGGCGCGCTCGTCTGCGGGAGGCCGGACGACGCGTCCTCCTCGTCGCCGCTCGAGTCCGACGACTCGGGATCTGCCCCCTGACCGCGACTCATACAGCCGGCGAGGGCCGCCGCGCCGCCGGTAGCGATCATCAGTTCGCGTCGCGAGAGCCCGGACCCGGGTGCGCCGATACGGTCGTTCATAGACAGTTGCCCTATGAAGCGCCGTCGTATAACGGAGCGAGCCCGTTCTTACCGGGCGAGAAGTCCCGAGAACACGTTCTCCGAAACAGTTATAAGGGGGCGCGCTCGCGATCGCGACTCGCCTTCCGTTCGACTACGGCGAACCGACTCGAGCGATCGGAACGACTGAAAACGGTGTCGAGCGACCCGACGGCCGACGGCGCCGGTGGAGACGCCGTCCGTTCGAACGGCGCGCGGGAAGAGCGTCGATCAGCGCAGCGTCTCGAGAGTCTCGGCGGCCTCGCGGGCGGCCTCGAGACACTCCCGGGCGTAGCGGGGGTCGTCCGTCGCCGCGGCGTTCCCGGCGAACTTCTCGAGGGCCGCGACGAGCGAGTCGCGGGCGGCCTCGAGGTCGCCGTCGGCGGACCGAGCGGCCCCGCCGGCCCCGGCGCCGTCGATCGATCGCCGGTCGCCGGCGGGCGATCGGGCGGAGCGTTCGCGGTCGGCGTCGGTCGAGCGCGTGGCCGCCGAACGGGCGGTCGACGGCTGCCGATCGCTCGCGGAGGCGGCGGTCGGTTGCTCCTCGCTCGCGGCTCCCGGTTCGGCCGCCGCGGTCTCGTCGGCCGCCGGACTCGAGTCGGCGGTCCCGCTCGCGTCGGCACTCCCCGTCTGTTGGTCGCGCTGGCGGTTCCGACGCGCGGCCGCGGCGTCGGTTTCGGGGGTCTCGTCCCCCTCGGAACCGCCGGCCGCCGGGCTCGAGTCCTGGCGGCTCGGCTCGCGGTCGGCGGCCGTCCCGTCGGCCGACTCGTCGGGGGCTTCCTCGGCCGATTGGGCCTCGAGTTGCGTCCCCTCGACGGCGTCGGGGTTGCCGTGACAGCTCGGGCAGAAGGTGGTGCCGTCCATCTGGAACAGGGGGTCGCCGCAGGTGCCGCAGTGGGCGTTGGTCATCGTCGCGCCCTTGAGCAGCAGATCGCTCATGCGCTGGGTGGCCTGTCGCTCCTCCTGGTCGCGCTCGTACTTCTCCCGGAGTTTCTCGCGCTCGGCTTCCTTGTCGAAGTCGCTCATGGTCGTCTAGAGACGATGGAACGTCGAAAAAGCTGCGAAGGGGAGCGGGGCTACTCCGTCCGACGGTACATCCCCTTCGAGGCGGGCCGGGTCTCCTCGAACCCGAACCGCTCGTAGAAGCCGTCGACGTCCGCCACGAGGTTCACGTACGCCCGCGGCGGAGCGGTTTCCTCGATATAGGCCTCGAGGCGTTCCATGATCCGGGTTCCGAGGCCCCGACCCTGATGCTCGGGGCGGATCGCCATGTCCGAGATCCGGTAGACGGTGCCGTCGTCGCCGACGATCCGGCCCATCCCGACGACCTCGTCGGTCGGGACGTGGACCGCGACGACGCCGTACAGCGAGTTCGGCAGGCCGCGTTCGATCCCTTCGAGCGAGCGCGGCGGCATGCCGGCGGCCTCGCGCAGCGCGGCGAACGTCTCGGGATCGGGGAGGTCCTCGCGAATCCGGTACGAATCGGCGTCGTCCGTATCGCCGTCGTCTGCAGCGGACATACGACACTCGAGGCGCGCGGTCGAAAAGACGGTACCGGGTTCCCTCGCGCGGGGGCGAGTCAGAAACGGTCCGCGAGCGCCGCCTCGACCGCGTCGACGGCCGCCTCGGGGGTCTCGACGGTCTCGAGGTCGACGTCGATCTCGGAGACGTCGTGGGTCTCGAGGCCGACGACGGGTCGGTCGTAGATGCCCGCGAAGCCGATCTCCGAGAGGGTCCCGACGCCGCCGGTGAGCGCGATTACCGCGTCACCAGAAATCTCCGATTTCTGGTTGGCACGAAAATCGCGAAGCGATTTTCGAACGTCGCCGTTCATGGGGACGAGCGCGTTCCGAGCGTGGCCGAGCCCCGTCGCGATCGGGACGTCGACGTAGTCGTTCGCCTGTGCGGTGCGGTCGCTCGGGAGGATTCCGATCGTCGTGGCGCCCTCAGCTTTCGCGCCGCGACAGACGGCTTCCATCGTCCCGCCGCGGCCGCCGCAGACGACCGTGTGGCCGCGGGCCCCGAGTTCCCGCCCGACGGCTTCCGCGCGGGCCGCCTGTTCGTCGGTGATCGCACCGCCGCCGATGACGCTGACGCGCATACCCGATCGACGGCGAGCATCGGCAATGATCGATTCGGTTCCTCTTCGGCGGTCGCGTTCGTTTCCGCGCTCGTCGGCCTCGAGACGGGGCGCTCGAGGGGTGACGCCGGAATGGCTCGAGGCCGCCGGTCGACGAACGTCGGATTTGAACCCGGAAACTGCGCAGGATGTGCTGGTTCGTGTAATTCGCTGGGACGCAACGAAACGAGTGCGGCGACAGTCGACAATCGTCGAAATACAGCTCGTTGAACCGGGTAACGAAGCGGTTTCCGACGGATTTAACGCGTAGCGTGGTAGAGATTTACGTGGTATGACGAAAGTTAGCGTAGTCGGAGCGGCCGGCACGGTCGGGGCCGCTGCGGCGTACAACATCGCGCTTCGGGACATCGCCGACGAGCTCGTTCTGGTGGACATTCCGGACAAGGAAGACGACACGATCGGCCAGGCCGCCGACGTCAACCACGGCGCGGCCTACGATTCGAACACGACGATCCGACAGGGCGGCTACGAGGACACCGCGGGCTCGGACGTCGTCGTCATCACCGCCGGCATCCCGCGCCAGCCGGGCCAGACCCGGATCGATCTGGCCGGCGACAACGCGCCGATCATGGAGGACATCGGCTCCTCGATCGCCGAGCACAACGACGACTTCATCACCGTCACCACGTCGAACCCCGTCGACCTGCTCAACCGCCACCTCTACGAGACGGGCGACCGGGCCCGCGAGAAGGTGATCGGCTTCGGCGGTCGGCTCGACTCCGCCCGCTTCCGCTACGTGATCTCCCAGCGCTTCGACGCGCCGGTCCAGAACGTCGAGGCGACGATCCTCGGCGAGCACGGCGACGCCCAGGTCCCCGTGTTCTCCAAGGTGCGAGTCGACGGGCAGGACCCCGAGTTCGACGAGGACGAGAAGGACGACCTGCTCTCCGAGCTCCAGACCTCGGCGATGAACGTCATCGAAAAGAAGGGCGCGACCCAGTGGGGTCCGGCGACCGGCGTCGGCCACACGGTCGAGGCCATCGTCCGCGACACCGGCGAGGTGCTCCCCTGCAGCGTCAAACTCGAGGGCGAGTACGGCCACGAGGACGCCGCCTTCGGCGTTCCCGTCAAGCTCGGCTCGGACGGCGTCGAGGAGATCGTCGAGTGGGACCTCACCGAGTTCGAGCGCAACCAGCTCGGCGAGGCCGCCGAGAAGCTCTCCGAGCAGTACGACGAGATCTCGTAATCGCGGTCGTCTCGGTTTCGAACCCGCTTTTCTCGTCGACACCGGGGGTAAAGAGACGCGTAGCGTCCGCGGCTACGGTCGGCGAACCCGCATTTCGACGGTTCCGGGATCGAGCGAGACCTCGATCGACGGCTCGAGCGACGTCGAGACGCGGTCGAGCCGGACCCGACGCGCGATCGTCGCCAGCGACAGTTTGAGCTCCGTCATCGCGAACCGCATGCCGATACAGTGTCGCGGGCCCCCGCCGAAGGGGAAGGCTGCGTACTCGGGTCGATCGGCGTCGTCGAGCCAGCGCTCCGGACGGAACGAATCGGGAGCCGCCCACCAGCGCTCGTCGCGGTGGATCCCGTACATGTTCAACTGGATCGTCGTCCCGGGCCCGACGCGGACGCCGTCGAGAGCGGTCGGCTCGCGGGGCTCCCGGTGGAGGAACGGCAGCGGCGGATAGAGTCGCAACGCTTCACGGCCGACGGCCTCGGCGACGGTCAGTTCGGGGAGATCGGCGAACGTCGGATCGCGGTCGCCGCAGACGGCCTCGACCTCCCGCTCGAGCCGGTCCCGAATTTCGTCGTCGGCCGCGAGGAACCAGCAGGCGTAGGTGAGCGCGGTCGCGGTCGTCTCGTGGCCCGCGAGCAGGAACGTCAGCAACTGATCGGAGATCTCGTCGGCCGAGGGACGGGTTCCGTCGGGATACTCGGCCGTCGCGAGCAGCGAGAGGAGGTCGTCGCCCTCGGCGTCCGATTCCCGGCGCTCCGTCAGGAGCTCCCCGACGAGCGCTTCGACGTCGGCCGTGGCGCGCTCGTACTCGCGTTCGGTTCGCCGCGGGAGCCACGACGGCAACACGGCACCCGGGCCGAAGAAGTCGGCTTCGAGGTACGCGCCCATGGCGTCGACCCAGCGTCGCACGCGGTCGGCGCGGTCGCCCTCGAGCGGGAGGGCGAACAGCGATCGCGTGAGCGCGCCGAGGGTCAGCGCCGACAGCCGCTCGTTTACATCGATGACTTCTTCCTCGGGCCAGCTGTCGACTTCTCGGACGGTCTCGTCGACCATGACCTCGGCGTACGATTCGATTCGCGCCGGCGTGAACGCGTTCTGTAAGAGCAGTCGCTGCCGTCGCCACTGCTCGCCTTCGGAGAAGAACACGCCTTCGATACCGACACCCTCGCCCAACTCGTGTTCGAACGATCCCCGCCAGAACTCGTCGCTCCGGGAGACCAGCACCGCCTCGACGAGATCGGGGCGGGACACGACGACGAACTCGCGACCGAACGCCTCGTACCGGGCGAGGTCGCCGTACTCACGGATCGCCTCGAGGAACGCGAGCGGTTCGCGGGCGAACGAGATCGTGTTTCCGACGAGCGGGAGGCCCCGGGGGCCCGGAAGCGAGGACGTCGACGGTCGTGTGTCGCTCATAGCTCTCGGTTCGCGCCGACGGGACATCGTCGCTCGTTCGAAGCACTGAACGTCTTTATATAGGGCTGTCGAACGTCCGCTGTGCAATCGGCCGATCTCACCCTTCGGCTCCCGCCCGCGATGCAGTCGCCGGCCCCCGAGGCGACCCTCGAGTCGGTCCGGCGCGAGGAGGTGCTCTCCTGGGAGATCGACCGCGAGGCCCGGCGAATCCGCTTCCTGTCGCTGATCGTCGGTGACCCCGACGTGCTCGGCGATCTGGCCGACGACCTCGAGCACATGTACCGGTACGACCTCACGCCGGTCGACGCCGACACGTTCTACGGCTACGTGGAGATGGACCTCCGGAGCTCCGACGTGACGCTCCTCGAGGCGTTCGATCTACCCGGCCTCGTGATCGTCCCACCGATGGTATACACGGGCCGGGAGAGCGTCCACATCACCGTTCTCGGCGATCCCGAAGCGATGCCGACGCTGCTCGAGCGCATTCCCGACGGCGTCGGCGTCGAGGTCCGGCGCGTGAGCGAACACCAGCGTCGCGCGGAGACGCTCGCGGGACGGCTCACCGCCCGCCAGTTCGAGGCGCTCGAGACCGCGCAGGAACTGGGCTACTTCGACGTCCCGCGAACGGGGTCGCTGGCCGAGGTCGCCGCCGAACTGGACTGTTCGGAGAGCGCGGCGTCGACGCTGCTCCGGACGGTCGAGTCGGAACTGGTCGACGCGGCGCTGGGGGAGTGAGATCGAACCGGCGTCACGCAGCCGCGGAGTGGACGGTCACTCGACGCGCTGCCAGACGTACCACGCCTCGTCGCGGGGTTCCTGCCCGCGAGTCCACCACTGCGCTTCCCAGACGGCGCCGTCGTGGTTCACCCGATCGCCTGCGGTGTAGATCTCGTCGGGAGTCCACGCGGGAACGTCGCGGTCACCGCCAGCGTCGTTGTCTCCGTCGCTTCCGTCTCCATCGCTGCTGTCTCCATCACTGCCGTCTCCGTCGTCGACCGTCGACCCGTCGCCGCTCGAGTACGTCCGCCCGTTGATCGCGACGTCGAGGGTGTCGAACGTGACGTCGCCGCTCGTCCCGGACCAGTACTCGTTGCCGACTTCGATGCCGCTGAGCAGGAGGTCGTCGCTCACGCCGCCGATCTCGGTCTCGACGTAGGACATGATGGCCGTGAGGTCGACCGTGCCCGAGGTGGTGGGATCGGCGAGTCGGAAGATGTGGAAGTCAGCGTCGGTGCCGCCTGAGTCGTAGCTTATCCAGTGGTCGATGGCGTTCCCGTGAGCGTCCTCGATAGCCCCCGGCGCGACCGGGTCGCCGTGGCCGTGCTCGTCGCCCCAGTCCAAGACCAGCATGATCTCGTGGGTGTGCGGGCCGTCCGGGTTCGGTTCGCCGTCCATGAGCCACCACTCCTCGGCGAGGTTCCAGTTCTCGCCGTCGATGTCGACGTCGACGTCGAACGTCAACTCGAGTTCGTCGACGTCGCCGCGGGGGACGGGGAACGCGTCGACGCCGCTCTCGGTCCCCCACGGCTTGGTGCCGAGGAGTACCTCGGGATAGTTGGGTTCGCCGCCGGCCGTTCTGGTCGCCCACTCGTAGCCGTAGGTCCCGTCGTCCGCGGCCCAGATGCACATATCGACGTCGGCGCCCCACTCGTTGTTGATGAGCAGGAAGTCGCCGTCGCCGACGTCGAGGGTATCGGACGAGCCACACGCCTCGGTGACCGCGTCCCGAGCGGCGACGCTCGAAGCACCGAGTGTCGTCGCCGCGAGCGCGCTGGCCCCGAGTTGCAGGAAGCGTCGGCGGGAGTTTCGGACGGGCGTCCGGGCGTTCGTCGTCTCGATGTTGCGGTTCGTCTCGCCGGTCTCGTCGATCTCTCGTGACATGGGTTTCTCCGCGCGCCATCGCCGTCGAATCCGGTCGACGACCGTGCGCCTCGACGCTCGTCGAGCAGGGTTCGATCGATAACGGCGCGTATTAATATAATAAAACTAGGCCAAAATATTAGTTCCGCAAAAATCGTATCGATGGTCGAAACGCGCTCGACTAACGAGGGAGCGGGCGTCGTCCGGTCGCTCGAGCGATCACCAGGTCAGTCCATCGGCGGTCGGTGACGATCGCGTGCGGCGAGAACGAGCGGTTGACGACTCGAGACGGTGACTCGAAGATCGGTGCGAGACGGAAGGAGGGCGATCCACTCGAGTGGCGCTCGTCGGCCGCGGCCGTCAGGGGATCAACTGCTCGCCGTCGTCGTCGTAGATCTTGATCGCGTCGACGGGACACGTGCGAGCGGCGAACTTCGCGTCCAGTTCCGACCCCTCGGGGACCTCGCGGACGAAGAGTCCGTCCTCGACCTCCTCCGAGTCGTTCAGGACCGCTTTCCCCTTCGACGTGTCCTTCTCGAACTCGCTCCACTCGGCGACGCACTGGTACATCCCGATACAGACGTCCTCGTCGAATTCGACCTTCATGCGTGGAAGTTGGATCGATCGTCGTAAATCGGTAGCGGTCGGGAGACGTGTTTAGTGTTATCGTTAAACAAATGTCACCAAAATATTAGTATCGATCGGATCGTCTGGTACATCCCGATACAGACGTCCTCGTCGAATTCGACCTTCATGCGTGGAAGTTGGATCGATCGTCGTAAATCGGTAGCGGTCGGGAGACGTGTTTAGTGTTATCGTTAAACAAATGTCACCAAAATATTAGTATCGATCGGATCGTCGATTCGAACATGGATCGAGAGCGCACCCGACCGGCGGGGGATCGCGACGAGATGCGGGCGGTGGCCGATCCGCTCGGCCGAGCGATGCTCGCACACCACCGCGACGAACCGGGGGAACTCGTCTATCGCGACGGCGCTGCCACTCGGGACGGCAACGTCGAGGCGTTCTATTTCTCGTCCAGCGAGTCCTGGGACCGACCGACGATCGAGGCCCTCGAGCGACTGGCCGACCGCGAGCCGATCCTCGACGTGGGCTGTGGCGCGGGGAACCACCTCCTGTGGTGGGCCGACCGCGACGTCCGTGCCGTCGGCGTCGACGCGAGTCCGAACGCGGTACTGACGGCCCGCGAGCGGTTCGAGGTCCGCAGGACCTCGAGGCGGAGTTGCGTGGAGCGACGCTCCACGCACCGTTCGAGCGGGCTGCGAGGCGGTGGAGCCGCCTCGAACGGAACGGCGAAGCCGTCCCCCAGCCCGCGAGAAGACGGCGAAGCCGCGGAGCGGGGTCTCGAGGACGTGCTCGTCGGCGATATGTTCGCCCTGCCGGTGCCGACGGACGCGTTCGGGGCCGTCCACGCCGTCGGCACGCAGTTGGGCCTGGGCGGCTCGCTGGCCGGGATTCGCGAGTTACTTCGGGAGTTCGCCCGCGTCACGGCCGACGAGGCGACGGCCGTCGTCGACAACTACGATCCGACCCGGCTGGACGACTGCTTCGGGTACCGGTCGGATCCCCGCGAGGGAATCGCCCACCGGTGTTTTCACCTCGAGTTCGAGGGCGAAGACGCCGACGGCGAGCGGTACCGCGAGATCGGTCGGACGCTCCACTTCCTGCTGTGCTCGCCCGCTCGACTCCGCGAGGCGACCGCCGAAACGCCGTGGCGCGTCCGCGACGTGCTCCGGGCCGACGGAGACGCTCATTACCGTGCGGTACTGGGAAAGCCGTCCCTCGAGAGCGAGTAAGCGGGAACCGCGTCCGTCGCACGTCTCCGGAACCGTCCTCGAGCCAACGCTTTTCCAGCGGGTCGTGGAACGACGCGGTACGAGACGAAATGGTCGCACTGTCGTCTACGATACTCGTCGGGACTGCGATCCTCACCTGTCTGTTCATGTCGTGGGTACTCGGGGCCAACAGCAACTCGCCGCCCTTCGCGCCCGCGATCGGCGCGAACGCGATCTCGACGATGCAGGCCGCGTTCGTAATCGGGCTGCTCGCGGCCGCGGGGGCGCTCATGCAGGGCGGGAGCATCTCCGAGACGGTCGGCGCGGATCTCATCGACGGCGTCGCGATCACGCCGCTGGCCGCCACCGCCGGCCTGCTGACGGCGGCGACGTTCATGGCGATCGGGATCTACACGCGGTATCCGATCCCCGCCGCGTTCGCGACGACGGGCGCGATGGTCGGCGTCGGCCTCTCGCTGGGCGGCGATCCGGCCGTGGCGACCTACCGTCGACTCGGGATCTTCTGGGCGCTGGTGCCGATCATGTCCGGCGGGCTGGCGTACGCGACGGCGACGGTCCTGCGGCGCGACGACGTCCCCGAGACGACCGGGGTCCCGCTGCTGGCCGGCATCGTCGGCGCCATCGTCGCGAACGTCCGGCTCGGGGTGATCCCCGATCCGACCGCCGAGCAGGGAACCCTCGCCGGATTCGTCGCCCGGCGGTTCGGCGGCGGCCCGGCGCTCGTCGGCGAGTTCGACCTCGGCACCGCCCTCGTGACGGTCGGCGTCGGCGCCCTCGCGTTCTACTGGGTCCGCGAACGGGTTCGCGACTCCGTCGAGGACGGCATCCGCTCGTTCCTGCTCGTTCTCGGCGGCATCGTCGCCTTCTCCTCGGGCGGCTCGCAGGTCGGCCTCGCGACGGGGCCGCTCGAGAACCTCTTTCGGACGGAACTCGGCCTGCCGGGAATCGTCCTGCTGGCGCTCGGCGCGACCGGCATCCTCGCGGGCGCCTGGATGGCCGCGCCGCGCCTGCTACAGGCGACTTCGCGGGAGTACGCCCAGCTCGGGGTCCGGCGCTCGATCGCCGCGCTCGTGCCGGGCTTTATCGTCGCGCAGCTGGCGATCGCGCTCGGGATTCCGATCTCGCTGAACAACATCGTCCTCTCGGGGGTCATCGGCGGCGGGCTGGCCGGCGGTTCGGCCGGCGTCTCCCGCCGGAAGATCGGCGTCACGATCACCTTCTGGCTGCTGACGCTCGGGAGTTCGACCGCGGTCGGCTACGGGCTCTACCGCCTGCTCGCGGCCGTCATCGGCGGGTGATCCCGTTCGGGAACCGGCGTCTCACTCGAGGACCGTCACCGGACGCGAGGTCCGTTCGACGACGGTCGCGGCGATTCCCCGGCCGAGAAACCGCCGAACGAAACCGCGCGTGTCGGACCCGTGGCCGTACATGACGACGTGGTCGACGTCCGCGTCGCTCGCGTACTGCGGGATGATCGTTCCGGGCCGTCCCTCGACCGCCTCGACTCGAACCCGCGCCGTCGCGGTCGGTCCCGCGACCGACTCGAGCAGGTCGGCCGCGCTTGACCGCGCCTGCGACGAGCGGTCCTCGCTTCGCTCCAAGACGCCGCCCTCGCTGAGCGGCGCGTCCAGCGGGGTCACGACCGCCAGCAGAGTGATCTCGGCGTCGGGGAACGTCTCGAGGGCGTAGGCCAGCGCCTCGTCCTCCCGCGGACGGCCGAGCGTCGGAACGAGGACGCGGTCGGGATCGATCATGGGGACGGGTTCGGTCGCCACGGCCATCGGTCTATCGCCGGTATCGTCGCCGACCGATCGCGGGACGACGAGCGGCGACTCGACGGTCGGCGTTCGGTTACCGTCCTCGAGTCGGTCGACACGCTCGAGTCGCTTGCGAGGTACTCGAGTCGCCGAGAGTGTGAAAAACGCAGCCGTCGAAACGGCGATGAGACCGCCTCAGAGGACGGCCTTCGCCAGTCCGAGGAAGATGAAAAAGCCGAGGACGTCGGTCATCGTCGTGATGAAGATCGTCGCCGACGTCGCCGGGTCCTTCCCGATCTTGTCGAGGACCAGCGGGATGGTCGTTCCGAAGAAGCCGGCGATGACGAGGTTCAACACCATGGACACGCCGAGCACGAGCCCCAGGAGGGGGCTCTGGTTGAACACCGACGCGATGACGGCGACGAGGACGCCCGTGATGAGGCCGTTCGCGGCGCCGGCGATGATCTCGTTGACGACGGCTCGACCCCCGGTCGACAGCGAGATCTGATCGAGGGCGATCCCGCGGACGGTCACGGCCATCGACTGCGTGCCGGCGTTCCCGCCCATCCCGGCGACGACCGGCATGTACACCGCCAGCAGCGTGAACGCCGCGATCGTGTCCTCGAAGAAGCCGACCGCGCCGGCAGCCAGGAACGCCGTCCCGAGGTTGATGATCAGCCACTTGTACCGGTACCGGACCTTCGAGAGCGGGCCGTCGAGGATGCTCTCCTCTTCCTGGACGCCCGTGAACTCGTAGAGCGTCTCGGTCGCCTCCTCCTCGACGACCCGGAGGAGGTCTTCCGCGTAGATGACGCCCATGACGGAGCCGTCGTCGTCCAGGACGGCCACGGAGCTCTCGGGATGCTCCCGGAACACGTCGAGGACCTCCTCGTCGGCCGCGTCGTACGCGACCGTGGGCGTCTCGAGGACGTGGTCGCGAAGCTCCACCGGACCGTCGTCGCTCATCGCCAGTACCTGTCCGGGCAGTTCGCCGAGGAGTTCCCCGTCCTCGGTGACGAAGATGGTCGGGATCCGGCCGGTCCGGGCCTCGTGGCGCTGGACGCGGTTCGAAATCTCCTCGAGGCCGCGGTCGGCGTCGACGGTGACGTAGTCGAGGTGCATGAGGCCGGCGGCGCTCTCGGAACTGAATCCGAGGAGGTACTCGACGCGCTCTCGGCGGTCCTCGTCGAGTCGCCGGAGCACGGCCGTCCGCGTGTCTTCGGCCGCCAGTGCGAGAATATCCGTCACTTCGTCGGGGTCGAGTCGCCGGACGAACTCCCGCAACTGGTCGGGGTCCATGTCCTCGACGAGCGACTGCTGGATCGTCTCCGGGAGGAGGAAGAACACCTCCCGCTGGCGGCTTCGGGACAGCCGCTGGAACTCCGCGGCCGGCGTCGACGACGTCGCGATCGCCTGCTGGACGTCCGTTAGCTGTTCGGCCATACGTCGAAGACCTTCACGTCGTCCTAAACGGTTGGGGTAGCGGATAGAAATCGGACGACGGTGTGGCGTTGGCTCCCTGAGAAACTCCCCTCGCGAGCAGCGGTGCTGAGACGATACTTTAAACCGCGGGACGCGCCAAGGACGGATAATGAATCTCGAGGAGCTGACGGGGCTCCCGCCCGGCGCGACCGACCACTTCCGGGGGGAGGGAATCGAGGAGCTCTACCCGCCCCAGGCCGAGGCGGTCGAGGCCGGCGCGACCGACGGGGAGAACCTCGTCGCGGCCGTCCCGACCGCCAGCGGGAAGACGATGATCGCCGCGCTCTCGATGCTGTCGGCGATCCAGCGCGGCGGGAAGGCGCTCTACATCGTTCCCCTGCGAGCCCTCGCCAGCGAGAAAAAGGAGGAGTTCGAGGCCTACGAGGAGTTCGGCGTCACCGTCGGCGTCACGACCGGAAACTACGAGAGCACCGACGACTGGCTCGCGACGAAGGACATCATCGTCGCGACGAGCGAGAAGGTCGACTCGCTGGTGCGAAACGGCGCCGACTGGCTCTCCGAGCTGACCTGCGTCGTCAGCGACGAGGTCCACCTCATCGACGACCGCAACCGAGGGCCGACCCTCGAGGTCACCCTCGCGAAGCTCCGCCGGTTGAACCCGGGGATGCAGGTCGTCGCCCTCTCGGCGACCGTCGGCAACGCCGACGAGATCGCCGACTGGCTCGACGCCGCCCTCGTGGATACCGACTGGCGACCGATCGACCTCCAGATGGGGGTCCACTACGGCAACGCCCTGAACTTCGACGACGGCTCGACCAGGGAGGTTCCCGTCGAGGGGTCGGAGAAGCAGGAGGCCGCGCTCGTTCGCGACATCCTCCGGGAAGGGGGGTCCTCGCTCGTCTTCGTCAACTCCCGGCGCAACGCCGAGGGCGCGCACCCAGCGCTCGCTCGTCGAGGACGCCTTCCGCGACCGCCTGCTGAAGGTGATCTCGGCGACGCCGACGCTCGCCGCCGGCGTGAACACGCCCGCCCGGCGAGTCATCGTCCGCGACTGGCGGCGCTTCGACCCCAGCGCGGGCGGGATGGCCCCGCTCGACGTCCTCGAGGTCCACCAGATGATGGGTCGGGCGGGCCGTCCGGGGCTCGACCCCTACGGCGAGGCCGTCCTGCTCGCGAAGAGCCACGACGAGAGCGAGGAGCTGTTCGACCGCTACATCTGGGCCGACCCCGAGCCGGTCCGCTCGAAGCTGGCGGCCGAACCCGCCCTGCGGACCCACGTGCTCGCGACCATCGCCTCCGGCTTCGCCCGCACGCGCGGCGGACTCCTCGAGTTCCTCGAGGCCACTCTCTACGCGAGCCAGTCGAGCGAGGCGGGCCGACTCGAGTCGGTAACCGACGACGTGCTTGACTACCTCGAGCGGAACGACTTCATCGAACGGGAGCGGGACAGCAGTAGCGACGAAGCGGACGGCAGCGACGACGGCCCGTTCACCTCCGCCGCCGACCTCGCCGAACAGCAGGCGGCAAAGCGCGAGGAGACCCTCGAGGCCACCAGCCTCGGCCACAGCGTCTCGCGGCTCTACCTCGATCCGATGAGCGCCGCCGAGATCGTCCACGGCTTAGAGCGGGCCGACGAGCGCCCGACCGCGCTCGGTCTCTACCAGCTGGTCTCGCGGACGCCGGACATGTACGAACTCTACCTGCGCTCGGGCGAGGACGAGAAATTCGGCGAGCTCTTCTACGAGCGCCAGACCGAACTGCTCGGCGACGCCCCCAGCGAGTACGAGGAGGACCGCTTCGAGGACTGGCTGGCCGCGCTGAAGACGGGCAAACTGCTCGAGGACTGGGCCGAGGAGACCGAGGAGGAGACGATCACGGACCGGTACAAGATCGGTCCCGGCGACCTCCGCGGGAAGGTCGACACCGCCGAGTGGCTGCTCGGCGCCGCCGAGTCGCTGGCCGCGGAGATCGACAGCGAGTGGACCGTCGCCGTCCGCGAGGCCCGCGCCCGCGTCGAACACGGCGTCGGTGAGGAGCTGCTCGAACTCGTCAGCGTCGGCGGCGTGGGCCGCAAGCGCGCCCGTCGGCTCTACGACGCGGGTATCGAGGAGCCCGCGGACCTGCGGACCGCCGACAAGGGCGTCGTACTGAGCGTTCTCAAAGGCGAAAAGACGGCCGAGAACATCCTCGAGAACGCCGGTCGCGAGGACCCCTCGATGGACGGCGTCGAGCCGGCCGGCATCGACGTAGACGGTGCGGACACCGGAGACTCGAACGGCGGCGACGAAGCGGCGGCGGCACGAACCGAATCGGACGACAGCCAGTCCAGTCTGGGTGATTTCTGATGGAGCTCCTGGAGTGTACCCTCTCGATCGACGACCTCGACGCGTTCGTCGCCGACCTCGGTGCGATCGGCGACCGCCACGACGTAACGATTCAGGCCTTCGACGCCCGCTACGTCGCCGGCCGGGCCCACCTCGAGCGGGCCGTCGATCTGGCCGATCGGGCCATCGCCCGCGGCGAGAACGTCGCTCGCGATCGGGCCGTCGAGATCCTGCTGTACGCCGCCGGCCGCCGCCAGATCGACCGCGCCCTCGAGATGGGCGTCGACGAGGGCGAGACCAGGGCCGTGGTCCTCGTTGACGAGGATTCCACCGGAAACGAAGGGGTTCGCAGCGACGGGGACGGGAACGCCGACGCCGACGAAACGGCTTCCCTCGAGGCCGTCGCAGACCTCGCAGCCGTCGTCGCGACCGAACCGACGCTCGAGGAGCCCGACGAAGAGACGCTGTGTTCGTTCTTCGAGATCACCGACGCCGAGCGCGGGGCGACCGACGCCTCGCTGTCGGCGCTGGTTCGGGAGCGAGTGGCCTTGCTCGAGGTCGAGAAATAGTCGGTATCGGGCGAGAGCGGAAATCGCGATCGGCGATACTTCAGTCGTCCGCGGGTTCCTCGAGCCGTCCCTCTCTCGCCTCCCGGAGGCCGTCGCAGATACCGCCCTGACTCGACATGTTGACCTGAGCGAGCCGGCCCCGCTGGTGGACGAGGTCGAACGAGTCGGCGTCGATCGGCTCGCCCTCGGGCGTCCGGAACAGCACGTCGTCCGGCCCCGAGACGAGGTCGGTCTCGCGGGCTTTCTCGAGGTAGCGTTCGATCGGTTCCGCGGGGACGCTGACCGCGAACGAGCGGTCGCGGACGTAGACGGCGACCGCGGCGTCGTCCCCGTCCGCTTCGGGCCGCTCGAGGTCGCGGGGACGGAGGGCGACGATCGCCTCGGCGTCGAGCCCGGCCTCGAGCAGCGTCTCGACCGCGTCGTACTGGCGGGCCACCCGAGCCTTCTCGTCGAGTTCCGCGCGGACCGCCGCGACGTCGCCGTCGGCGTCCGGAAACGCCTCGGCGAACGAGAGGTCCTCGTTGACGCCGCGGTTGATCTCCGCCTCGTGCATGTGTTCGCTGAGCGTGATCCGGGCCGCCTCGACCGCCGAGAGCGACTCGATTTCGTCGCGGGCGTCGACGGCCATCATCCAGGCGAAGGCGGGCGAACACCACGCCGTCGGGAGCGTGAATTCGACCGCGACGCGGTCGCCGTCGATCTCGATCCGATCGACGTACTCGAGTTCGACGATCGAGCGGTCGAGTTCCGGATCGGTGACGCGGTCCAGTCGGTCGCGGACGGCCGTCCGCGAGGGCTCGGACGTCGAACCGTCGGATTCGGTCCCGGTCATCAGTCGTCGGCCGCCGCGGGTTCCTCGCTGGCGTAGTGGTCCCCGAGATCGAACTCCCGACTGATCTCGTCGTCCCGGAACTGGCGGCGCTTCTCCTCGATGTCGATATCGTAGAGTTCGGCCGCGTTCTCGCCCATGACCTTCTGCTTCGTCTCTATGTCCCACTCGACGCCGTACTCCATGCGGTGTTCCTGCGTGAGTTCGGCCTCGAGGACTTCCTCGACGAGCCAGTCGGGATTCCACAGCGCGTAGTCCGAACCGAACAGGATGCGATCCTCACCGAGCCACCAGAGGAGTTCGGACATGATCTCGGAGAACTTGCCCGGCCGGTTCTGGGCGAACGGCGCGGCGACCGCCAGCCCGCCGTAGACGTTGTTCTCCTGAGCGGCGATCCAGCAGAAGTCGTCGAGGCGGGGGAGTCCGACGTGCTCGACGACGAAGTTGAGTTCGGGGAACGACGAGGCCGCGTCGTCGACGTCCGCCACGTCGAAGGCGTCGCGGTTCAGCGGCCGGATGGTCGGCCCCTTGTGGGCGTGGATGTTCTCGATGCCGAGTTCGGCGCACTTCTCGAGGTAGCGGAACGCCTCCTCGTCGTCGAGGCGCCACCCCTTCGACTCGCCGCGCCACTCGGCGGTGTAGAGCTTGACACCCGGAATGTCGTACGTCTCGTGGAGGTCCTCGAGGTACTCGAGTCCCTCGTCGCCGTCACGCGGATCGAAGGAGCCGTTGAGCACGAATCGTTCGGGATACTCGGTCGCGAGCTCGGCGTTCTGTTCGGTGGTGTTGAACCCCTCGACGTAGAAGTCCGAGAGGTACGTCGGCTGGAAGATCGCCATGTCCGCGGCCGCGTTGCCGAACAGGTCCTCGACCATCCGGTCGGGACCGTACTTTCGGTACTCCTCGATGCTCCACTCCCGCTCCTCCGGTGTGAACGTCGTGTGGTAGTCGTAGAAGCACTGGATGAACTCTTCCCCGCCGTCGTGATCGATGTTCTCCGTCGTGGCGTCCCACAGATGGACGTGCGCGTCGATGACGAAGATCTCCTCCCCGTCGTGCTGATACATGCCACACTGAACGTTGTTACCATTCCACATTACTCTTTTTCAGACACGACTGAGTTACGCATTCACACCAGTTTTCTCGGTTTAAATGAGCGTACTCTGCAACTGATATCAATATCTGAATATTCACACGGGCCGATATCGGTGGGGAATGTTATCACGAATGACGGTGAACTGTGACGCGATTCCATGCAGGCAGCCAGACTCCACGAGTACACCGACGAGATGAGCGAGGCGCTGCGGATCGAGGATATCGACCGCCCCGACCTCGAGCGATCGGATCAGGTACTGGTCGAAGTCGAGGGGGCAGGGTGGTGCCAGACGGACAACCACATCATTGAGGGCATGTGGACCGACTACGCGCCCCAGGACCTGCCGATGACGCTGGGCCACGAGAACGCCGGCGTCGTCGCCGAGACGGGCGACGAGGTGACGCTGGTCGAGGAGGGCGACCCGGTGATCTGTCACCCCGTCCAGACCTGCGGCATCTGCCGGCCCTGCCGCCTCGGCGAGGACATGTACTGCGAGAACAGCGCGTTCAACGGACTCACGACCGACGGCGGCTTCGCGGAGTACCTCCAGACCAACGAGCGCGCGGTGATTCCGCTGCCCGACGGCGTCGATCCGGCCGAGATCGCGCCCCACGCCGACGCGGGGATCACGGCCTACCACGCCGTCAAGAAGGCGGTCGACGAACTGAACCCCGGCGACACCTGCGTCGTCGTCGGCGTCGGCGGCCTCGGCCACATCGGCCTCCAGTGTCTCGAGGCGATGAGCGCCGCCGACATCGTCGCCGCCGACATCAAAGACGAGGCCCTCGAGCTGGCCGAGGACCTGGGCGCTCGCCACACCGTCAACTCCGCCGAGGAAGACCTCGCGGACGTGATTTCGGACGTGACCGACGACGAGGGGGCCCAGCAGGTGATCGACTTCGTCGGGAGCGACGAGACGACCGGGCTCGCGGCCGACGTCGTCGCCGCGGGCGGCGACCACCACATCGTCGGCTACGGCGGCCACATCCACGAACCCAGCCAGGCGCTCGTCGACGGCGAGTTCTCGTTCCGGGGCACGCTGGTCGGCAAGTACGCCGAACTCCAGGAACTCGTCGCGCTCGTCGACCGCGGCGACGTCGAGTTGCGCACCGAGCGCCACGACTTAGACGAGATCAACACGGTCGCGGAACGACTCGAGCACAACGAGATCGAGGGCCGAGCGGTGATCCAGCCGCCGTGATGCGACCGAAGCGGCCCGAGGTGGGCCGCCGACGGCAACCGTTGCGGTCGTCGCCGGTCAACAGCCGGGAGCTCGCGACCGGCGGCGATCCCGTTCTAACGGCAAAAATTCGGACGGACGGTTTTCGGGCGGTACCTCGGCCGAGCGTCCCCGGACGGCCCTCGCTCGGCGCGGCGCTCAGCGGGTGGGACGGGACCACGGCTCGTCCGAATCGGAGCGTTCGTATCGAACGCCCCGCCCGCACTCCGGGCAGTTGAACTGCCGGAACTCGACCTCGCTCCCGATGAGCGGCACGGTCTTCGAGGTTCCCTCGCCGCTGAGCCGCATCTCGACGTCACAGACCGAGCACGTCGGCGGGTCCGTGATCGGATCGGTCTCTACGGCCATCGCTATACGTGTTGTACGTTAGCATTCATCCCACTTCAGCCATTCGCCGACGCCGTTCGACGGAGCCGAACTGAGCTACTGGCGTCGTCGATCGATACGCGACCTCGCCGCCGCTATCCTCTTGTGTGGCCTCGTGATACGCCCTGCATGGCCACCCTCGAGGACCCCATCGAGATCGGCGGCGTCACGATCCCCAACCGGCTCTACCGTGCGCCGCTGCTCGAGTGTGCCGGCAACGGTCCGGACGCCGTCGACGCGCTGATCGACGACCTCGATCCGGCCGCCGAGTCGGGCGTCGGCCTCGTCTGTCAGGGGGCGACGATCGTCCGCGGCGACGGCGGCTGCGCCGCGCCGGGGATGACTCGCGTCCACGATCCCGACTTCGTCTCGCGACTGTCTCGGCTGACCGACCGCATTCACGACCACGGGAGCCGGATCTTCGTCCAACTCGAGCACGGCGGCCTCCGGAGCATGGAGACCTGGCACGCCGAGTACCGCCGGGAGCATCCCGACCTCGAGCAGCTCGCGGTCTCGCGGCCGCCGTGGCAGCTGCGACTGCTCGACCGGCTCGGGTTTCTCTCCTACGACCCGCACGTCCTCTCGACCGACGAGGTGTACGAGCTCGCGGCCGATTTCGGGCGGGCGGCGGCGTCCGCGGTCGACGCCGGCTACGACGGCATTCACCTCGCGGGGGCCAACATGGGTATCGTCCAGCAGTTCCTCTCGCCCTTTTACAACCGACGGGACGACGAGTTCGGCGGGAGTCCGGAAGCCAGACTCGAGTTCCTCGCCGTCGTCCGCGACGAGATCCGCGAGCGGGCCGGCGACGTCCCGCTGATGACGAAGGTGCCCGCGGAGACGCCCGCGCCGCCCGCACCCGTCGTTCGCCGAAAGCTGTCGCTCGAGGACGGCGTCGAGATCGCCCGTCGACTCGAGAAAATCGGCTACGACGCGGTCGTGCCGGTTCAGACGTCGGTCGTCTGGGACATGAGCATCGTCCGCGGGGAGTATCCGGAGCGGGCGTGGAACAACGAGGGATTACAAGCGGAGTACGACGCGGCGTTCGGCGGCGCGGCGCGCAAGCGACTCGTCTCGCTGGCCAACCGAATTCAGTCGCTACGGTACGATTTCGAACCCGCGTGGAACGCCGACTTCTGTCGGCGCGTTCGCGAGCGGGTGTCGATCCCCGTGCTGGCGGAGGGGGGCATTCGCGAGCGCGAAGAGATGGACCAGCTACTGGGAGGTGCGAACGGCGAAAGTTTCACTTCAGGCACGCCGGCCTGCGACATGGTCGGCATGGCCCGTCCCTTCTACGCCGAACCGAAACTCGGGGCGCGGCTCCTCGAGAGCGGGACTGGCGGCGAGACGAGCGAACGCACGCGCGTCCTCTGTGAGAGCTGTAACAACTGTACCGTTCCGCAGGTCACGGGCGCCCCCGGCATCTGTCGGACGCCGGACGTGCTTCGGGCGCGGGGCGAACTCGAGCGTGAGGGGGCGTACGAACGGCCCGAATCGTAGCTTATCCGGAGACGGTGCCGTTCGTCAGTTCCTCGAGGGTTTCCTCGACCGTGTAGTCGGGGGCCTTCACGCGGAACTGCGAGTCCGTCGATCCCGCGAAGTAGAGCTGGAGCGTGTACGAACCGTCATCCTGGATCGGTGCTATCTCGCTGCGATCTTCCTCGAGTTGCTCGAGAGTGACCATCTCACCGGCGTACTCGGAATCGGTCGTCCCGTTGATTTCGTACTTTTGCCATTCGGCGTCGACGGCCGACCCCTCGAGCGGATAGCCGCCGTTGATCCACCCGCGGAGCCCCTCGTCGATCGCGTACGCGTGTTCGTACCCCGCGTCGATCAGGGACGCGGCCCGCTGAGACGATAGGTGGTGTGGACACTGGCAGTAGGTGACGATCCGGGTGTCTTTCGACCACTCCTCGACCGGATCATCGTCGACGCTGCCCGCGTCCTCTGCTGGCGAGAAGACGGCACCTTTGATCCGCGCCTCGTCGTACTGGGTCCGACCGCGCGCGTCGGCGAATCGCGCCTCGTCGTTTTTGTACCACTCGTAGACGTCGTCGACCGGGGCGAGCGGAACGTCGACGCCGCTGGGCGTCGAGTACAGTTCGTAGTCGAATTCGTTGGCCGCGGTCGCATCGCTATTGTTACCGAGACAGCCCGCAACTACGCCCACCGTCGTCGCCCCGCTGACGGCGAGGAACGTCCGTCGGTTCATACTCGACCACTAGCGGCGACGACGAGATAGGGCTTCTGGTGACGGAAGGCGCTCGCCGGACCCCCTCGTTTCGGGTGGAAATCGCCAGCAGTGACTGGGGAGTGTACTCGAGTCGAAAGAACGGGAGGAGTAGTCCATCCTGGATTCGAACCAGGGTCGAAGCCCCCAGAAGGCTTCAGGATTGGCCGCTACCCCAATGGACTGACATGTCTCCGTTGGTGTCCGCTTCCAACGGCGTATCTCGAGATAGTAGGTACCCGTATTAGAGTGTTACGAACTTAGATAGTCGGTACAGCGTGGCTCGTAGTGTTCCTTTCGGTGGCAATTAGCACAGAGAACGATACACTTCTCGATCACACTCTCGATTCTATCCTTCGAATATCCGAAAGAGACCATCTTTCCGACAGCCATCACCTTTTCATCTTCATCTATATGATGGAGGTCTAAACACCGTGGGTCGTCCTCGTCACATCGATTACAACCCTGATCGTGCTTATATTCATACACCCATGCTCGATGTCTCGCTCGTCGATCAAGGGACCGTTCTGTATTCCAGTCGGCGTTCCGATAATGCCACCGCTGATCGACCGTGAGGTCCGCCCACGATGTCTCCTCGGAGAGTTCGACATCGTCAGGTTTCGGTCCGACTCGAGACCCCCTCGAGTACGATGTTTCGAGCCCCGCCTTCTCCTTCGCACCGTTCCAACCACCACACGTCCGAATAATCGTCGCGGACGCCGGCGTCAATTCCAGCTCCTCGTACTGTGCCTTCGTCGGCGACTCCCGGAGTCGCTGGGCGGCTTCGCGTAGCGCCTCGAGGCACTCCGCCTCCGTAGTCACACCCCGGTTGGCCGCTCGATACTACATAAATCCCCGGACGAGCCCGGCACGCCCCGCCCTCAGCCCGAACCGACATCCCTTTTTCCCGGTCGCGCGCACGCTCGAGTATGTACGTCGGACGATTCGTCGTCGTCGGCCCGGAGGGAGGCGCCTACCGCGTCTCCTCGCGATCGTTCCCGAACCGCGAGCTCACCGAGCGAGACGAGGCCCTGACCGTGGGTCCCACCGAGGACGCTCCGGAGACGGACAACCCCTACGTCTCCTATAACTGCCTGCGCGTCGTCGAGACGCCGACGGGCGAGACGGCCGCCTTCGGCAACGGCTCGCACGTCGATCCGATCGCGGAGAAACTCGAGTTGGGCTACCCGGCCCGCGACGCCCTCGCGGAGAGCCTGCTCGCGCTGGACTACGAGAAGGACGACTACGACACGCCCCGCATCGCGGCGACGATCGGCGCCGACGGCGAGGCGCTGATCGGCACGGTTCGGAAGGACGCCCTGCTCGTCGAGACCGTCGACGAGCCGACGCTGGTCGCGACCTACGAGAAGAACGCCCCCGAGCCGATCGACTTCGAGGCCGAGAGCGCCGACGCGGCGGCAAGCGAAGCGTACGACCTCGAGTTCGAGCACGCGGTCTGTGCGGCCGGCGTCGTCCGGACCGACGACGGCTTCGAGACGGCGATCGAGAACAGCGACTGAGCCATCGCAACGCGAAGAAAGGGGTGAGCGATCAGTGAAAACGGCACTGGTCACTGAGCCGGTCGAAACTCCTCGGATCCGCAGACGCAGGAGTCGATTCCGATCGGGCGGATTCGCCCGTCCGATACCACTCTCGCAGCGTACGCCGAATTACACTGTTTGCAGACGGCCACGATGCGGGCGCGGTCGCCCACGAGGATCACCCCGATATCAACAGGACGGCCAGCATATTCAACCCCTATAAAGGATATCGTGTCAGTTGCCGGCGCGAGAAAGTCGTTCGGAGACTGCTATCGAGCGACCGGACAACCTACAAACCGCTCGCACCTGTTAGACTCGCGCATGAAAGTCGGACTCATCTCGGACGTCCACAGCAACCGGGTCGCCCTCGAGGCCGTCCTCGAGGACATGCCCGCGGTCGACGAACTCCTGTGTGCCGGCGACGTGGTCGGCTACAACCCGTGGCCCGCAGAGTGCGTCGACGAACTCCGCGAGCGGGGCGTGCCGACGGTGATGGGCAACCACGACGCCGCGGTCGCCGCGACTACCCCGTTTCGCTTCAACGGGATGGCGAAGGCGGGCGTCGAACACGCGAAGAAGCGCCTCGACGACGACCAGTTGGCGTGGCTCGAGTCCCTGCCCGCCGAGCGCCTCGAGTGCGACGGACGGGTGAAACTCGTCCACGGCCACCCGGACGATCCCGACCGGTACACCCGCTACACGTATCCGGACGAGTTCTCGCCGCGGCTGCTCGGCGACGAGGACGTTCTCGTGCTCGGCCACACCCACGTCCAGGGCGTCGAGACGTTCGCGGAGGGGATCGTCGTCAACCCGGGCAGCGTCGGCCAGCCCCGCGACGGCGACCCGCGGGCGGGCTACGCCGTCGTCGACCTCGACGCGATGACCGTCGAGACCCACCGCCTCGAGTACGATATCGAGGCCGTGCAGGCGGCCGTCGCGGAGGCGGGGCTCCCCGAACGGATCGGCCGACGACTCGCCCGCGGGAAGTGACGGCCCGCCGGTCGGTGGCAGACCGCGGGGAAACGAACCCTTTTAGGCGCCCTCGGCGGTATGCCAGGATATGGTAGCCGCCGGCCACACCGGGCGTACCGACAGGGAGTATCCTCGTCGCGACAGTGGCCGGTGTTGCTGTCGGCCGCGTCCTCGCGGGCGATCGCGCCGCCAGCGTCGCATTAGGACCGCTCCGGCCGCAGGCAACCGGGTGAGCGATGTTCCGGCGGATTCGTGAGGACGTCCGGGCGATGGCCGCCCGCGACCCCGCGGCGACGGGCCGACTCGAGGTCCTCTGCTGTTATCCGGGTCTCCACGCCGTCTGGGCGCACCTGCTGCTCCACCGGCTCTGGACCGCCGGCTTCGAACTCACCGCGCGACTGTTGTCCAACGTCGTGCGCCTGCTGACCGGCGTCGAGATCCACCCGGGCGCGACGGTCGGGGAGCGGGTGACGATCGACCACGGTATGGGCGTCGTGATCGGTGAGACGGCCGATATCGGTGACGACGTCCACCTGTACCACGGCGTCACGCTCGGCGGCGACACGAACGAACCGATCAAGCGCCACCCGACGGTCGAGGACGGCGTCCAGATCGGCGCGAACGCGACGCTGCTCGGCGATATCACGGTCGGCGAGGATGCGGCCGTCGGCGCGGGATCGGTCGTCACGGACGACGTCGAACCGGGCGCGACGGTCGCCGGCATCCCGGCGGAACGCGTCGACTGAGCGACGTCGCGAACGGGAGAAACGGAGCGCGGACCGCTCGAACTGTTCGACTCTTACTGCTGATCGCCGCTTACCACGCCGTCCGAGCCGGCCGGCTCCTCCGACGACGGAACGCCCTCCTCGGTCTCGGCGTCGCTGGCGGACTCGCCGGGCGCCTCCTCGCTCATCGTCTCGTCGGGAGCGGAGCGGTAGCCGAGTTCGAGGTGGAGTTTCGCCGTGCAGTCGAAGGCCTCCTCGTCGAGTTCGGTCTCGTCCTCCTGTTGGTTCATGTAGCCGTTACAGCGGCCGTGCTTGACGATGTTCATCAGCGACGCCGCGGAGCCACACTCCGGGCAGTCGATGTAGTAGTTGCCCTCGTCGTTTTGATGCCACGCGTCGGGGGTGAGTTCCATGTACGTGGCGTCCTCGTGATCGCGTTGGCTCATGGGCGTACAGAACGGACCGACGCGGGTAAAGAAGGGCCCGGAAGTCGCAACCCGCCGTCGGCTCGAGGATCGAGAACCGGTTCGAAGCGGCGCTCAGACCAGCGGTTCGACCAGTTCCTCGCCGGCCTCGAGCAGCTCCGCGACCCGCTGCTCGTCCTCGGCCTCGGCGTAGACCCGCAGGACGGGCTCGGTTCCGCTGGGACGGATCAGCAGCCACGAGCCGTCGGCGAGCTGGAGTTTGAAGCCGTCGGCGGTGTTGACGCCGTCGACGGCGGTTCCCGCCACGTCGTCGGGGATCTCCGCCTCGAGGTCCTCGATCACGCGGGTCTTCTCCTCGTCCGGGCAGGCGACGCTGATCTTGTCCTGGACGACGGTGCCGTGCTCGGAGAGCAAGCGGTCGACCCGGTCGTCCAGCGGTTCGTCGGCGTGCATCGCGGCCGCGAGCAGGGCCATCAAAACGCCGTCCTTCTCGCGGACGTGGCCGCGGACGGTGAAGCCGCCCGACTCCTCCCCGCCGACGAGGGCGTCGTGTTCGCCCATCGCGTCGGCGACCCACTTGAAGCCGACCGGCACCTCGTGGACGGTCTCGCCGTGGGCCTCGGCGACGCGGTCGATCAGGAACGTCGTGGAGACGGTTCGGACGACCGCTCCCGCGTCGTTCTCGAGCAGGTAGTCGTAGAGCGCGGCGAAGAAGAGGTTCTCGTCGAGATAACCGCGTTCGGGGGTGACGATGGCGATCCGATCGGCGTCCCCGTCGTTGGCGACACCGAGGTCGGGGCCGGCGTCGTCGTCGGTGACCAGGTCGATCAGCGTCCCCAGGTTCTCCGGGGCCGGTTCGGGCGCGCCGCCGCCGAACTCGGGGTCGCGCTCACAACGCAGGCACTCGAGCGAGGCGCCGGCCCGCTCCAGGAGGGCGTCGGTCGTCCCGCGGCCGCTGCCGTGCATGGCGTCGTAGGCGACGGTCAGCCCCGAGAGGTCGGTACTGCCCGTGATCGAATCGACGAGCTCGAGGGCGGCGTCGGCGTGGGGCGTGACGAGATCGACCTCCTCGACGGTGCCGTGCTCCGCTTCCGGGAGCGGCTCGGGTTCGGCGAGTCGGTCCGCGATGGCGTCGGTCACTTCGGGGAGCGCCGGCGCGCCGTCCCGCGGAATGAACTTCACGCCGTTGTACTCCGGCGGGTTGTGCGAGGCGGTGATGGCGAACCCGCCGATCAGATCGCGCTCGACGATGGCGTGGGCGACCAGCGGTGTCGGCCGGTCGCGCTCGGGCATCACGACGTCGAACCCGTTGACACACAGCACGCGCGCCAGTTCTTCGGCGAATCTGCGGGAGCTCTCGCGGGCGTCGTATCCGACCGCGACCGTCCCCTCGAGTCCCTCGTCGGTCAGATACGTTGCGACCGCCTGTCCGACCATCCGGACCCGCGGCGTCGTGAACTCGTCGAGCGTCGCCCGCCAGCCGTCGGTGCCGAAGCTGATCGACTCCATATGCGTGCGTCTACGTCGGCGGCGAAAAAAGCGACGCCATTCCGCGGACGTGGTCGGGGGCGGGCGACCGACCCCGGCGCAGTCGGACCGACTCGCAGCCGGTGGGTTCCGGCACTGGTGTTTTCCGGTCGCCGATCGTAGGGCCTGTATGAGTCAGACGCCCTCCGTCGTCGCCGTCAGCGGCAGTCTCCGGGACGAGAGCTACACTCGGACAGCGCTGAAGTACGCGTTACGGGCCGCCGCCGACGCGGGCGCCGAGACGACGCTGCTCGACCTCCGGGAGTTGGACCTGCCCGTGTACGATCCCGACCGCGACCTCGAGGACCAGGGCGACGCCGCGGCCGCGACGCGACTCGTCCGCGAAGCCGACGCCGTCGCGCTCGGAACGCCGGTCTACCACGGCTCCTACTCGGGGGCGCTGAAGAACTTCCACGACTACTGCGGGTTCGACGAGTACGAGGAGACGACCGTCGGCCTGCTGGCGACCGCCGGCGGCGGCAGCTACGGCTCGACGCTCGATCACCTCCGCATTACGGTTCGGGGCGTCCACGGGTGGGTCCTCCCCCACCAGGTCGGCCTCCGAAACGCCTCGGGGACGTTCGAGGCCGATCCCGAGGCCATCGACGGCCGTCGGTTTCGCGATCCCGGCCTGCAGGATCGAGTGGAAAAACTCGGTCGAAATCTCGTCGAGTACGCCTTCATCGACCCCAGCGTCACGTCGGCGCAGTCCGCGGCGGGCGACGACTGAAGACGATCCCTCGAGGGGTCGACGCGAGACGCCTCCTTCAGACGTCGACGGCGTCGAGTCGCTGTTCGAACAGCCGCTCGCCGGTCTCGTCGCAAGTCACGGCGAAGACCTCGTGTGAGGTACAGCAGGACTCGACCGTTTCCTCGCTCATGCTGATCTCGCCGCCGGTCGGGCACGTCTCGAGGAACATCCGGAGGCCGTTGAGGATCTGGCCCTTCAGCTCGGGGTCGTGAACCTCCCAGTCGTCGGTCCACTCGGCGAGCGCGCGGCTGGCGCCGACGTCGGCGAGCAGCGCGGCCCGGGACGGCCAGCGGCCGGCGATCCCCCGCTCGGATCGGAGGACGCGGACGTCCTCGCGGACGTCGAGTTCGAACTCGTCGGAGTCGGCGTCGAACCCGAACGCGTCGACGGCGGCCGCGACCTCGAGGCCCGACTCCTCGACGGTCTCGATCGCCTCGAGCCAGGCGGACTCGAACGCGTCGGTGAGACAGAGGTCGTCCGCCTCGGCGCAGGGCTCTAGGACCTCGTGGTCGAGGAAGTACGTCTCGAGGTCGGCGACGGGCTCGTCGGCGGGGTCGACCGCGTCCGCTTCGGCGGGCGGTTCGTCGGCGGCCGCGCTCGACTCGGCGGACTGGTCGTCGTCGGTGGTACTGGCGTCTGCGGCGGTCTCCGCGACGTCCGTGTCGTCCTCGCCGGAGCGGGCGTCCGAGTCGGACGACCGCGAGTCAGATCGGTCGGTCGCGGTCCCCGCGGTACCGTCGACGGCGCCGAGCCCGCTGGCGATCTCCGGTTCGGGTTCCTTGCCGAACCAGCGGAGCACTTCCGGCGGGAGGTAGCGCTTGGTCAGCGTCGGCGTTCCGGGGACGAGATACCCCCGAAGGTAGATGAGCGCGATCGATACTCCGACCGCGAGCGCGCCGCCGAGCCTGGATTTGCGCGCGATCAGCGACCCGGCCACGGCGGCGATAGCCAGGTTCAGTATCGTACACGGCTCGCACCGGTTCTCGCCGGTGTACTCCGGCTGTTTGAGGTCGTCGACAATCTCGAGATCCATTTCGTCCCCAGAAGGGGGTGCCAATAATATCTATTTTTCGGGACATCTACCGAAAGAATACTAGCACGAATGCGTCCGGTCCCACTTTTCCCCTCGAGGACAGCGGGCCTGAGACTCTCTGTGTCTCTCTCGAGGGTGGACGGAATCAGCCTCTCACTCGAGGCCGACGAGACGTTCCTTCTCCGGGCGGGAGAGCTGTTTGATCTCGTACTCCCGAGACATCGCGGCCGACCGCGACTCGTAGCGCTCGTGGTAGCGCAGTTCGACGGGCGCGCGACCGCGCGTGTACTTTGCGCCCTCGCCGGCGTCGTGTTCGGCGACCCGTCGCTCTAAGTCCGTCGTGTAACCGGTGTAGAGCGAGCCGTCGGCGCACTCGAGGACGTAGACGACGTGATCGGCCTCGGTCATGAGCGATCGATCGAAACGGGGCGTAAAAAGCGTCACGCTATAGGGGGCGCGTGGTCGTCGATCGCGATGCTCCGCGGGATCAGGCGCCGCGCGCGCGCTCTCTGGCGGCTTGTTCGATCCCGGCGTTGGCCGAACAGCTCACGCAGGCGCGGATCTCACCGTTTTCGTCGGCGAAGACGCGTGCGAACCGTTCGGAGACGTGTGCGCCGCAATGGTCACAGGTTGGCATTGGATACTGGTCACACCGGCCAGAGCCGGTATGCAAAACTACCCAGTGCATAGGTAAATAACCTTCTCCAAACACCGTTTGGCCTTCCGGTCTCGAGAGATATTTTTGCAGGTTAGTTAGATCGACCGTCGTCGCGGGCGCCGTCGATCGCGCGAGCGATCAGCGTCGCCTGGGCGCCGGCGACGAAACCCGCGTCGATGTTGACGACCGAGAGGACGGTACACGACTGGAGCAGTCCCGCGAGTGCGGCCTCGCCGTCGCCCCCGTGGCCGTAGCCGCTCGAGACGGGGACGGCGATGACCGGCGTATCGACGAGGCCGGCGATCACCGTCGGAAGCGCCCCTTCCCGGCCGGCGGCGACGATCAGGACGTCCGCCTCGCGGAGCCGATCGACCTGATCGAGCGTCCGGTTCAGCGCCGCGACGCCGATATCGTCGATCCGGTCGATCGTCGCTCCCGCGTCGGCGCAGACGACCTCCGCTTCGTCGGCGACGGGGCCGTCGACGGTCCCCGCCGTCACGATGCCGACCGTCGCCTCGAGCGACGGCGGCTCGTAGTCGGCCGCCAGCACCCGAACCGTCGACCCTCGACGCTCGAGGGTCGCGTCGGGGAACGTCTCCTCGAGACTCGCCTCGAGGGCCTCGACCTGGCGGTCGTCGGCGCGAGTCACGAGCGCTCGTCCGGTCGTCTCGAGGGCGGTTTCCGCGAGCGCGACGACCTGCGGAGCCGACTTCCCCTCGGCGAGGATGGCCTCCGGAATGCCCCGTCGCTGCTTTCGAGCCGCGTCGAATCGTCCGGCCTCGCCGGTGACGTATCCTCTGAGTTGTGCTTCTGCCGCCGACGGCGAAAGCGAGCCGTCAGCGACGGCCTCGAGCAGTTCGCGCATACGCCCAGTCGTGGGCGAACGTACTCCAATGCGTCGACCCGTTCGAACGCGTTTTGGTCCCACGTGTCAGACGAAAGCGCGCGCGAGCGGACTCACAGCGCGCGCGAGCCGTATTTGCCGTCTCGACGAGGGTCGAATCACGGCCGGTGACTCATCAGACATATATTTTCCGGTGGTATCGGGTGTCGAAACAGGCGAAGCAACCGCTGCAACCCCCGTATTCCGGATTTCAACCAGAGCATTTATATTGGGTAAAGCGGAACCGGTAAATCGTATGGCAGACCTTATCGTCAAAGCCGCCGTGAAGGAAGCGCTCGATGACAAGAACGTCGCCTCGGACTTTTACGAAGCACTCGACGAGGAAGTCGACGAGCTTCTCGAGGACGCTGCGCGACGAGCCGAAGCGAACGACCGGAAGACGGTCCAGCCCCGCGACCTGTAAGGTTCGCCACAGAAGCGTTTTTTATCGCCGACAGATTTCGAGTAGCGACGGCACCCGATCCGCGAGCGGCGAGCCGTTGCCGACTCGAGTTTTTTGACGCTGGCGCTGGTAGCAGTCGATCGAGGATGCTTCGGAAACTGTTGATCGGCTTCGGCTGTTTCGAGATCGTCAGACCGAAACCGGTCATGGACATGTGCGAGCGGATCGGTCTGGAAAACCCCGACGAGGCGGAGCTACGCCCGCAGGCGCTGTGGGGTGCGCGTCTCGAGGGGCTCCTGTTCGTCTGGTTGCTGGTCCGCGGTCGGGAGGGAACGACGGCCGGCAGCGCGCTGCTCGGGCTGGCCGGCGCCGTCTTGGTACTGCTCCCGCAGCCGGTTATCGAACTCAGCCAGCGCGTCGTCTACGAGAACACGGACGACCTCGAGTTGAAGCCGTGGATCGAGCCGGCGGCGCGAGCCCTCGGCGCGCTCTACCTGCTCGTCGTCGTCCTGTCGATGCGCAGCGACGAGACGACCGAAAGCGACGAGGTACTGCCCGAGATCGAACCGAAGTCGACGGCGTAAGGACCGTCGACACTCCCTGATTCGGTCCGCAGCGGACCGCTCGCGAACCGTTTTGTGACCGGCGCGAGAACGAATTCGTATGCGACGATCCCTCGCCTTCGGTCTCGGACTGCTCATGGCTCTCGCTCCGGAACGGATCGTCGAGCCCGCCGAACGGCTCGCCTTCGAGAACCCCCACGTCGGCCGGCTGCGACCGTGGACGCTCCCGATCGGCCGGCTCGAGGGGCTGCTGGTCGTCTGGCTGACCGGTCGCCGGTCCGACGGGACGACCGTTCTCGAACCGCTCGTCGCCGGGCTGGGCGTCGTCCTCGCGCTGGCACCGCGAACGGCGCTTCGACTCGGCCTCCGAACGGCCTACGAGAATCCGACTGAACTCGAGGTGAAACCGTGGGTAGTGCCGGCGACGCGACTCGTTGGAGCGTGTTATCTGGTCGCCGGGCTGTTCGCGGGTCGCGGGGCCGCGCCGGAAGACGCCGGCCGCGAGCGAACCGCTATCGGCGAGTCGCCGAGCGCCGATCAGTAGTCGCGAACCGCGACGCCGTCGTCCGTCCCGACGTAGGTCGCGTCGGCCAACCCGACGAACAGCCCGTGTTCGACGACGCCGGGAAGCCGCGAGAGCCGGGTCGCCAGGGCCTCGGGCTCGTCGATCGACCCGAACGCGCAGTCGAGGACGAGGTTTCCGTTATCGGTCACGACCGGGCCGTCCTTGCCCTCGGCCTCCCGAAGGGTCGGCTCGCCGCCGCCGTCGCGAACGCGATCGGCGACGACCGTGTGGGCGTCGGGGATGACTTCGATCGGGACCGATCGCTCGAGCGTCGGCGCGAGTTTCGAGGGGTCGGCGACGACGACGAATCGGTCGGCCGCCGCATCGACCAGTTTCTCGCGCGTGTGCGCGGCGCCGCCGCCCTTGATCAGCGCGCCGTAGCCGTCGGCCGCGGGGTCGTCGGCCACCTGATCGGCGCCGTCGATCGCGAGGTCGATCCCCTCGACCGCGTCCAGCGTCGTCAGTTCGATCCCGACCTTGAGGGCCAGTCGGCGCGACTGGAAGGAGGTCGGAATTCCCCGGATCTCGAGGCCGTCGTCGACGGCCCGGCCGAGCGCCTCGATCGCGTACGCGGTCGTCGAACCGGTACCGAGCCCGACGACGAACCCGTCCGTGACCTCGTCGGCGGCGCGTTCGCCGGCCCGTCGCTTCGCCGCGTCGGAACCGCCTGCCGTCTTCATGGCTACTACGGCGCGGGGGGACGGCAAAAACGTTGTACTCTCGAGTCGGTCGGTGGTCGGTCGCCTCAGAGATCGGTGCGACCGAACCGCCAGACGCCGAGTCCGAGCGGGACGAGCGCCCAGAGCGCCAGCAAGACGAAGCCGAACCACGGCTCAGCGATCGTCGGGAGGTCCTCAACACCGTACGCGCTCGCCATCGTAAGGGCAGATTCGTCGAAGACGGCGCCCAGTGCGGAGCTGTAGGCGGCGTCCGGCGAAATCGAGGCCAGTCCGATGTACCAGCCCGGATACTGTTCGGGAATGAGCGTGCCCTCGACGTAGTACAATAGGGCCTGTAGCAGGAACGACCAGACGATCCAGAAGAACACGATCAGTCCGAACGCGCCGACCGCCGCGCGAGTCGTCGAGCGCGTCAGCGAGGAGATGCCGATCCCCAGACAGACGTAGACGAGGCCGAACAGCATCGTTATCAGCGTAAACAGGAGGTAGTCGACGATCGAGACGGAGCCGACGAAGGCGACGAGGCCGCCCAGCCCGACGGCGAACCCGATCAGGATCGACGCGGCCACGACGGCCGAGCGCCCGAGGACCTTCCCGAACACGACGTCGGTACGCGTGTGGGGCAGGCCGAGCAGGAACTTCAGGCTCCCGCTCTCGCGCTCGCCACAGATCGCCTTGTAGCTGACCATCAACGCGATGATCGGCACGAGAAGGCTCGCGGGCGTCTGGAGGGCGAAGACGAAATCGAGCGTCCCCTCCGCGCCCTCCTCGCCGATTTCCGCGAACAGCTCCCCGAGCTGGGCGGCGAGATAGGCCCCGCCGAACGTAAACAGAGCGAAGACCGCCGTCATCACCATCAGCTTGCGCGATCGGACGGCGTCCTCGAACTCCTTTTTCGCGACGGTGACCGTGCTCATTGCCGCACCCCCTGGGCGTCGCCCTCGGTGTACGCCATGAACAGCTCCTCGAGCGACGATTCGTCGGTCGCGAAGTCGTCGACGGTGACGCCGTACTCTTCGATCGCCCGGAGGACGGCCGACTTCGCCCGGTCCTCGCAGGTCACGACGAGCGTCGTGCCGTCGGCCGAGACCTCGGAGACGCCGTCGACCGACTGAACCGCCTCGAGGGCGCCGGCCGAGTCGTCGGGGACCCGATCGAGTTCGACGCGAAGCCGGGTCCGTTCGGGCATCGAGTCCCGGAGCCCTTCGATGGTGTCCTCGGCGACGAGGTGCCCGTCTCGAAGGATGCCGACGCGGTCACAGATCGCCTCGACCTGCCCGAGGATGTGCGACGAGAAGAAGACGGTCGCGCCCCGGCGGTTCTCCTCGCGGATAATCTCGCGCATCTCGCGGGCGGCGTTGGGGTCGAGTCCCGTCGAGGGTTCGTCCAGAATGAGGAGGTCGGGCTCGCCGACCAGCGCCGTCGCGAGCATGAGCCGCTGGGCCATCCCCTTCGAGTAGCCGCCGGCCTTCCGGTTGGCCGCGTCGGCGATGCCGACCCGCTCGAGGAGTTCGTCGGGGTCGTCGTCGGCCCCTTTCGATTCGATGGCGAACTCGACGTGTTTGCGGCCGGTCAAGCGGTCGTAGGTCTCGACGCCTTCCGGGAGGATGCCGGTCCGATTGCGGATCTCGAGGGTCTCCGCTCGAGCGTCGAGGCCGAAGACGCGCACCTCGCCCGTCGTGGGGCGGATGAAGTCCAGGATCAAGTTGATCGTCGTCGATTTCCCCGCGCCGTTGGGCCCGAGAAAGCCGTAGATCTCGCCGGACTGGACCGTGAGATCCAGCCCGTTGAGGGCCGTCTCCGACCCGTATCGCTTCGTCACGTTGGAAAGTTCAATTGCTACCACGGTATTAATTGAATGTTTTTCTCCAACACACATATACGTTTATCTGTGCAACAGGTGCGCTAGCACGGGGAACTAGGCAGAACGAACGATTCGATCTCGCAGACAGTTACGGCAGCGTTCGGCGTTAGTAGGCACATCAACGCTATATTCACCGTCCGTTCGCTACAATTTATCAGTGTACAAACAAAAGAAATATGTTTACTAGGTAGGATTTTTCAAACGAAGGAATATATGAATACGATATCCCCGCAAACAACCGGTCGGTACGATTGTGGCCGCCAGCGACGTCACGACGCTCGAGCGAATTTCGGAGCGGAGGTGAGAGCATGATACAGTTTGCGCACCTTCCGTTACAGACCGACGGAGCGGAACCCCTGATCGATCCGACGATCCTTCTCGCGATCGGGGTGGTCTTCCTGCTCATCTCGATTGGCATCGGCTACTGGGTCTACAAGGACGCTTCGAAGCGCGAGAACAACGAGCTCGTCTGGGCGTTCGGTGTCACTGGGCTGTTGTTCCTCACGGGAATCTTCGGTATCGTCGCCCTCGTCGCTTACTTCATCTTCCGCGGCGAGAAGACCGCGTCGGTCGAGACCGACACAACGGACGAGGACTGGGGAGCGACCCAGAGTGACGCCGACGAGACCGACTGGTAGCGAGGTACTGCGACGCATCACCGTCAAGATAACAATTTTATGACCCGCCCGAACACGGATACAAAGATAGACGCCGCAGAACGACGCAACCTCATCGAGCGCGCCAACCGCCAGAGCGCGACGATCGGGCAGGAACTCCTCGAGACGATCACCGTCGGCGACGACGATCTTCCTCTCGAGGAGTTCCTCATCGAGACCCGGAAGGTCGACGGCATCCCCGACGACGCGAAGCCGCTGGTCCGAGAGACCGAGCGGGAGCTGGCCGCCGAGCGGAAACGCCTCGTCGAGCGCCTCGAATCGGCCTCTATCGATCGCGGGGAAGGCGAGGAACTCGTCGAGACGATCGTCGGCATCGACCGCGCCCGAAACGCCCTCAAGAGCCTCCGGCGCGAGCGGTTCGGCGCCGAGGCCCGCTCGGCGACGCTGGCCGATCACGAGCGCTGGCTCGAGTTCGTGGACGCGATCCGCCGCTAGTACTAGCTTTTTCGGTCGGGCCGTGGTCGACCGCCTATGGCGACATCGGGAACCGGGGGCGCCGCCGGCGTCGGCGCCGACGCCGGCACGGCGGTGGCCCTCGAGGACGTCCGGAAGACCTACCAGCTCGGTGAGCCGGTCCACGCGTTAGACGGCGTCTCCCTCGAGATTCCGCGTGGGTCCTACACCGCGATCATGGGGCCGAGCGGCTCGGGGAAGTCGACGCTGATGAACCTCGTGGGCTGTCTGGACACGCCGACGGCCGGCACCGTCGTCGTCGACGGCGAGGACGTGGCGGCGCTGACCGACCGCGAACGGACGACCCTCCGGGGGACGACGGTCGGCTTCGTCTTCCAGACGTTCAACCTCATGCCCCGGTTGACCGCCACGGAGAACGTCGCGCTCCCGCAGTTGTTCCAGAACGTCGATCGCGAACGGCGCCGCGAGCGGGCCCGCGACCTCCTCGAGCGGGTCGGCCTCGCGGATCGGACCGATCACCTCCCGAACGAACTCTCCGGCGGGCAGCGCCAACGGGTCGCGCTCGCGCGGGCGCTGGTCAACGATCCGGCCATCGTGCTGGCCGACGAGCCCTCCGGCAACTTGGACACCGACACGGAGGCCGACATCCTCGACCTCTTCGGGGAGTTTCACGACGCCGGGACGACGATGGTCGTCGTCACCCACGAACGCCACGTCGCCGAACGCGCCGAGCGGATCGTCCACCTGCTCGACGGGCGGATCGAACGGATCGAGATCCTCGACGAGAGCGCGGGCCAGCAGGAGGACGACCCCTCGAGTCGAACCGACTCCGGAGCGGGCGACTGATGCGGGCGATCGAGAGTCTGCGCCTGGCGTGGCGGTCGATCCGCGGCCACAAACTGCGGTCGTCGCTGACGACGCTGGGCATCGTGATCGGCATCGCGGCGGTGATCGCCTTCGTCACGCTCGGTGCGAGCTTACAGGAGGGAGTGCTCGGGGACGTCAGCCCCGACGACCGGCGCAACGTCTACGGCTGGGCCGCCGAGCCCGAGACCGAGGGCGGCCCGCTCGCGGGCGCCCAACCCGTCTTCAGCGAGGACGATCTCGACGAAATCGAACGGCGGGAGGGGGTCGAGGCGGCCTACGGCTACATGCCGTTATCCACGCAGGCCCTCGCCTACGAGGGCGAGATATCGCCACAGAGCGACGCTCTCGTAGCCGCCGGGCCGTCGTATATCCGGGAGAACAGGCTCGCGGAGGGACGGCAGTTCGAGCAGGGCGAGCGCGAGGCCGTCATCAACCCGGCCGTCGCCGGCCAGTTCGAGGAGGAGGTCTCGGTCGGCGACGAACTGACGATCGCCCTGCAGGGCGGCCAGCGGACGACCGTCACCGTCGTCGGCATCACCGAGAGCTCCGAGGGGCTGAGCCCGTTCGAAGGGTTCGAGCCGTCGCCGCGGGTCTACGTTCCGACCGATCCCTTCTACACTGAAGACGCCGCCGCGGCGTTCCCGAGCGGCGACTCCGGCGGGGCGAACAACGGCAGCGACGGGAACGAAACCGAGACCGACGGGAACTCGAGCGACGCGAACGACGCGCTGTTCCTCGCGATCGTCGTCGAGGCGGAGTCGACCGACGACGCGGCGATCGAACGGGCGAAAGAGAGCGCGCGGAGCTACCTCGAGAGCGACGAGTCGGACGCCGGCGCGTTGCTCGACGACGGCCTCGAGGTGCGACTGCAGACGAGCGCGGAGTTGCTCCAGCAACTCGAGGACGTGTTGAACCTGCTCCAGAACTTCATCGTCGGCATCGCGGCGATCTCGCTGGTCGTGGGCTCGGTCGGCATCGCGAACATCATGCTGGTCTCGGTGACCGAACGGACCCGCGAGATCGGGATCATGAAAGCCGTCGGGGCTCAGAACCGGGAGATACTGGGGCTGTTCCTGGCCGAAGCGGTGATTTTGGGCGTCATCGGCGCGATCCTCGGCACGCTGTTGGGCCTCGTCGCGGGCTACCTGGGCGCGTGGTACATCGACCTCCCGCTGGTCTACCCCCTCGAGTACGTCGCGCTGGCGATCGTCGTCGGCGTGCTCGTCGGGATCCTCGCGGGCCTGTATCCGGCCTGGCGAGCGGCGCGGACGGATCCGATCGACGCGCTCCGCTACGAGTGAGCGGTCGGGAACGGGAAAGAGTGATCCTCGCGGCGACGGCCGGAGCGGGACCCGACACCCTCGTCGGCTGGACCGCGTTCTCGAGTCCGCTCCGTCAGAACCGCTCGGGTTCGGTATCTCGGTCACCGTCGGACGACGCACTCGAGTCCGGGTCGGTGTCGGAGTCAGTTTCCGGGCTCGTTTCCGTCCCCGACTCCGACACGGACTCGCGCGTTCCGAACCGTCCGCGTTCGCGGTCGCGTCCGTGATCGCGTCGGCCGCGATCGCGATCCACCCTCACGTCCGATCGAGTGCCTCGCGAGCCGGTCGCGCCGAGCGATCGGGATCGCTCCGAACGGTCCGAAGAGAGGCCGATCGTCTCCTGGGTCCGGCGCCGTTGATCGGGGTACTCGCGGGCGAGCAGCGCGCCGAGGTAGCCGCCGAGCAGCGACAGGCCGACGGTGTAGAGGAACAGGACCAGTCCGAATCCGACGATCGCCAGCGCCGCGATCGCGAAGCCCTCGATCGGCGCCGCGACGATCCCCATTCCGAACCCGAGGACTCCGAGTCCGAGCATCGCGAAGCCGGCGACCGGGAGGAACGCGATCGCCCCCGCGAGCGCGCCGGCGACCGCTCCCTGTCTGGCGTTCGATCCCTCGAGAAAACCCGCGGTAACGCCGCCGATAACGGGCGAGAGCGGGATGAACGACAGCACGACGCCGACGATGGCGCCGACGATCGCGTTGGCGAGCGTTCGGCCGGAAGTCATAGGGAACGGACGACGACCAGCGTAAAAAGATGGGGAGGTCGTCCGGAGTTGCCACGTTCGGACGCGACTATACGGGACAATGTCGACGATGGTAACCCGGAAAAGCGGCCCGGTGGGAAATGATAGAGCGCCGATCGACGGACTCGGAACGCAGGACGAGCGACCTGCCTACGAGTTGAAAAGCTAACTAAAAGAAGTTCGTTCGCCCGATTCGATCCCTACGTCGGGGTATTAATTCTGTATCGATCTGCAAAAAGTATATAATATAGTGGAGATGAATATTAGGTTGAGGTACGAAACCGGCTGGCGGAACGTCGCCCTCCGAGCGTAGTATCGCCTCTCGAAACCGACCGAAGCGCGATCGTCGACCGCCCAACGGCTGAGAGACGGAAGGCGGCAGACTATCCACCGAACAATATGACAGACGCATCCGCGTTCGAACGATTGAATCAACAACTGAAAGAGAACCACATATTCCACGCGATTGCCGCGGTAGTCGTCCTCTTCGCAGTAAGTATCGCGTACGACCTGTATACGGGGTCAGAGCCCGCCTTTCTCGAAGCGATCGGTACTAGTATTGTGTTAGGCGCAATTTATTACGGAGGACTGAAGTACAACGATTCGGCGAACGAGTCCGACTGAGATGATACGACGGCTTCGGACGCTCGCCCACGGACTACGGATCGGCCGGACCGAAGTGCGTCGAGACTGGCGGGCGTTCAAGCGGGATCGGATTCGACTCGCGTTGCTCGTGGGCGCCGGGCTCTTCGGGACGCTCTATCTCGGGCTGATGACGCTGGTCGTCCAGAGCCGAACGGCCGAACTCGCGGCTCGATCCGATCCGTCACTGCCGCCGATCGTCGGACTGCTCGTGACGCTGCTCTGGCTGTCGAGTACCGCGCTATTCGGGCAGCGAGCGGCGATACGGACCGTAGATATCGACAACCCGGCGCTGTTACTGACGAGCGTGCGACCGTCGGCGGTAACGATCGGCGTCCTCGTCGCGGAGGAACTCCGCGCGCTGGCGTTCGCCGCCCTCCCCGTCGGGATCCTCGGTGTCGGATTCGTCACCGGTGCCGACACGGCCGTTCCGATTGCGACGATTCCGGTCGCCACCGTCCTGTTTCTGACGAGCAGCGTCTGCTGTGGCTACGCGGTCGGCACCGTGGTCGCCGTCTTGAGTCGCCGCGTCCGCTGGAAGACGGCGCACGTGGCCGGCGGACTCGGCCTTCTCGGAGCGGTCGTCGCCGCCGGTGTGATGACAAAACTGAGCACAACCCTGGAGTTCGCCGCGAGACTGCCGACGAGTTGGTACGCCGATCTCTTCGTCGTCGGGACGCCGATCGCGGCGTCCCCGTATCGGGTCGTCGGAGCAGTGCTCGGAACGCTCGTGGTCGCCCTCGCAGGCGGATCAGTGACCGAGCGGTTCGCGATTCAGCTCTGGACCGACGGCGAGGGGACGGACGGTGATGTTCGACGGGCGCCGGCTACGAGCGATCGACCGCGTCCGTTCACCCACCTTCGAGGACGGATCGACCGACCGACGCGGTACGTCGCGTGGCGATCGGTACAACGAGCGAAACGCGACCTGACGCGCGTCTCGCATCTCGGCGTCCCGCTGCTCGTCGGCGTGTGGTTGGTGGTCGATCTGGCACGGACGACGGGCGGGCGCTCCCTGCTTCCGGTCGCCGTCGGTCTCCTCGGCTCGTGGTTCGTCGGCGGCTGCCTGACGCTAAACCCGCTCGGCGACGACGGGGCGGCGCTACCGGCGACGGTGGCGTCACCGGTCGACGGACGCCAGTTCGTGGGTGGCACGGCGCTGGTGAGCGCGATCGTCGGCGTCCCGCTGCTCGTCGCGACCGTCGGCGCGGTCAGCGCCGCGACATACGCGCTGCCGATCGCGGTCGGACTGGCGCTCTGGGCCGGCGTCCACGGTTCGGCCGCGATCGGGATCGCGCTCGCCCTCGGTATGCGGTTTCCCCGATTCGGCGCGATACGAGTCAGCCGTCGGCGGAACGTGGTTCCACCGAGTCTGTCGGCGATTGCGATCTACTCGATGGTCGTGCCGTCGCTCGGGACGCTCGGGAGCGGCGCTGTCGTCGGTTCACGGCTACTGTTAGGCGACAGTGCGGTAGCGACCATCGGTTGGGCCGCGTCCGTACTGGTCTGGCTCGCTCTAGAGGGCGGCGTCGGCTACGGCTGTTATCGGGCGGCGGTGCGACGGTTCAACCGGTACACGCTCGAGTGAGCGGCGATTACAGTTCTCGACGGAGCGTACCGAGCATGTCGAAATAGAACGACAGAATGAAGCAGACGAACATCACGACTATCGTGCCGAGATACGGTATGAGTCCGATCGTGTCGAGCATCCAGTCGGGGTCGAGAAATCCGGTCGCGAGCACTAGCATACAGAGGACGGAGACACCGGTAACGAGGATCGCAATCGGAAGCGACGCTCGACGATTCATATTTGAGTTTCCGTTTCTATGAGTAATTAATTTAATGGCTTCATTTCGGTTGCACTGATCTCGTGACGGCGATCGGAACGAGAACGACCGTTGGTCGCGTGCCGATCTTTTTTCCCATAATTCTACCCGGGAAAGAACTATAACATCTGATAGTGTATTAAAACTATGCGGACGAGTTAGATCGTGACAGTCACCAGAACCGGACTGGCGTGGATAATAAAGAATCGGTGACGGATCGAATACGAGGACCGTAATCGTCGCGCATGCAATCCGAAAACGAACACAAACGAGGACTCGAGAACAATGGGTACAGCGACGTTCAATTCCTGGCTGGAACACGGGACCGACTTCGAATCCTCCAGGTGCTCTCGGAATCACCGCACAAACAGTCCAAGTTAGAAAAGAAGGTAGATGTCCATCGAACGACGCTCAGACGCAATCTCCGTGAGTTACAGGAACGGGACTGGGTCACGGAACGAAGCGGAAAAGTATACGAGATTACGCCGGTAGGCAGGTTCGTTCTGTCGAGTTTCACTGACCTGTTACAGGACGTCGAATCCGCAGCGAAAATCGGATCGTTCCTCTCGAAAGTTCCGCGAAAGTTTTCGGTCGACGTAGACGCTCTGTCATCGGGCGAAATCGCGGTAAACGGATTCGATGTGCCGTTCGAAGCCGTCAACGAGTTTACTGCGTTCATCGAAAACGCCGATCGACTGCGGCTGTGCGCTCCGGCGATCAACCCGAAATACGCGTCCGTACTCGCGCAACGAGCGTCGATAACGGATAGCGAAATTGTCGGTCCTGTAGAATGTTTCGAAACGATAGGGCAGGCAGAACCGGCCGATTTCGACGCGTTACAGCGGTCGGAGACGGTACGGATGACCGTTATTGACGAGTATCCGTCGTACGGAATTTGTTTCAGCGAAAACAGATGCATGATTATCGCGTACAACGACGGAAGCGGGATCCACGGGGTCGTGCGATTCGACGATCCGGTACCCGGTGTCGAACGGTGGATGAAAGAAAAGTACGCGTCGTTCAAGCGAGCGGAAAACAGGATCAAAACGTACTGATTCTCGACGTCCACATCCGATCGACAGACACGTATCTGATCGTCGACGAACGAGGTTCTCGAAAGAGGTGCGATACGACTGTACCGCGGTCGCTATTCTCCGACGAAACCTACAGTGCCGGACCACCCGCTGCACGACGAGGATCGACTGCACGGACAGCGAACGACGCTTTGTGAGCAGAAGTTACTATCAATATTTCATCCATTCTACCGTGTACTGTAGCGATGAAAGAAGATAATAACGAACTAGAGGAAGATAGTGGAATTAACCGTCGAAACGTTCTCAAAACCGTCGGTGCCGCCGGGTTATTCGCTACCGGGTCGACGGGAATGGCTGCCGCGGCAGGTGACCTCTCACAGGCTGAGGAAGCGAAACTGCTCACCGGCGCTGAGAAACGAGATCTCGCTCGCAAGCTCGCAGCGACGCCCGCGTTCCGCGAACTCGCACAGCGCGCTCGAGCCGACGGCGCACAGGTCCGGACCGACGTCGATGGCGTCGTCGCCGGCTACGCCCGGGGCGAGGACTTCGCTCGAGAAGTCGTCCAGTACGATCTCGAGGACCCGGCGGACGCCGACGAGGGCAGCATCGTCGTGGGTCGCAATCCCGATACCGGTGAGATCGAAGTCGCCAGTCTCGATTACTACTACGAAACCGACGACGGTGTCCTCAACGAAGTTCATCGGTTCGAGCCCACGGGCGGAGGGGAATCCAACGGGCCACGGCCTGCGGCCACGTCCGGCGGAGCGACGGTCATTTCCGTCGATACGGACGCGATCCGAGAAGCGCGCAATAGTGAACTCGATCCGGATCAGATCAGCCCCTCAGGCACTGCTGTCACTCCAGCAGATATCGAAGTCACGGGCTGTAGCGCCTGTCAGTACGCCGCAGGTCAAATTTGTACCATCGGGTGTAGTGCCGCCGGCGGATTCATCTGCGGGTTCCTCGGTATCACGATTCCCGTTGCGGGACTCAGCTGTCTGGGCTTCGTCGAAATCGTCTGTACCGTCGCCGACGAATACAGCGGCTGCGGTGACGCGGTCGCTGAAGAGGCCTGTGATCGAGCGGGACTCTGTTAGACGGTTCGCGACAGTGAGAACGAGTCCGGAACCGAAGCGAGCGAAATCACCGCTCCCTTCCGGGGCGGACGACGCGACGTCGACGGTCGTCCGGTAGCGAGACGGACCGGGCCAGTCGGTTCGATCAGTCGTCGGCGGTCCGCGTCTTCGATTCGTCGAAACTGGTCTCCGCGTCCGTCTCGGACGCCGTCGTCGATGACTCCTCGAGGTCGGCCTCGAGGAGGTCGGCGAACGTGGCGTCGCCGTTGACCTCGTCGGCCAGCAGGTCGACGGCCTCGACGAAGACGGCGACGATCAGCGGCCCGACGACGACGCCGATGGCGCCCAGCGTGAACAGCCCGCCGGTGAAGCCGACGAAGTAGAGGCTCCCGGGGAGGCCGGCCGAGCGGCGAGCCAGTCGCGGTCGGACGACGATGTCGGGAAGCCAGGCGACGAGGGCCATCCCGAGGACGCCGACGAGGAGGCCCGCGACGAGGTCGCCGACGGCGACGTGGTAGAGCGCGATCGGCGCGATCAGCAGACTCGGGCCGATCATCGGGATGAACTGCAGTATCGCCGCGAAGAAGGCGATCGTGAACGCCGCGTCGTAGCCCAGCAGCCAGAACAGCGGGTAGGCGATGACGAGCGTCGCCACCGAGGTCGCGAACTGCAGGACGTAGATCGCGTACAGCGTCTCGCGGGCCCGCATCGCGAGCGCGTAGACGACGTCGCGGTAGCCGTGAGGAACCGGCGCGATGGCCGCGCGACCGGCGGCGTCGGCCTCGAGCAACAGCGCGAACAGCAGGATGACGAACAGCGCGAACTTGATCCCCAGCACGGGCAGCGCCGCGGCGAAGGAGACGGCCGCGTCGCTCAAAAAGTCGATCGCGAGCGAATTGACGTCGGCGACGTCGACGGTGTACGTGTAGCCCGCGACCGCGACGGGCAACTCGTCGGGAATCTCTTCGAGGACGGTCTGGACCTGATCGAAGCGGACGTAGAGCGCGACGACCAGCGGCGCGAAGACGGCGACGGTTCCGAGGAAGCCGAGCAGGGTCGCCGCGACGGCCGACAGCCGCTCCGAGAGGCCGCGCCGGTGGAGCCAGCCCTGGACGGGCAACAGGACGTAGGCGACCGTCAGCGCGAACATGATCGTCCCGAGGACGTCGAGCAGAATCGCACCGGTAACGAGGCCGAGTAGCGCGACGATACCCGCGAGCACGTATCGTCGGTCGGCGTCCGCAGTCGCGTTCGCTGTCACAGCCGTGACTCTCACCGGTGTGACAAAATCTTTCGGATTAGCGTAACGTCGAGCACGGACGGGGCCGCGACCGACGCGTCGCCGGCAGCGGTCGACCTCGAGCGATCGTCACCGACGCAATTCGCCGAACGTCTTCGCACCGTTCTTTCCGAGTGAGAATAGGCGGCGTCACTGAAGTACGAGAGCCGCGGACACCGTACTACCGAGTCGCTCGGAGCGATCGACGGAACGGCGACGATCGCAATCGTTTCGGAGACGCCGAGTGCTTGCACGTAGCTATGGACGAATACACGCTCCTCATCGCGGCCGCGAACACGGCGACGTTCGTCACCGGCGGCGCCGTCGCCGCGCTGGCCTACCGTGCCTTTCGACGAACGGGGTCGGCGGCGCTGCGAGCGGTCGCCATCGGCTTTAGCGTCATCGTCGCCGGCTCGATCGGCGGCGCGATCGCCCACGTCGGCGCCGACGACGTCGCGCTCGGCGTCGCGATCCAGAGCAGCTGCATCGCCGCCGGCTTCACGATTCTCCTGTACTCGCTGTACGCCGAGACGACGACGACAACGACGACGATCACGCTGGATCGGTCCGGATCCGGCTCCGAGTCCGATCTCGAGTTCGACTCCAACGCGTCCGACCCCCGCTCGGACTCCGAGTCGGAGTGAGGGTCCGCGAGTCGAGCGTCGTTCCGGCTACTGTTCGAGTCGGCTCCGAAATCGCTCGAGGCCGACGTCGAGCATGTCCGGGCTGACGGGCTGGAACTCGCCGTCGTCGGGCAGGTACGGCCGGACGGAGTCCCAGCTGTCGCGGGCGTAGCGCTCGTCCAGAAGGACGCGGACGCCGACGTCCTCGGGGCTGCGAATGACGCGGCCGATCGCCTGCCGCGCCTTCCGGACCGCGGGAATCGTCAGCGCGTAGGTGAACCCGTCGCCGAACTCGTCGTCGTAGGCCCGGCGGACGGCCTTCGTGCGCGGACTCGAGGTGTTGACGATGGGGACGCCACAGACCACCGCCGCCGCGAGGCGGTCGCCGCTGTAGTCGACGCCCTCGGTCAGGGTCCCGCGGAGGCTGGTTACGAGGACCTTCCCCTCGCCGTCGAAGAACTCCCGTTTGAGCGCCTGCGTCGTCTCGTCGTCGCTGGCGGCGTCGAGCAAGACGGGTTTCTCGAGTCGCTCCTCTAAGACGCCGGCGAGCCAGTCGGCCTCCGCGTAGCTCGGCATTCCGACGAGGACGTTGCCCGGCAGTCGGCCGACCTCGGCGACGGCGTCGACGTACTGCCGTCGCGTGGGGTTCTCTTCCCCCGGTCGACCGCGATTGTCGTAGGTGTACTTGGGTGCTGCAACGGCGAAGCTCTCGCGGTTCTCCTCGGGGAAGTGCAGGCCGTATCGGCGTTCGACGACCGGGCGGTCCTCCTCGCGTTCGAGGTAGTCCAGTCCCGTTACTTCCGTGAAGGCGTCCATCGGCTCCAAGGTCGCGCTCATGAGGATGCCGCCGCCGAACATCCCGAGGCGTTCGCCGATGGCGTCGCTGGGGACGCAGTTGTGCAGGGCCATGCGGGCGTTGTACGCGCGGCGCCACGAGTCGGCGGGTTCGGTGTCGTCCCAGGTGCGCTCGAGTTCGATCTCGCGGAAGTAGTCGGTGTGGCCCCGCCGGTACCACTCGCCCAAGACGCGGCCGACGGCGGGTGCGGCGCGGGTGCGGTCCTCGTCCTCGGCTTCGTTCAGAACGCGCTCGACGACGGCGCCGACGGCCTCGGCGCGGACCCAGTCGGCGTCGCCGTACCCCGCCTCGCGGGCCCACGCCATGAGTTCGTCTTCGGCCGGTTCCGCGGGGTCGCGCAGCGGAATCTCGTCGTCCCCGAGGTCGGCGAGGTTCGACTGCCACCCCCTGTGGTTCCGGTCGAGATGCGCCGTGACCCGGCGGTCGAGTTCGCTCCGGAGGTCGCGGACGAACTCGAGGGTCTGCTCGAGTTCGTCGTAGGAGACGTCGCTGTCCTTGAGTTCCGCGCGGACGAGGTCGGCGTCGGCCGTCTTGGAACCGCCCTCGGCGCGCCGTCCCTCGCGCTCGAACTTGATCGGTTGAATGACCCGCGAGAGTTCGGTCTCGGCGTCCCGAAGGGTCCGATCGGCGACGCCGTCGCTGACCAGATCCCGGACGCGGGGCTCTAACATGTGGGCCTCGTCGCAGACGACGAACGTCGAGTCGTCGAGGAGGGCGCCGGTAAAGGAGCCGGTCGTTCTGGGGTCGAAGGCGTGGTAGTAGTTCCCGATGACGACCTCGACGTGGCCGAGCACGGCGCCCATCACCGAGTGCGGACAGGTGCCGTGGGCGACCGAGCGGGCGACGAGGTCCTCGGGAGTGATCATTCCCGCCTCGGTGAAGTCGTAGGGGACCGCTTCCACTGCATCGCCGTCGCTGCCCTCTTCGGGAAGGTCCTCGAGGTACTGGGCGTAGAACGGACAGTACTCCGTCGAAACGTCGACGGGGCCGCCGTCGCTGTACTCCGGGAGGTCGGGCGAGTACGGCGCGGTCTCGCCGGCGGTCTGCAGGAGGCGCGGCCCGCCGCCCTGCCTGCCGCTGTCCGCTAAGCCGATCTGCTGGCTGCGGGCCTGCGCGGTCAGGCTTCCGGCTGTCGTGTCGCCGCCCTCGCCGGTGAGGTCGCGGGTGCGATCCCGCAGGGTCTCACAGCGGTCGTAGACGTTGCCGTCGTCGATCCCGCCGGCGCCGGCGCGGTTGTACGGGCAGACGTCGGCCTTCCCGACGAGGGTGAGCCCCGAAACGGGGTTCCAGTCGTCGGGGAGGTTCTCGTTGATCGTCTCGAGGTCTTCCTCGAACTGGTGGAGTTGCTGTTTGACGCTCGTGAGCACGAACACGCGCTCGTAGTCGGTGTCGGGATCGCGCACGAGGTCGATCCCCGCGGTCAGCGCGATCATCGTCTTTCCGGTGCCACAGGCGCCCTCGACGACGGCGTAGCCGCCGTCTCGAGCAGCGTCGATCGCGGTCTCGATGCCGTCGACCTGCTCGTCGTAGGGGCGTTCGTGGCCGAAGATCGAGCGCCAGTCGGTCATTCTTCGCCTACTCGGTGACGGTGGTGCATATCCCTGACGGAGTACGGTGGCCGCGGCTTCCGCCGTAAACGTCGGGCCGGCCGACGGGTGCGAGAACCCCGGCGCTTACGCCTCCCCGGTCGACGACTCGAGCGTCCCGGCGTCGCCGCCGTGATCGCCGTCCTCAGCGTCGGAGCCCGCGGCGTCCTCGCCGGCGACGGCCCAGTCGGCGGTGAGTTCCGGCGCCCCGCGGAGCGCGATGAGGACCGCGGCGATCCCGAACGCGAGCGCGCCCATCAGGCCGACGGGGTTGACGACGAGTTCCGACCCGCCCTGCGCGAAGACGACCAGCGCGGTCGCGAAGGCGTTGAACGTCCCGTGGAAGATCGCCGGCGCCAGCACCGACCGCGCGGAGAGGGTGACGTAGGTGTAGACCGGCGACATCGCGAGGCAGGCGACGGTCATGGCGCCGACCCCGAGGACGGGTTCGTTCGGGAAGTTGTACCCCTCGAGGACGATCGGCGCGTGCCACAGCCCCCAGACCAGTCCGATGACGGCCGACGCACCCCAGAAACCGAGGGGCGAGAGCGAGGTGAGGAACGCGCCGCGCCAGCCGAACTCCTCGCCGAAGGCGAAGATCACGTTGAGCGTCGCGCCGACCCCGATCGCGACGGCGATCGTCGCGAGCAGGTTGAGCGGCCAGCCGGGAAGCGACGGCCCGACGGGTTCGCCGCCCTGGGTCTGTGCGAAATCCGTCCCCTCGCCGGTCAGCGGATTCGCGTCGGGAACGAACTCGACGCCCGGTAGGGCGAGCGAGAGGGCGGTCCCGAGCAACACGAGCGCGATCGGGACGACCGCGGCGACCGCGAGCCAGCGGAGCCGTCCCCAGCCGACGCGGAGCCCGGCCCGTTCGAACGACGGCGGGCCGACGAGGCAGGTCGCGATCCCCGCGAGCATCGGCGTGAACATGTACAGCGGCGCGAGCACGACCATGCCGACGCCGGTCAGCTGCGAGAGCGCGACGACGCCGGCCGAGAGCGCCGCGAGCGAGCCGAGGAAGACGAGAGGAGGACGACGGTCCGTCATCGCCGTCGGCCCGCCTCCGCGCTCGTCCTCGGTTCCGGTTCCGTTCCCGTTTCCGCTCGAGACCGTCGAGCCCGCCGCGACCGTCGAACCCGTCGCGGCCGGCGCGAACGCCGTGACATACTGGTGCGTTCGCCGGAATTTCGATAAGCGTTACGTCGACGGCGGGTAACCGGACGCTGCCGGCGTGCCCCTTTAATCCGCTCGGCTCCTACCCACGGGTACACAATGAAGGTCCCCAATTCCCTCAAAAACGTCGAGCGAGACGATGCGGTCATCCGCACGTTCGAGTACGACGACGGCAGCGTTATCGCCGTCGACTTCGGGAACGCCGCCGCGGACCTCGAGATGGACGTTCTCGGCTCGACCGCGATCATCGTCGCCGACGGCGACCAGTTCGAGTTCGAACTCCCGCCGGAGGCCAGCGACGTCTCCGCGAAGAACGGCGTCCTGACGATCGCGGAGTAGCGACGACGACTCGAGCGGAGACAGTCCGAATGCCTCGTCTCGTCTCCGTCTGCCACAGCAACCGGTTTATCATTCCGTAAACTGTTAGCGGCCGGTGTCGGAATCGAGACGTCCGCTCGACGAGCGCCGGACGACGAACGCGCTCCTCGGGCTGATCCTCGTGACGCTCGCCGCGTGTTTTCTCTATGTCGAAGACGGAACCGGTAACGTGACCCGCCGCGTCGCCGGCCTAATTCTCACGACGGCGCTCTGGCTGCCGCTTCTGACCGGTATCGCGCTGTTGCTCAGTCGCGGCTAACCCCGTCGACAAACGCAACGCACTCCAGTCGCGACGCCTAACGAACGCTATGAGCACTCTCGACGACGTCGATCAGTGGCGCGCGGAACTCGAGTCGAAACGCGACGAGAAAGACGAGTTCTTCGCGGACCACCCCCAGTCGCCGATCCCGCCCGAAGAGCGCGACGACTTCGACGGTCTGGACTACTTCGATCCCGATCCGGACTACCGCGTCGCCGCGACCGCGACGGTTCACGACGACCCCGAGGTCGTCCTGATGGAGACGACCGCGGGCCGAGAGATGCGGTATCTGCGGGTCGCGACCCTCGAGTTCGACCTCGAGCGTGACGACGAGGACCTCGAGGACGGCGCGTTCGAACTCAACGCTTACCAGATGGAGAGCCCCGAAGAAGAGCCGCTGTTCGTCCCCTTCCGGGACAAGACGACGGGCCAGCAGAGCTACCAGGGTGGCCGGTACATGGAACTGGCCCCGGACCGCGACCTGGAAACCGGCGACGAGATCGTCGTCGACTTCAACCTCGCGTACACGCCGTTTTGCGCCTACAGCGACACCTTCGACTGCCCGCTGCCGCCCGAGGAGAACTGGCTCGAGGTGGCGATTCCGGCCGGCGAGCGGTTCGAGTAACGGCGGCGTGTCCCCGGCTGCTGTGTGACTTCGTACCCCGCGGACAGTTTCGGGTCGAGTTACAGTTCGGAAATCGATAGACAGCGACGCATCTCGAGTCGAAGCGAAGGGGTTGTCAAACGGCGGATAGCTCGAGTCGAAACGGGGGCGTACAGAACCGAGTAACGGCTTTCGAGAACTGTGCTGATAGCGGACGAAACGGCGATAGCAGATAAAGCGGCGATAGTCGACGGGGACGAACGGAAGCGCCCTGCTATCGTGGCGACGGGGAATCGCCTCGCCCTCCCCGACCGATTGCGGTCCTCGCTCCTGCTGGTCGCTGCGGTCCTCATCCCCCGCACGGCTTTGTCCTCCGACTCGTATTCACTCGTCGCGGCACAGCGCGCGCCATCACATGCCGAGCGGTCCCTCTCGAGCAGTCTCTCTCGAGCGTTCCGTAGACCGCCGAAACTGAACAGTAACAGTCACTACCGACGGGGCGTCAGGGAGCGACGCCGACGGTCAGCAGCGTGCCGAACTCCCGGTAGCGTTCGACCATCTCCTCGCGGGTGTCCCAATCATCGGTCGGGAACTCGCCCTCTGCGGGGATCGCGATTTCGCGGTCGGGGATGTTGTCCTGCTCGGCGACGTGTAGCCCCGCCTCGCGGAAGGCCTCGCGGTACCGGTCGCGGTCCCAGCGGGTCATCTCGATCGAGATGAACTCCTGCCACTCGTGGGAGTGAACGTTCTCCTCGTAGTAGTTGACGGCGCAGTAGAAGGTGCCGCCGGGTCGGAGGACGCGGGCGATTTCCTCGAGGGTGTGTGCTGGATCCGCGGCGTAGTAGAACGACTCCATGGACCAGACGTGGTCGATCGAGTCGTCGGCGAACGGCAGTTCGTCGAAGTCGCCGACGAGGAATCCGACCGCCGGATCCTCGGTGTACTCCGCGGCGTTGCGGGCCATCTCCGGCGCGCCGTCGAGGCCGTAGACGCGGCCCGCGTCCTTCGTGTCCCGCAGCGCGCGGCCGGCGTAGCCGCTGCCACAGCCCAGATCGAGGACGACGTCGCCCGATTCGACCGGCATCCGCGCGAGCGCGTGCTTGGCGGTGTGCCAGTGGCGGTCTTCCATGCCTCTGTCCCGGCCGCTCGCGGCCCACTCGTCGAACTCCTCGCGAACGCTCATACGCGAGTCCTCACGCCGGGCGAGGAAAACGTGTTCGACTCGGCATCGCGACCCGCGTCGGGTCGGCGCCGATTTGGAAAGACGGCGATTCGAGTCGAACCGATGGCGACGGATCGACCGACAGTCTTTTTAGGCTAGCCTAAATAGGAAAGAACGGAGAGGTTTAGGTCGGCCGAAATCCGTGGGCATCGGATCGTGGCCGAGCGAACCCTTCCGTGGGTCGTCTTTTCGCGCGGCGAGCGAACGCCCCGCAAACATCCGCACTATTAAGTCGGTGCCGGAAGTTGTTCACGGCAATATGGAGTATACGCTTGAGATAGACGGCACTCCGGAGACGGTACCAGGCGGCACCGGCGTGCTCCTTCTCCACCCCAGCACCGGTGAAACCGACCGCATCGACACCGAATTTCTCAAGACCGATACCGACCATTTCCTCGTCGTCTCTACGCGAACGACCGCGCGCGAAGTCAAACAGAAACTCGAGTACTACGACGTCGACGAGGATCGCGCCGAGATCCTCGACACGCTGAGCATCGAACACGGCTACTCGCGGCGCAAGAGCGACACCGTCCACTACGTCGCCGCCCCCGACGACATCGACGGCATCGTCGAGCACATCGACGGCTTCCTCCAGGCCCACGACGGGAAACTCCGCCTCAGTTTCGACTCCGTGACCGAACTGGCCTACTACGCCGGCGACGAGGCCGCCCTCGAAGCCGTCGAGCGCATTCTCGACCTACTCGAGGAGTACGACGCCATCGGCCTCTTCCACGTCTCCGAGGAACCCCACGACGAGGAACTCGTCGAGCAGTTCCGCGAGCGCTTCGACGGCGTCATCGACCTGGACGAGGACGGCAGCGTCGACGCCGAGTTCTGAGCGGTCGCGCGGGTTTTCTCGAACGGGTTCGTGAGTGTCGCCGCTGGACGACTCGAGGGACCGGTCGGTCCGTGTCTCGCTGGGAACTGGGCCCTGATCGCCGAACGGTTCCGGACGCGCCCGTCGCGGAGCGCGGATGTCAGCCATCGTGAACGACGGATCGACGGCAATAGAGGTTTATCACACCGTTCGGTGAAGGCGCGCCTGTCGCTGTGAGTCCCATCGCGGCGACGGAACGGTGAAGACAATGCCCGAAATCAAATCGATCGTCCGCGAACAGGTCGTGAGCGCGTCCCCGGACGCGTCGCTCACCGAGTTAGCCGATCTTATGGACGATGAGGGCGTCGGAAGCGTCGTTATCGTCGAGGAAGAGCAACCACAGGGGATCGTCACGGACCGCGATATCACGATCGAGGCGGTCTCCCGCGGGGAAGATCCCACCTCGGTGACCGCCGCCGACGTGATGAGCGAGGACCTCGTGACCGTCGACGTCGACAGCGGAATCTTCGACGTCCTCCGAACCATGGAGGACGCGAACGTTCGGCGGGTGCCCGCCACGGACGCGGACGGGAACCTCGCCGGAATCGTCGCGTTCGACGATTTCGTCGTTCTCCTCGGTCGAGAGCTGAAACTGCTCGGCGACGTCGTCGAAGCCGAGATTCCGCCGTACGAACACACCTGAGAGTGCGCTGCTCGGTCGCGATGCAGTGACGGCCGAGACGGTCCCGGCCGTCTCCGTCTCTCGATCCGCCCCTCGGGCGACCGTCGAGAGCGACTCGAATCGTGCACGACCCGCCGACGTCACTCGAGTCGAAAGCGGACCCTCGGAGCCACTCGATCCGGCGGTCCGGATGTTTCACAACCACCTCGTATCCGGTCGTGCCGGCGGGATGTGTTTTATGCTATCGTCAACCACGATCGAAGTAGTCACTAGCGTCCGATAGATCAAAGCGATTTGGAGGGGTCAGACGCGGGAAGCGGCGAAATGGATGGGATCGGAGAGAACGAGGCGAGGCGATGCGATGAGCGGAGTGCGACGCTCAGTCCGCGAGCGAGTCGAACGTCTTCTCGGCCCAACGAATCGCGTACTCGGGGCCGTGATCCCGGTACGCGTCGGTATCCAGCGCCGCGAACGGCGCCGGTAACTCGATGGCGTGTTTGATCGCCGCACACGCCAGTTCCGTCGCGTCGGCGAACTCCGTCTCGCCGCGGGCGACCGCCCGCGGCAGTCCCGAGACGCGGTCCTCGAGTCGCGCGCCCGCGTCCTGCCACGCGTCGGCCAGCTCCGGATGGTCGCCGTGCCAATCGGCGAAGGCTTCGCGGGTCTGGAGTCCGACCCAGCCGTCGTACAGCGCGGCGGCCACCTGGTAGGTTCCGTTCGGGTCGAGCGGGACCGCTCGGTTCAAATCAGGATACGTCTCCTCGAAGAAGCCGATGAAGTGCTCGGGGACTTCGAGGTCGAGTTCGACGAGCGCCTCGGCGAGCAGGAAGTCGATGAACGGCTCGGGCGACCCCTCGACGCGCGGTTTGACGATGACCGTCGGCGGATCGGTCTGGCGGGTCCAGACGACGCTGCCGTCGCCCGGCATCCCGACGGTGAAATCCGAACTCGCGTACCGGGCGAGTAGCGTCGGGGCGTCCGCCGGCAGCCAGTCGGCGGGGTAGCTCGCCGGCTCGAGAGCGTCGGCGAACAGTCCCAGTTCCTCCGCCTGGGCGGGCGGTAACGTCTCGAAATCGCGCTCGCAGTCGACGATCCGCGCGTCCGGTGCGTACTCGTCGCGAACCGCTTCGACGGGACTCGAGAGGTCGCGAGCCGTAAACATCAGGCGAGGGTGGTCTGGGCGACGACCAGCAGCGCCAGCAGTGCCGATGCAGCGATCGTGGTGAGAACGATCTTGGTTGGGGTGCTCATACGGAAGCCAACTCGAGCGCGTCGCTTAAATCCATCTTTCTCTCCCGGCAACAGCTCGTTTCTCTCCCGGTAGCAGACCGCTATCGAGGCGTTTCGCCGTCGTCGACGACGGTACTCGAGTCTCTCCGGTAGCCGTTCGAGCTTATTCTCGCCCCGCCGTCGGGTTCCCAGACCATCATTTCATGTGGAACCGAAATACCAATGCCATATCCAAAGGCCGGTAGTACACCGCGGATTGCACTCGAAAGAGTGGGGTACAGAGAAATCGGTCGTGACGGCGCCGGTCTTACTCCTCGCCGTCTCGCCACGAATCCGGGACGTCGATGACGTACCGACCGTCCTCCTGCAGGGAGATGATGTACTCTTCGCGATTGTAGAGTTCCATCAGGTTGAGCTCGTACTGACCCGGACTGACGATCTTGATGCTCTCGAACTGCTCGTTGAGCTCCTCGCGAAGCTCCTCGATCGAGGGCTGCTCCCCCGACGGTTCGCTGACGACCCGACCGTCGCTCGGCGGGGTCTTCTCGTCCGGGGTGGCCGCGGCGTCCGGACCCCGATCGTGCTGGGGCGGGCTGTCGGGAAGATCGTTCGTCGAGACGACCTCGCTTCGAGCGTCGGCCTGCGCGTCGTTCTCGCTGTCGGCCATGATCGACTCGCTCGGCGAGTCGGCGCGCTCGGCCGCCGAAGTCGCACTCGAGGCCGTCGAGGACGCGTCCATCGTCGACGTCGATGTCGATGTCGATGTCGATGCTGATGCCGAGGACGCGTCCGTTTCCGATGGCGATGCCGACGCCGAGGACGAATCCGCTTCCGACGGCGAGCGATCCTCGGGTCGACGAGCCGTCTCCGGCCACTCCTCGAACTCGCCGGCCGGCGTCGCCTCCGCGCCGTCGGACGGTTCGTCGCTCGAGGGCCAGGAACGCTCCGCACGGTCGTCGGTCGACCGGTCGCGTCGCGTCCCGTCGGTCGGCGTCGATCCGGCGGCCGCGGCGGCCGAGGTCGGATCGCTGCTGGCGGCCGTCGAGTCGTCGCCACCAACCGTCGAATCATCGGCGTCGGTCGCCGATGCGTCGGCCGATCGGCTCGTCCCCGACGAGACCCAGTCACGAACGGTCTCTGCGGCGCGCTCGACCGTCCCGGCGTCGTCGGCCGTTCCGGCCGCGTTCCCGCCGGGACTCCCGGTCGAATCGGACGCTCGCGTGGCGGCCGACTCGCTCGAGTCGGTCGCGGCCCGCGCGGCGGGTGCAAACTGGAACTTGTTCCCGCCGCAGTCGGGACAGCCCGACAGCATCTCCTTGGAGCCGTCGGGGAACGTCCGGCCGCAGTTCGTGCATTCGTGTGGCATTAGTCTCGGGAAACGAGCGCGCTGATCAGCGTTTCGTCCTTGTGGAGCGTCTCGATCTGGTTGGCCGGTCCGATAACCGTCAGCTTCGCCGTGGACTCCTCGCCGCCCATGATCCGGCCGAGCAGCGACGAGTCGTTCGTCTTGGATTTCGGATAGGTTTCGATCTCGATCCCGTTGAACTCGTCGGGACTGATCTCGGACATCGTCACTTCGATGAGTCGGCTCTCCTCGTCGGGAGTCAGCCCCTCCTCGAGAATGACGATGTTGCCGTCGTGGACGCCGTCCAGGATCATCCGGATTTTCTCCATGGTGGCCATGTTCTCCATCCGTTCGCCGCTAATCAGGTCGATCTGGACACCGTCGGGACCCTCCGGATCGTCCGTGTTAGTTGCTTTTGGCATCGATACTCACCCGAAGTACTCCGCGATGTTTTCGTAAACTTCGTCCATGTTTTCGCCTTCTTTCGCGGAGAGGGGAATCGTCTTGTGCTGCGGGAAGGCATCCTCGATGCGCTTGACGCTGGCGTCGTCGAGATCGATCTTGTTCGCGAAGATAAGAACCGGGAGATCGCGAGATTCGATGATACCGATCAGCATCGTGTTGACCTGCGTGATCGGATCTTCCGCGCTGTCGAGGACGTAGATAACGCCGTCGACGTCCTCGCGGAGCCAGTGCATGGCTTCGGCGACACCTTCGGTCGCTTCGCGGGAGCGGCGGATGGCGTCGTCTTCCTCCATCTCGTCGGTAAACTCCTCGTAGTCGACTTTCGTCGTCACACCCGGCGTGTCGACGATGTCGATCTCGACCGACTTGCCGTTGCGTTCGATCTCGACGCCTTCCTTCCGACGCGCGCGTCGCGTTTCGTGTGGAATGTGGCTCTCCGCACCGACGGCGTCACCCGTCCAGTCGCGGGCGATTCGATTGGCAAGCGTCGTCTTTCCTGCGTTCGGCGGACCGTAGATACCGATTCGTTTGGGTTCCTCTTCCGAGAAGAGGCGATCCGTAACCCGAGAGATACTATCTTTGAGTTCTGTGAACAGTCCCATCTGTGGGGCCCTCCAGCACCGCGGGGTGGTGCATCTGCGCGTACTACAAACCGAATCCACTTAAGCCTACGTCAGACGTGTAGACTATTCAACGATACGGAGTTATACGGAGAGATACTGACTACGAGTGCGGTCGTACTAGGATGACTGATGAACGGCTGTCCCGACCGACGGACGACTTCCTCGAATCGAAACGAGGGGCGATCGGGCTCGAGACTGTGATTAGGGATCGACCTATCGGTGACTCGAGAACCGTAGTGTGGAACCGTACAATGAGATATCGTAGTGCAGCACTGCACGATGTGAGAGTATACCACCGAAAAGATGCGTCATTTGGTACTAGATGCCACTACGAGAGGAGGACTGTAGAGGGGTGTACTAGTGTGAGATCGAACGACATACTAGGAACGCGTTTGGCTTCAACGGAAGCCCCCCACCCCTTCGTTTCGAGTGGAGAGCCACGATAGTGGGGGAGGGGGAGCGGTACTGTTCGGGTGGAAAGACTCTGTAGCGATCCCGAGATTCCGCTTAGAGGGACAGTACGGACCGTAAGCCGGAGGATTTCGGGTCCAAATATGTCTCTAGCAACTCGAGCCGCTTAGAGCAGTCGTTCTAGTAGAGACTAGCAACTAAAACCAATACCTCTAGTAAAAATCTATCTTTGCTAGTGCTACGGACCGTGTTTCTGGCCTATAGACATAAAGGTTCCTGTCCTAGAGACACCCCTCCCCCCACCCCCTCCTTCGCAGCGTTCCACCCGAAACGAAGGGGTGGGGGGGGGGGAGCTAGGATACTCCCCTCCTTCTCTCCTCGCACCTGTTCTCTTGAAACACAGTTTTGTTATCCGATAACGCATACTATGTCTTGATAACTCATACCACGGTTTGGTCTCGAGAACCGTTCCCAGTGACAACCGAGATCTCACGCCTCACCAGTTAATATAAGAAATCATATATAATTCGGTGGAGCCTTCCAGCAACAGTCCATACCAAATCGAGCTCGAGTAACCGAACGACAACAGCGGGTGGATACGAGCCTGAAGCCAGCGGGTGGCTCCAGATTTCACACGCATATCGCGAGCGCGCGCAAACATCTCTTATCGACCCGAAACGGACGTCTCTTTCACCGTCGTCATCGGTAGCGTGTCTCGAGGACGCCGTACCCTCCCGAGTAGGCCGTCAGACGGCCGATACCGCGAATCGCGCTGGATCCTTGTGGAGGGAAGGGAAGAATTTAATACCGTGGTTTTCCTCTGTTTCGTTTGCATCAACTGGACTCGGACCAGGGAGGCGAACTAGTGGGAGACCCTATTCGCCCCATCTACTGCGTGATATTCCTGCTTTCGGGTCCGGATTCCACTCGAAACGAGGGGGTATGTGTACGACGGATGTCAGACGACGATTCAGAACGGACGAGAGCGGAGGAGGTCGAGCAGGTGGATACTGACGAGACCGGTGGGTTCTCGAGTTTCGACAGCTCCGAGCTCGCCGACGAGGAGCCGAGCCAGGGACTGTTCGACGACCTGCTCAGCGGCGAACCGATCTTCGAGAACAAGGAGGTTCTGCGACCGTCCTACACGCCACACGAACTCCCTCACCGGAGCGATCAGATCAACAAGATGGCGACGATCCTCGTCGCCGCGCTCCGCGGCGAAACGCCGTCGAACATCCTCATCTACGGCAAGACCGGGACGGGGAAGACCGCCAGCGCGAAGTTCGTCAGCAAGGAACTCGAGAGCACGTCCCAGAAGTACAGCGTCCCGTGTGACGTCGAGTACATCAACTGCGAGGTCACCGACACCCAGTACCGCGTGCTCGCGCAACTGGCCAACAAGTTCATCGAGAAAAACGAAGCCCGGATCGACGATCGGATCGACGAACTCGAATCGCTGCTCGAGGCCGTAGACGAGTACGAGGCTGCCGACGCGGACGCGGACGCCGCCGTTCGATCCGAAACCGAGGGCGACCTCTTCGACGAGGACGATCCGTTCGAATCGGCGCTTCCGAACGAGGACGAGTCCGTTTCGACTGGAACCGAAACCAGCTCGCAGTCAGGTGACTCTCCACTCGAAACGGAGGGGTCCTCGAACGGAGTAGACGATCCTTCGAACGGGGCTATCGACGGCTCGAACTCGGCCGGTCAGAACAACCCGAATCGGCTGCCGGCCGACAGGGACGAACACCGTTCTGACGGTGACTCCGACCGCGAGCCCTCCGATATCGATCTAAGCGGCGCCGGCTCGAGCGACGGTCGATCGGACGACGTTCCGCCGAATCACCCCCTCGACTCGACGCCGTTCGATTCCCGGGCGGGCATCGAGGACGAAATCGAGTCCCTCGAGGAGGACAAGGCGTCGTTCGAAGAGGTGCCGATGACCGGTTGGCCGACCGACCGCGTCTACAGCGTCTTCTTCGACGCCGTCGACTACGACGAGCGGGTCGTCGTCATCATGTTAGACGAGATCGACAAACTCGTCGAGAAGAGCGGCGACGACACGCTCTACAACCTCTCGCGGATGAACTCCGAACTCGAGAACTCGCGCGTGTCGATCATCGGGATCTCGAACGACCTGAAGTTCACCGACTTCCTCGATCCGCGAGTCAAGTCCTCGCTGGGCGAGGAGGAGATCGTCTTCCCGCCGTACGACGCCAACCAGCTGCGGGATATCTTGGAGCACCGCTCGGAGGTCGCGTTCAAGGGCGGCGCCCTCTCCGAGGACGTGATCCCGCTGTGTGCGGCCTTCGCGGCACAGGAACACGGGGACGCGCGTCGCGCGCTGGACCTCCTTCGGACCGCGGGCGAACTCGCCGAGCGCTCTCAGGCCGAGACGATCGTCGAGGAACACGTCCGCGAGGCCCAGGACAAGATCGAACTCGACCGCGTCGTCGAGGTCGTCCGCACCCTTCCCACGCAGTCGAAACTCGTCCTCTTCGCGATCATCCTCCTCGAGAAGAACGGCGTCCACAGCATCAACACGGGCGAGGTGTTCAACATCTACAAGCGCCTCTGCGAGGAGATCGACGCCGACGTCCTCACCCAGCGCCGCGTGACGGACCTCATCAGCGAACTCGACATGCTCGGAATCGTTAACGCCGTCGTCGTCTCGAAGGGACGATACGGCCGTACCAAGGAGATCAGCCTCTCCGTGCCGCTCGAGGAGACGGAGGCCGTCCTCCTCTCGGACTCCCGGCTCTCCGATATCGACGACGTCCAGCCGTTCGTGCAGGCGCGGTTCGAGAACTGACCCGTCGTTCGCGCCGCAATTCGCCGATCGCGTCGAACTCGCCGCGGTCGTTCCTCGAGTCGAAACCGAGCCCAGTCGCGGGTCGAGACGGAAGCGAGACCGTTCGAGACGGCGCCGGAAATCAACGACGCACCGATATACCTCGAGTCACTTCCTCTCCACATGAACCGACGGGCGGTCATCGCCGGGGCCGGATCGGCGACGTTCCTCGCACTCGCCGGCTGCGTCTTCGTCGACGGCACGGTCGAAGCCGACCGAGGCGACATCGCGGTCGTCGTCGACGGCGAGCCGATCGACCTCTCCGCGGACCGATTCCAGTCCGAAAACGTCGAGAACGACTCGATCAAGTTTCACCTCCACGAGAACACTGACGACTGGTTCATGGAGGGCGAGGAGCCGGTCACGTTCGCCGAGGGGATCGATTTACTCCCCCACTTCGCGTACGCACAACGCGACGGCGACCACGTCGTGACCGTCGACGGCACGACGTACGACGGGAGCGAGTCGGGGACGGAACTGACCTTTCTCGTCGACGACGACCCGGTCGATCCGACCGAGTACGTGGTCGACGACGGCGACGAGCTTCGCCTCGATATCACGACGGACGCGGACGCGAGTGACGAGTGATTATTCTACACTACGGGCGTCGTACACACAGTCAGTACTCGGAGAACTTACGGACCGGATCAGTTTCGGCGTCGGCCGATTGCGGTAACGGCACCGCCTCCGCAGGCTGCGAGTCCGGTCACGCCGCTGAGACCGGGCGAACTGACGGGCGTGTCCGGTGCGGCGGGACTCGAGGCGCCGTCGATGGCCGGCCCCGGTGACGGGGCGAGCATGCCGCCGAGGAGTTTGTCGATGGTCAGGCGGATATTACCGAGCCACGGGATCCGGAACATCGCCTTGCCGGTGACCCACTCGGATTTGACGACGGTCGTATCCGCACCGCTTCCCCTCCCGATCTGGTCGTAGTTGGGATTCGCGTCACCCTTTGTGATGAATCCGTCATGTGGCGCCGGACAAATGTTGTCGTTGACGTCTGCGCAGGTGATATCACCGACGAGATCCTCGTCGGCTTTGGTGTCGATCCAGTTTTCGCCCTCTTCGACCCTGAAGTGGGCGCGATGGATGATCGGCGTCGTCTGCTCGTTTCCGTTCGGCTCGAAGACGATCACGTCGCCGGGGTTGTTGAACTTCTCGTAGCCACTTTCCTGTCCGCTCTCGAGGGTGACCACGCCGGTCCCGGCGACGGCGCCGTCGCCGACGAACCGCTCGTTCTCAGCGACGAAGATGAGGTCGCCCGTCTTCATGTTCGGGTCCATGCTGGGACTTTCGACGGCGACCAGCGGCGGCCAGACGCCGCTGACGCCGAACAGGATTAACCCGATGACGGCGACGATCGCGACACTGCTCAGCACGTCGCGAGCGAAGCGCACGTTCTCGTCGTCTGATCGGAGAAACCAGCGAACGACGCCGTCGTCCTCGATCGTGACGGGGACCGTCTCTTCGTCGCCCGGCTTCGTCCTAGACGTGTTTGACGACCCTCCGCGTGAAGACGAATCGGCCCCATCTTGGGCTGTCCCGTCCGAGACGCCATCGTCACTCGAGCCACTGGAGGTATCCGTGGGGCCACCACTCATTGTCACCCGTTTCGCCGCGCCTCTTAATCAACTTTCTGTTACAAAAAATAGTATTGAAATAAAATCCGGTTGGCGGAAACGAACGGTGTGACCGCAAGCGAGCGAACGTCTGCACACCTCGGTAACCACCGGTATTTCGGAACGTGCCCGAGCACTGCTCGAGATGCTCGAGTCGTGATCACAGCCAACGGGAACGAGAATCGGTAGTTCAGCGAACTCCGTTGATCCGTCAGTTCCGTCTCCGTCCGACGGCGGTGACAGCACCGCCGCCGAGGGCTGCAAGTCCGGTTGTGCCGGCGAGACCGGCCGGGGTGACCGGTGTGCCCGGGGTCGAGGCGTCCGGTGCACTGGTAACGGTCGAGGTCGGTTCAGGCGACGGGGCGAGCATGCCGCCGAGGAGTTTGTCGAAGGTCAGGCGGATATTACCGAGCCACGGGATCCGGAACATCGCCTTGCCGGTGACCCACTCGGATTTGACGACGTTCGTGTCCGCACCCCCTGCGATCTGATCGTAGTTGGGGTTCGCGTCGCCCTTCGTGATGAACCCGTCGTACGGTGCCGGACAGGTTGTGATGTCCGCGCAGGTGATGTCGCCGGCGATATCCTCGTCGGCTTTAGTTTCGATCCAGTTTTCGCCCTCTTCGACCCTGAAGTGGGCGCGATGGATGATCGGTGTCCGCCGTTCGTTTCCGTCGGGCTGGAAGACGATCACGTCGCCGGGATTGTCGAACTTCTCGTAGCCGCTTTCCTGCCCGCTCTCGAGGGTGACCACGCCGGTCCCGGCGACGGCGCCGTCACCGACGAACCGCTCGTCCTCGGCGACGAAGATGAGGTCCCCTTTCTGCATGTTCGGATCCATGCTCCCGCTCTCGACGGCGACCAGCGGCGGCCAGACGCCGCTGACGCCGAACAGGATCAACCCGATGACGGCGACGATCGCGACGCTGCTCAGCACGTCGCGAGCGAAGAGCACGTTCTCGTCGTCCGATCGGAGAAACCAGCGAACGACGCCGTCGTCCTCGATCGTCACGCCGTCGTCGGACGCCGGCGCTGTTGCAGCCGAGCCGTCCCGTCCCGAACCGGGGTTGACGGCTGCGTCTCGATCCCCGCGATGTCGCTCCCGATCGTCGGGACGGTCGGGATCGGGAGTATCGTCGGGGTCGTCGGATACGTCACCGGGGCTAGAACCGCTCATCGTCACCCGTTTCGCCGGGCCGTCCAATCAATTTTCTGCTCCGGCGTGTGGCGTCGAGTCCGGTCGATTCCGACGCCTCATCACTCCCGCTCTCGCTACCGCGTCGTAGGCGCCGTAGCGACCGAGTACCGTATCCCGTCCCTGCTCTCGGAACGAGCCCGTCGTGTCCTGCCATCGTGCGTGAATTGTCGGTCTCGGAAATAATGGTACTGGTGGTGGCCTCCCCGCTCCCGTCGCGACGTCCCCCGATCGGGGACGCCGATTACGGTACCCTTTTCTCGTCGCTCGCGAATGCGACGCGTGTGCCACTCGAGGCGCCGGCCCGAATCGTCAGCGAACTCACCAGCCGCGGCTACAACGCCGAGCGCGAGGCCGTGACCAAACTCGCGTCGGCCGAGAACCCGCAGGCGGCCCTCGAGCGCGTCGTCGACGAACTCCCCGAAGACGCGCTGGTCGTCCGAACCGACCACGTCGACGCGGCCCTCTCGGGTGCGGACTCGAGGGCCGCGGACTCCACGGCCGATTCGTCGGCAGGACCGACGGGATCGACGGGACCGGACGCCAACGCAGCTCCCGGCCCGCCGACCAACCCCTCCGTTTCGACTGGAGACGCTGCATCCGATCCAGCGGACCCGGACGGGAGCGCTCCAGTTGAAACGAAGGGGGGAGGAGCCACCGACCGATCGGTCGATCCCGAGCTCCGATCGCTGGAGATCGCCGGGGATATGACCGGCCAGAGCACCGGAACCGGCGAGTACGAGGATTTCGTCGCCGTCTTCCGGGACCGACTCGAGCGACTGGGTTCGAAACTCCGCGGGCGGGTCAACCACCGCCCGGCGTCGGCCATTCAGGACATGCCCGGCGGCAGCGACGTCGCGATGGTCGGACTGGTCAACGACATCCGGTCGACGGCCAGCGGCCACTGGCTGATCGAACTCGAGGACGCGACCGGGACCTTCCCGTGGCTCGTGATGAAGGATCGGGAGTACGTCGACCTGGTCGACGAACTGCTCTGCGACGAGGTGCTGGCGATGGAGGGGACGCTGGCGGACGACTCGGGGATCGCCTTCGTCGACTCGATGTACTTCCCCGACATTCCCCGAACCCACGAGCCGTCGACCGCGGACCGCCACGTGCAGGCGGCGCTGATCAGCGACGTCCACGTCGGCAGCGACGAGTTCATGGAGGGCGCCTGGAACCGCTTCGCCGACTGGCTGCACACCGAGCAGGCCCAGCACGTCGAGTACCTCCTGATCGGCGGCGACATGGTCGAGGGCGTCGGCGTCTATCCCGACCAGGACGAGGAACTCGAGATCGTCGACATCTACGAGCAGTACGAAGCGTTCAGCGAACACCTGAAGAAGGTCCCCGGCGACATCGAGATCGTGATGATCCCGGGCAACCACGACGCGGTCCGCCTCGCGGAGCCCCAACCCGGGTTCGACGAGGAACTGCGGGAGATCATGTCCGCTCACGACCCCCAGATCGTGAGCAACCCCTCGACGGTCACCCTCGAGGGCGTCTCCGTCCTGATGTACCACGGCGTCAGTCTGGACGAGGTCATCGCGGAGTTGCCGGAAGAAAAAGCCAGCTACGACGACCCGCACAAGGCGATGTACCAGCTTCTGAAAAAGCGCCACGTCGCCCCGCAGTTCGGCGGTCACACCCGTCTCGCCCCCGAAGAACGGGATTATCTCGTGATGGAGGAGGTCCCCGACATCTTCCACACCGGCCACGTCCACAAGCTCGGCTTCGGCAAGTACCACAACGTACTCGCGATCAATTCCGGCTGTTGGCAGGCCCAGACGGACTTCCAGAAGAGCGTCAACATCGATCCCGACGCCGGCTACGCGCCCATCGTCGACCTCGATACGCTCGACGTGACCGTCCAGAAGTTCAGTTAGCTACTCGTCCTTCCAGATGATTCCCTCGACGCTACCGGCGAGCACCGTCTCTCCGTCGTCCTCGTCTCGGCTTTCGTTACCGTCCTCGCCTGCACCGTCACGTTCGCAGGTCACCTCGACGTCGATCACGTATCGATCGTCGCGTTCGTCGACGCTCTCGAACGTCCACGTACAGGTAATCCGCTGGCCGGTGTAGACCGGCCGACGGAACTCGAGGTCCATCGATCGCGCGAGCACCTCGAGGTCGCCGCCGATCTTCGTCGGCAGCGTCGCGGTCAGCAGGCCGTGGACCATCAGGCGGCCGTCCTCGTCCGGCTCGGTGTGGATCGGCTGTCTGTCGCGGGAGAGTTCCGCGAATCGCTCGACGTCGTCGGTCGTGAACGTCCGCTCGAACGTGTGGGTCTCACCTTCGACTGGCCGGCTCATGCGGTGTTCTTCCGGGTCCCACTATGCGAACGCCCATAATTACCTCGACCGCGGGACGGCGAGTCCGATTGCCGCCGGCAGTACGTCTATGCCCGCCCCCGTGATACGCGTTCGCAACGCTCGACGAGGACGGATTCAGATGTCTCCGCCAGATCAATCGACGGATTCCGACGACCGCGAGACCGCCTTTCGACCGGCGATCGACGCCCACACGCACCTGTTCCCCGACCGGTTGGCGGCCGCCATTCAGCGAGCGCTCAGCGCCGAAACCGACTGGGAGTTCTCGACGCCGACGGCTCGAGACGACATCGAGGACGTCCTCCGCTCGGCGGGCGTCGAGGCCTACGTCGCCCTCCCGTACGCCCACGAGCCGGGGCTCGCGAGCGACCTGAACGACTGGCTCCTCGAGCAGGCCGCAGCGTCCGACTTCCTGATCCCGTTCGCGACGGTCCACCCCGACGACGAGGACCCCGCGGCCGTCGTCCGGGACGCCTTCGAGGCGGGCGCACGCGGGCTCAAGATCCACTGTCCCGTCCAGGAGTGTCGACCCGCCGACTCGCGCCTCGAGCCCGCACTCGAGGTCGCCACGGAGTACGACCGGCCGATCACCTACCACGGCGGGACGGCGCCGATGTACGAGGGGAGCCCCTACGTCGGCGCGGACGCCTTCGAGGAGTTGCTCGAATCGTATCCGGAACTACGGGTCTGCTGTGCCCACATGGGAACCTACGAAACCGATCGGTTCCTCGCGTTCGCCCGGGAGTACGACACCGTCTACCTCGACACGACGTTCGCGATGTCGACGTCCGCACCGGAAACGATGGGGTTCGATCCGTCCTCGATTTCGGACGCGACGCTCGTCGAACTCTCCGAGTCGATTATGTACGGCTCCGACTTCCCGAATATTCCGTATCCGTACCGCGAGGAGCGGACCCACCTGCTCGAGCGGGACCTGCCGCGGGAGGCCGCGCGGGACATCTTCTACCGGACGGCCGTCGAGTATCTGGGACTGGAAGACGACCCCGGCTTCTCGCGTTAGAATCCCTCGCGGTCGCGAGATAGTCGGCGTCCGCGGACGCGTTCGCAGTTGCTCGAGCCGTCTCCGCGGGCCGCCCGTGCCGGCGCTAGTCGTTCCGCTCTTCTTCCCGCTCCCGCTCGAGTCGTTGGCAGCCGATCACTAACGACTCGGGAACGTCGTCGGCCGCCGTCTGTAGGGCGTCGATGACGACGGCGACTTCGTCGAACTGCGGACCGCGGGACGCGACGAACGGTTCCCGCTCCCAGTCGACGAACTCCAGGTCGGCGAGCATCGGGAGGTGCGTGTGCAGGAGGTCGCATCGTAGTCGCTCGGGGTCGGTCGGGACGTTCGGATTCGCGGCGCGCTCCGGGAGGGAGATCGACCGGTCCGGCGGCGCGTCGAGCAGCGAGACCACGATCTGCCGTCGCGGTTCCGCCGAGAGCGCGGTGAAGACGCGATCCCACTTCTCGATGACCCGTCGGCCGTTCTCGATCCGTGCGTCCAGTCCCATACAGCGATAGTAGGCCGTCCGATCGCATAAAGTAGTAACAGCGACACGGCCGCAGCCAACTCTGGATTGAGTCCCGATATTGCTACGATCAGTCTCGAATATTCGGTGTTGATAGACGATCGCCGCTATATCGACCGAGAACGTTCACCTTTCAACTCCTTCGAACGCGTCGATGTCGTCGAGACCGCGACCTGACGACCGTTCGAGTCACTCCGCGACGCGGTCGCGCTTCAGCGAGAGGACGGTCCGGTCGAACTCGCAGACCAGCGGCTCGTCGTCACCGTCGGACTCGTCCGACGAGGTCCCACTCGCTTCGCTCGCGGGACCATCGTTCACCCTGAAGACCTCGACGCGCATGGTGACGATCCCGCGCTCGCCGTCGCTGGTCTCGCGTTTGTCCGTGACCGTCGACTGCACGCGGATCGTATCGCCGTGGAAGACGGGTTCGGGGTGCTCGACGTCGTCGTAGGAGAGGTTGGCGACGATGGTTCCATCGGTGGTCTCGGGGATGGTGATCCCGACGGCGAGGCTCATCGTGTAGAGCCCGTTGACCAGCCGTTCGCCGAAGTCGGTCTCCGCGGCGAAGTCGGCGTCCAGATGCAGCGGCTGCTGGTTCATCGTCATGTCACAGAAGCGCTGGTTGTCGCTCTCCGTGATCGTGCGCCGTCGTTCGTGTTCGATGGTCTCGCCGACCTCGAACTCCTCGTAATAGCGTCCTGTCATGGGTTTCGGTGGGATTCGTTTCAGTGAGGGTGGTACGGTGTGGGGTCGTTTCGACTCGAGCGCGCTACTCAGAGGATCGTCCCGTGTTTCTTGTCCGGGAGGTCCTTCTCGACGGTCTCGTAGAACGCGAAGCGGGCCTCGAGTTCGTCCCGAAGCTCGCTGGGCGGCACGATCTCGTCGATGACGACCTCGCTGGCCATCCGGTGGACGTCGATGTCCTCGCGGTACTCCTCTCGGAGCTCCCGTTCTTTCGCGGCGCGCTCTTCGGGGTCGTCGATCGCGGCCAGCTTGTTCGCGTAGACGGCGTTGATCGCCGCCTCGGGGCCCATGATGGCGATCTCGCCGCTGGGCAGCCCGAGCACGCTCTCGGGGTCGTAGGCGGGGCCGGACATCGCGTAGATGCCGGCGCCGTAGGCCTTCCGGACGACCACGGACTGCTTGGGTACCGTCGCCGAAGAGGTCGCGTAGATCATCCGCTTGCCCTGCTCCAGTATCCCGTCCTTCTCGACCTGCGATCCGGCCATGAAGCCGGGGGTGTCACACAGGTAGAGCAGGGGAACGTCGTAGGCGTCGCAGGTCCAGATGAACTGCGCGGCCTTCTCCGCGGCGTCGGGGAAGATCGCCCCCGCGCGCTGTTTCGGCTGATTCGCGACGATGCCGACCGGCCGCCCGTCGATGCGAGCGAAGGCCGTGATGATCTCCGGCCCGTACTCGGGGCGGAGCTCGAGCACCGAATCGGCGTCGACGACGCGCTCGATGACGTCGAACATGTCGTAGCCCCGGTTGGGCTCTTGCGGCACGACGGAGTCGATTCCCGCGGGCGAGCGTGCGGGATCCGCCCCTTCCGTGCGCGGCGGTTTCTCGTCCGCGTTGTCGGGCAGGTAGCCGATCAGCTTCGCGACGAGTTCGCGGGCGTGCTCCTCGTCCTCGGCGATGAGGTCCGCGCTGCCCGAGTGGCGGGCGTGAACGTCCGGCCCCCCTAACTCGTCTAAGTCGATGTCCTCGCCGGTGACCATCTCGACCATCCGCGGGGAGGCGATGGCCATCGCGGACATGTCCCGGACCATGACGGTGAAGTCCGCGAAGACGGGGGTGTAGGCGGCCCCCGCGATACAGGGCCCGTAGAGGACGCAGATCTGGGGCACGCGGCCGGAGAGCATCGAGTGGTTGTAGTAGTACTTCCCGATGCCCTCGCGGTTGGCGAAGAACCCGGTCTGCTGGTCGATCCGGCCGCCCGAGGAGTCCATCAAGTAGAGCACCGGCCGACCGGTTTTCAGCGCGCGCTGTTGCATCCGGAGGAACTTCTCGACGCCCTTCTCGGCCATCGACCCCGCCTTGACGGTGAAGTCGTTGGCCATGAAGTGGACGTCGCGCCCCTCGAACTCCGCGGCGCCGGTGATGAGGCCGTCCGCCGGCAGCCGGTCGCCGGAGTCCGCCTCCCCCTCCTGCCCGCTGGGGTGCCACTCGTCGAAGTTGGCGAACTTGCCGTCCTCGAACTTGATGCCGCCCTCGCCGTCGCCGGACTGCGTCCGGCGGCTCGACGAGGTTCCCTCGTCGTTGAACCAGAGGTCGAGTCGGTCCCGGACGAACAGCTTCCCCTGCTCGGAGAGCCGCTCGCGGTACTTCTCGGGGCCGCCCTCGAGGATGTCCTCGATCTCTTCGCGAAGCCGTTCCTCGCGGTCGGTCGGCCCGAGGCCGTCGCCGGACGACGCGGCGTTTTCGGTTCCGCCGTCGCCGGTCGCGGCCTCGAGCGCCTCCGCGGCGGCCTCGCTCGCGTCGGCGGGGATCGCGCTCTCGTCCGGCGTGGCCGTCGCGAGGAGCTCGTCGCCCCGCTTCGGGTAGAGTTCCACCTCCTCCCCGAAGTGGGACGCCAGCGCCTTCGCGATCGCCTGTGCCTCCTGATCCGTCGCGGCGGTGTTGACTCTGAGTTCCATGCGAGTTCCGTTAGGTCGATCCTACGACGGGGGCGTTCTTATCGGCTGTGGTGATTGTTGCCACCTGACTCGCCGCCGGCCGGCGGCCGGATTCGATCTCGAGCACGCTCAGTACGATCTCGGGAAGCCGAGCCGTCGGCTGATGTGGTTGTACGCCATCTGCTGGGAGACGGGCGCGAGCCGCGTGAGGTTGACCTCGCGCCACCAGCGCTCGACGTCGTACTCCGTCGCGTAGCCCCAGCCGCCGAAGGCCTGCATCGCGTGTTTGACGGCCTCGATGCCGGCCTCGACGGCCGTCGCCTTCGCGACGTTCGTCTCGTAGCCGCAGTCCTCGCCTCGATCGTAGCGCCACGCGGCCTTCTCGCGCATGAGCGCGGCGGTCTCCATCTTCGCGTAGGCCTCGGTGATGGGAAACGAGACGGCCTGATGGGTGCCGATCGGCGCGCCGAAGATCTCGCGATCGTTGGCGTACTCGATGGCCGCGTTCGCCGCGAGCTTGCCGATCCCGGTCGCGGCCGCGGCGAAGCCGATCCGTTCGGGGTTGAGCATGTCCACGAGCACCCACCAGCCGTCGTCCTCGTCGCCCAGCAGGTTCTCGGCCGGGACGCGGACGTCCTCTATGAAGACCTCGCAGGACTTCGAGTAGTTCATCGCGTGTTTGGGGATCGGCGAGACGTCGACGTTCGGGTCGTCCATGTCGACGACGAAGAGGCTGATGCCGTCGGTGCCCCGCTCGACCTCGTCTCGAGGGGTCGTCCGCGTCACGAGGATCATGTTGTCCGCGCGGTCGGCGAACGTGATCCAGGCCTTCTTGCCGTTCAGGACGTATTCGTCTCCGTCCCGCTCCGCTCGAGTCGCGACGTTCAACGTGTTCGTGCCCGCTTCCGGCTCCGTAATGGCGATCGAGAAGTTGCGCTCTCCCATCGCGATATCGGTCAGGTACCGCTCCTTCTGCTCGTCGGTGCCGTACTCGCCGATACCGACCGCGGCCATGCCGGCGGTCAGCACCAGGTACCACGTGCCGGCCATGCCACAGCCCTCGGCGCAGAGGGTCTCCATCGCCAGCCCCATCTCTTCCATCCCCATCCCCGCGCCGTCGTACTCCTCGGGGACCAGCAGGCCGTGAAAGCCCGCCTCGCCGAGTTCGTCCCAGAACTCGCTCGAGAACTCGCCGGCTTCCTCCTTCTCGCGCCAGTGTTCGGGGCCGAACTGCTCGGCGATTTCCGTCGCCGTCTGTCGGATCAACTTGCGTTCCTGTGTGTCTTCGAAATTCATGGTCTGTCTCGTCTCGACTCCGGGTCGCCGTCGTCCGGAATCACGTTCGAACCGCTCGGTTACTCCGCACGGTCGCCTCGAGCGCGGACTCAGGCCGCCTCGGCCTCCTCTTCGACTTCGTCCTGGAGCTCCGTCCGGCGGATCTTCCCGGTGACCGTCTTCGGCAGTTCGTCGCGGAACTCGATCTCGCGTGGGTACTCGTGGGCCGAGAGCTCCTCTTTGACGTGGTTCCGGATGTCTTCCTTCAGTTCCTCGGAGGGAGTCGCGCCCTCGCTGGGGACGATGTAGGCCTTCACGATGTTGCCCCGCTCGCGGTGGGGTTTCGGGACGACGGCCGCCTCGGCGACGGCCTCGTGTTCGCCCAGCGAGCTCTCGACCTCGAAGGGGCCGATCCGGTAGCCCGACGAGAGGATGACGTCGTCGGCCCGGCCCTCGAACCAGAAGTAGCCGTCCTCGTCCAGATGAGCCAGATCGCCCGAGAGGTACCACTCGCCGTCCGGCCCGTCGACGAAGCAGTCCGCGGTCTTGTCGGGCTTCTCCCAGTACTCCGCGAAGAAGCAGGGGTAGTCCCCGCGCTGGGCGATCTCGCCCGTTTCGCCGGGCTCGAGCACCTCGCCCGTTTCGGGATCCACGACAGCGGCTTCGATACCGGGCAGCGGTTTCCCCATCGAGCCCGGCCGGACCTCCATCGTCGGGTAGTTGTTGATGATCATGTTCCCCGTCTCCGTCTGGCCGTAGGTGTCGTGGACGGTGACGCCCAGCGTCTCCTCGCCCCACTCGACGACGCCGGCCGAGAGCGGTTCGCCGATCGAGAGCGCGTGGCGCAGGTCCAGGGAGACGTCCTCGAGGACGTCCTCGTGTTCCCGGAGCATCCGGTAGGCCGTCGGCACGGAGAACAGCACGGTGATCGGATAGGTGTCGAGCAGGTCGGCCCACGCCTCGGGGTCGAACTCGCCCTCGTAGGTGAACAGCGCGGTCCCCCAGAACCAGGCGCCGAGCGTGTTGATCGGGCCGGTCAGCCAGCCCAGATCGCCCGTCGACCAGTAGCAGTCGCCCTCCCGGAGGTCGACGGCGTACTTCTGGGTGGCCGCGACGCCCAGCACCCACCGGTGTTCGTGCAGGACGCCCTTGGCCAGTCCGGTCGTCCCGCTGGTGTAGTACAGCAGCGCGTCGTCCTCGGCGCCGGTGTCGGCCGGTTCGTACTCGCGGCTCGCGGTCTCCATCGCCGCGCGGTAGCTGACGTCGCCCCGCCGGATCCCCCGCCCGTCGTCGCTGACGACGATGACGTGCTCGACGGACGGGGCGTCCTCGAGCGCGTCGGCGACCGTATCGCGGTTCGCTGCGGTCGTAACGACGGCCTTCGCGTCACAATCGGAGAGCCGATACGAGATGCCGTCGGGGCCGAACCGCTCGTTGATCCCGCCGAAGACGGCCCCGCGCTTGAGCGTCCCGACCAGCGCGACGTAGTGTTCGGGAATCCGAGGCATGTACGAGAAGACGCGGTCGCCCCGCTCGATCCCGAGGTCCTCGAGGACGTTCGCGAACCGGTTCGTCGCCTCGGCGAGTTCCCAGAAGGTCGTCGTGGTCAACTCACCGTCCTCGCTCACCTGATAGAGCGCGACCTTTTCCTTGTTCTCGGCGTGGCGGTCGCAGACCTCGTGGGCGATATTCAGCTCCTCCGGAGCGTCCCAGTCGGCCGCCTCGTAGATGTCCTCCCACGCGAAGCCGTCGCGCACCTGCTCGTAGTCGGGCATATTGTGATCCGATACCATGTCTCGGACGCCACCGCTTTCGGCAATAATTGCTACGGTTGCTCTCGAGGATTCCGAGCCGAATAAAACTCCTCGAGAGCGTCCGTCCGGCGTCCGTCGGAATCCGTGCAGTCGCTACTGGCCGTCGGTGGCCGTACACGTCGTCGGCCTCGCACGTCCGTTCGGTGGGGCGTCGCCGGTGGAGCTGTCGTCGGCACGGTGCCGTCGTCCCGGAACGGCAGGGAGCGGCGCCGTTCGAGCCGAACGAGTATTCACAGAAATGCAAGGAGGAAGCCCACGACTTTCGTCGTGGGAGGAATCCGACAAAGCTCGAATCAATCCACGGACGATAGCAGTCCGACTCCCCAACGTCAGTATTACAACGCGAGCGAGAATATCGCTCGTAAACTTCTCAAACGTCTCCACTCGGGGCAGAAGTCTTCGGGTGGAGGCGCACCCCGTCAGTGTGCGCTGAAGTCAGGGATGTTGAACCTAAACGGCGATTTCCACGCCTCCGTCAAATCGGCGGCAGAAGGGGAGTCCACTGACAAGCCCACGACTTCAGTCGTGGGGTACTGACAAGTTCTATGCGCTGTCACCTCCTTTGAACGACCGTGAGCGAAACCAACGCGATCGACGCCCGACACGTCGAACTGACGTACGCCGACGGGACGGAGGCCGTCGCGGACCTCTCGCTCGAGATTCGGGCGGGCGAGTTCTTCGGCTTCCTCGGCGCGAACGGCGCCGGGAAGACGACGACGATCAAGGTCCTCGCGACGCTCCTGAAGCCGACCGGCGGCTCGGTCGCGGTCAACGGGTACGACGTCGAGTCGGAACCGCGCGCGGTCCGGGAGTCGATCGGCTACATGGCCCAGGAGACGAGCATCGATCCGGGCGAGCGGATCGACGACCTGCTCGAACTCGTGGATCTGGCCGGCGTGGCGAACAAGGTCGCCAAGGACTTCTCCGGCGGGATGAAAAAGCGCCTCGACGCCGCGACCGCGCTGGTCCACGATCCGCCGATCGTCTTCCTCGACGAACCGACGACCGGGCTCGACCCGAAGGCCCGCAACCGGCTGTGGGACTACTTCGAGCGGATCAACGACCGCGGGACGACGGTCTTCCTGACCACGCAGTACTTGGAGGAGGCCGACCAGCTCTGCGACCGGATCGGCGTCATCCGCGACGGGACGATCGTCGCCGACGGCTCGCCGGCCGAACTGAAAGACCGCGTCGGCGGCGCCGTCCTCGAGATCGAACTCGCCGATTCGGACGCGCAGACGCGCGAACGGGCCCGCGAGGTCGCCCTCGAGGCGGACGCCTTCGACGACGCGCCGATCGAGACCGCCGACGACGGACTGAGCGTTCGCTCGACGGCCGCCAGACGGCGCGGCCCGGAACTGCTCGTGGCCCTGAAGGAGGCGGGAATCCCCATCACCGGGTTCAACGTCCGCGATCCGACGCTGGACGACGTCTTTCTCGCGATCACCGGCGAAGGGCTCGACGAAGATGAGGCGGCGACCGAGCCGGGTGGACCCGGGGCGTCGGCCGCGGCCACGGAGGTGGATCGATGAGTATCGACGCCGAGAGCGAGGGCGGGCGGAAGACGGCCGGCAACGGCTTCGTCCGGGACACGTGGATCAACCTGAAACGGTGGCTGATCAAGACCACCCGCAACCCGTTCGTGATGACGGTCTCGCTGCTGAACCCGATCATCTTCCTCGTCCTCTTCACCGAGGTGTTCGGTGGGATCACGGAGGGCGCCATCGCCCAGAGCCTCGGCACGGAGGCCAGCTACGTGACCTTCCTCGTGCCGGCGATCGTGATCCAGACGGCGCTGATCGCCGCGACGACCTCCGGGATCGGTCTCGTCGACGATATCGAGAACGGAATGTTCGAGAAGGTCCTCGTCTCCCCGATGCACCGCGGCGCGATCTTCCTCGGGAAGTCCCTCTCCGAAGTGCTGCGCATCGTCGTCCAGATCGGGATCATCCTCGCGCTCGGCTACGTCCTCCTCTACTTGGACACGGGCGCATCGGTGACCGATTACGTCGAAACCGGCGTTCTCGGTGCGCTCGGAATCGTCGCCGTCGGGATCGTGTTCTCGATCTGGTTCACCGCGCTCTCGAACGTGGTCGCGCTCGTCACCCGCGATCAGGAGTCGACCATCATCGCGGTGAACCTGCTGCAGTTCCCCCTCCTCTTCCTCTCGAGCGCCTTCCTCCCGATCGAGGCGCTTCCCGAGTGGGTCCAGACGATCGCCGCGCTCAACCCGATCACCTACGGCGTCGACGCCGCCCGCGCCCTGATGTTCGGCCAGGACGTCATGACGGTCCTCGAGGTGTCGGCGTTCGGCGGCATGTGGAACACGCTCGTTCCCGCGCTGGCGGTGCTCGGCGCGCTGGACCTCGTCTTAGGGGCCGTCGCCGTCCACTTCCTGAACGGCGCCTCGAGTTCCGACGTGCAGTAGGCGCCGTCGGACGGACTCGAGCGTCGCTCTCCGATTTCACCGGCTGTCGTTCGATCCCCGTCTCAGTTTCGTGCGGCGCGCAAAAGAGACGGGTCTCGGAACGTACTAGCTGCTGTTTCCACTGGACGTGAGCGTCGCAGTGACTGACACAACGAAATTCGAGTCGCTTCGGCTGGCGCGACGGCGCGTCCAATCGCCGTCGCTCGCGCCTCAGACTTGGTTCGCAACGCGAGCCTGCGTCCGGTAGCCGTCGACGCTAGGGCTCGAGTCGGAACCGGGTCGTCGGCGCGCCGTCGAATCGCGGGCCGCGCCCGCGCCGTTCGAACCCGAGCTCCTCGGCGGCGTCTTCGATGGTCTCCGAGTCGGGCGAAACCAGGAGTTCGACGGCCATCGATTCTCGTTTCGCGAAGCGAACCGGTTCGCCGAGGAGTTGCTTGCACGCCTCGCTCGTGCCGTCGAGTTGGGTGACGTGAACGGTGTCCTCGCGGGCGTCGAAACTGATGAATCCCAGCAGGTCCTCCGGATCGGAGCCGTCGAACTGCGAGTCCGACACGTCGGCGTTGGGGTCGTGCGTGCCGTCCTCGGCGACGCGGACGGTTCGGTCGTGAACCAGATTCCGCATCACGTCGGTCGGCGAGTCGGCGATCGACGCCAGCGCGTCCGCGTCGGCCTCGAGTGCGTCCCGTACGTTCATCAACGTGTGGTAATGCCACCCACAAATATAAATCCCGGCTGCGACGGCGGGGCGGTGACCCGCTGTGACCGGCCGCCGTCGGGGACTCTCGTCGGCGCTGACATGTGGACGGTCGATCGCTCGCGGTAAAAACGCGGGCGATGGGACACAGTTATCTGCCCGCTCTGGTAACGGTGTGCCATATGAGCGAAGTTATCGTCACGCGAGCCGCGGACGAGGTGTCAGCATGCGCGTAGTCGCCAAGTTCGGCGGAACGAGCCTCGGCAGCGGGGACCGGATCAACCGCGCCGCCGACTCGGTCGCCGCCGCCGTCGAGGACGGCCACGAGATCGCCGTCGTCGCCAGCGCGATGGGGTCGACTACCGACGACCTGCTCGACGAGATCACGTTCGAGACCGACGAGGAGGACCGCGCCCAGATCGTCAGCATGGGCGAGCGAACCTCGGTGCGGATGCTCAAGGCCGCGCTCTCCGCCCGCGGTATCGACGCGACCTTCCTGGAGCCCGGCAGCGACGACTGGCCGGTCGTCACCGACGAGTACGGCGAGGTCAACGTCGAGGAGACGAAACAGCGCGCCCTCGAGGTCGCCGACGAGATGGACGCGACGGTTCCCGTCATCACCGGCTTCCTCGCCGAGGGGCCCGACGGCTCGATCACGACGCTTGGCCGGGGCGGCAGCGACACCACGGCGGTCATGATGGGCAAGTACATGGACGCCGACGAGGTCGTCATCGTCACCGACGTCGAGGGCGTCATGACCGGCGACCCCCACGTCGTCGAAGGGGCCCGGAACGTCGGCGAGATTTCGGTCGACGAACTGCGGAACCTCTCGTTCCGCGGGGCCGAAGTCGTCGCCCCCTCCGCGCTCTCCTACAAGGACGGCGAACTCGACGTCCGCGTCGTCCACTACCAGCACGGCGACCTGCTCTCCGGCGGGACGAGCATCGAGGGCGAGTTCAAGAACCTCGTCGACCTGCGCGAGCGACCGCTGGCCTGCCTGACCATCGCCGGCCGCGCGATCCGGAACGAACCGGGCATCTTCAACCACCTCTCGGAGGCGCTGGCCGAGAGCGACATCAACGTCGACGCCGTCGCCAGCGGAATGGACACCGTCACCTTCTACATCGACGAGGAGGAGGCCGAACGCGCCGAGAACATCCTCCACCGCGAGGTCATCGCCCGCGACGAACTCTCCTCCGTCACCGTCGACTCACCGGTCGCGGTCGTCCGCGTCACCGGCGGCGAACTCCCCAACCAGCCGGGGATCATCAGCGAGATCGTCAACCCGCTCACCGAGGCGCGGATCCACCTCAACGACATCATCACCAGCGCGACCAGCGTCGCGCTGTTCGTCGACTGGGACGACCGCGAGGAGACCCTCGAGCTGACCCAGGACCTCTTCTAGACGCCGCGAGCGCCTCGAGTCGGGGTCGAACCGATTCCGTCAGTCGATTTTGCGGCGACGTTCTCGCGATCGAGACAGTATTTTAGTCGTCGATTAGCCGCTCGAAATCTCGGTAACGGGGTCGTAACGAAGGTGGATGGGACGGGAGTCACTGCCATGAGCACGGAGCAGACGGACGCGGAGGCGTTCGAAGATATCGACCCCGATCCCGACGCGGTGCTGGCCGAGTTCGGCGTGGACTCGCCCGAGGAACTCGTCGCCGACGGCGGCGCACACGATCCCACCACCGACGACGAAATCAGCGAGGCGCTACGCGCCTCGAGCAGTCAGACGCAGTCCGACGACGATGTCGATGACACGACGGCCGCCGAACTGTTCGCCGACCTCGAGGGTCAGGCCGCCGAGGCTCGAGCGCTCGAAGAACGGGACGACGGCGTAACCGACGCGCCGGGCGAGTCGACCGACGAGGAATCTCCGCCCGAATTCGAGGAGTTCGAGGCGGCTTTCGTCGGTACTCCGTCGGTTACCAGTCGCGAGGACGAGGGACTCGTCGAGTCGACGGCCGCCGAACTCAACGCCGTCGCCGAGCGCGTGTTCGGGTCCGACGAGACGTCCGCCGATGATGCGGGCGACGCGCCGCTCGAGTCCGGAGTGATAACCGAGGCCGAAGCGCCGACCGATGCCGACGAATCGGCTGAGGGGAACGCGGGCGACGGCGGACCGGTGACGGACGCTCGACGCGACGACTCGAGTCCCGACCGGACGCTCACCGTCTCACGGGCGACGAACGGGCTGGAACTCGTCGGTCCCGAGCCGACGACGACGCGAGTCGAGAGCGACGTCTTCGGCTGTGCCGACGCGGACGAGTGCTGATCCGGAATCCCCCTCGGAGACGCCGACGTCGGTCGATCGCGGGCGAATTGAGGCTAGTCACGGGCAAGTCGAAGTCGGTCGCGAGGGGACGTCGCGACGTTCGCCCGTCGATGCGCCGATTCGGTCCGGAACGAACGGTTCGACCCATCGATGAACACGAACTCTCAGCTAGACTGAACACGCGCGACGGCGTCGTGGAGGTATGGTCGCGTACAAGACGAAAGTCGCAGAACGGATCCACCTCCCCTCTCGAGACCGGCGCGAACGAGCGCTGTCCGAGGCGGGGTACAACGTCTTCAATCTCGACGCCGAGGACGTCTTCGTCGACCTCCTGACCGACAGCGGCACCGGTGCGATGAGCGACGCTCAGTGGGCGGCCGTCATGCGCGGCGACGAGTCCTACGCCGGCTCGCGCAGCTTCGACGACCTCGAGTCCGCCGTCCGGGACGTGATGGGCTTCTCGCGCGTCGTCCCGACCCACCAGGGGCGGGGCGCGGAGAACGTCCTCTACGGAACGCTGCTCTCGGAGGGCGACGTCGCGCTCAACAACACCCACTTCGACACGACGCGGGCCCACGTCGCGAACCAGGGCGCCGACCCGGTCGACTGCCCCGTCGAGGGAGCGCGCGACCTCGAGTCGGACGAGCCGTTCAAGGGGAACTTCTCGCTCGAGCGCGCCCGGTCGGTCGTCGACGAGGTGGGCGCCGAGCGCGTGCCGCTGGTAATTCTAACGATCACGAACAATTCGACGGCGGGTCAGCCGGTCTCCGTCGAGAACACGCGACGGGTTCGGGACTTCGCCTCCCAGATCGATGCGACCTTCGTCATCGACGCCTGCCGGTTCGCCGAGAACGCCGGCTTCGTCCGGCGCCGCGAGGACGAGTTCGACGGGGCCGACATCGACGAGATCGCCCGCGAGCAGCTCGGATACGCCGACGCGATCGTCATGAGCGGCAAGAAGGACGGGCTGGCCAACGCCGGCGGCTTCGTCGCGACCGACGACGAGGCGCTGTTCGAGCGGTGCAAGCAGCGCGCGATCCTCTACGAGGGCTTTCCCACGTACGGCGGGATGTCCGGACGGGACGTGGCCGCGCTGGCAGTCGGCCTCCGCGAGGCCGTCGAGGAGGCCTACGTCGCCGACCGCCTCGACGGCGTCCGCGCGTTCGCGGACCTACTCGCGGACGCCGGCGTGCCGATCTACACGCCGCCGGGGGGCCACGCCGTCTACCTCGACGCGGGCGCGGCGCTTCCCCACCTCGATTCCGACGAGTTCCCGGGCCAGGCGCTGGTCTGCGAACTGTACCGAGAAGGCGGCGTCCGCGGGGTCGAACTCGGGAGCTTCGCGTTCCCCGATACGGACCGGCCGGAACTGGTCCGCCTCGCGGTACCGCGTCGCACCTATCACACCGAACACTTCGAACACGTCGCGGAGACCGCCGCGACGGTCATCGAGAAGCGCGAGTCGGTCGCCGGGCTCGAGATCACGTCCGAACCCGACAACCGAGAGTTACGTCACTTCACGGCCGACCTCGAGCCGGTTTCGGCCTCACAGTAGGAATACGGCATCGGTACCCGGAACAGTCCGTAAAGCCCCGTTCAGTGATACAGTTACCGGGGGCAGGACTCTGCTCCTTTGACGTTGTCAAGATTGATCCGCTGAATACGGAGGGCATATGATCTGTCTCCGAGAATACCCGAATATGGAGTTGCCCCCTTTCGAACTGGAACGGTGGCTCGACGAATACGAACCGGACGCTGACCTGATGCTCGCTGAAAGCGGCGTCCGAAGTCTTCCCGCCGACCGGTTCGATCTCGACGCGGGTGAACTCGGCTACGTCATTCCGACCGATGGAGCTCCAGAGTTCCGCGCTGCGATTGCCGAGCGCTACGAACGCGACCCCGAAGAGGTGGTTCTCACGTGTGGAACACAGGAGGCCGACTACCTCACGTTCATGGCGCTCCTGAACGAGGGGGATCACAGCGTCGTCGTCTCACCGACCTATCAGTCACTCGCGAGCGTGCCCGCCGCTATCGGCGACGTGACCGAAGTCCGAACCGAACCCCCGGAATGGGAGCTTTCCGTCGATGCCGTCGCGGAGGCGATGCGTCCAGAGACTCGGGTCGTCGTCCTCACGAACCCGAGCAACCCGACGGGCAAGTACCTCGGACCGGAGACGATGCGAGCGCTGTACGACCTCGCGGCGGAGAACGACGCGTACCTCCTCATCGACGAGGTGTACCGAATGCTGGCCGACGACCCGCACGCCCCGGCCGCGTCGCTCGGGCAGCGAGCGATTTCGACCGCTGGCGTCTCGAAGTCGTACGGTCTTGCCGGCGCGCGTCTCGGCTGGGTTGTCGCAGACGGGGAACTCGCCGACACGGTGCGGAAATGGAAAGACTACACGACGATTTCGCCGCCGATAATCGGGCAACACATCGCTCGACAGGCGCTCGGCGAGCGGGAGGCCGATATTCTCGAGGCGAACCGTGCCCACGCGAAGTCGAACCGAGACCGCGTCGCCGAGTTCGTCGAACGCTACGATCTCGAGTGGTACGAACCGACTGGCGTCAACGGCTTTCCGACGATCCCCGACGGCTTCGAGAACGGAACGGAGTTCTGTCGATCGCTGTTCGAGGCCGAGAGCGTCGTCCTCGCACCCGGCGATGTCTTCGGCTATCCGAACCGGTTCCGAATAGGGTTCGGTCTCCACACCGACGAGCTCGAGGCGGGTCTCGAGCGGGTCGGTCGGCACATCGAAACCCACAGCCGATGACGTTCACCCGGTGTTCAGAATCGATGTATCCGCCGTGTACCCCATACGTCTAACATAAGATGTTATAACTAAGGAGGAGTCTCGTGGTCGATAAGCACACGTACGTAGCGAACGACCCGACCCAGTTTCAGACCCGTGTGAAGAACCCGAGCGACCGCCCGAGACGCCCGCTGAACCCCGAGATCAGCGACTCGAGAGCATTCGCTGAGCCCGATCCTTCAGGCTCGGCTCCGGCTCGGGCTGGCGTCCCAGTCGCTGCTTCGCGAGGCTGCGGACGCCCCGCTGGGCCTGTTCGGAGGTCGCGAGATCGATCGCCCAGTCGGGGACCTGCGATTCGATCTCCCGACGCTTCTCCGCTTTGAGCGTGCTGTACTGTCGCAACGCGAGGCCGACGCCGATGAACATGGCGGCGTCGGTCAGTTCCCTGCGGAACCGGTTTCGGTCGTTGCGGACCGCGACCGCCTTGACCAGCGAGATGAGACCGATCCCGATGTAGAGTTTGGCGTTTCGCGACGGATTGCCGCTGAGTAACCCTTTGATTGCCATGCGGCGGTGGCTACCACGTTCTCTCGGATAAAACTCCGCTGGCAGGCGACGGGTTTAGTCGAAGTCCGTCCCGTGACCGGATTTGACGCCGCGGTGTCGCCGGTCGTCGATCGGTTCGATCGAAAAGCCGAGCCGCTCGTAGAACGGGCGAACGCCGTCGTCGAACCGCGCCGTCAGCCGGCCCTCCCGCGCCACGGCGCGGTCGATCAACGCCGTGCCGATGCCCCGCCCGCGGTGCCGTCGACGAACGCCGATCGCCGAGACGTGCGCCCCCGGCTCCTCGAGAGGTTCGAGCACGACCGTCCCGAGGATCCGTTCCCCGGTCCCCGCCGTCCCGCCGCGCTCGTCGCCGGCGACCAGGACGTTCCCCTCCGCGATCCGGCTCTCGACGTCCCCCGGCTCGAGCATGGCCGCGTCGAGGATGCGCCGGACCTCGAGGGCGTCGTCGCCGGTCGCGGTGCGGACGTACCCGACCGCCTCGTCGGACGCGTCCGCTCTCGTCTCGTCGGGGTCGTCCATTCGTCAGGTCCGTCGGTCGACGGTGGCCAACAACTCGTCGATTTCGGGCCGATCCATGTTGCTCCGGCCGCGGTAGGTCGCGACGACCTCGAGGGCGGCGGGGTCGCGGATATCGAGGACGACGGCGGCGGGCATCCGCCCGACGAGGTCGAAGTGGCGACCGACCGGCCCGAGCCGAACGGGCTGGTCGAAGGCCTCGCCCGCGGTCGTCTCCGGATCCGCACAGAGCGGGAAGGGCAGGTCGTACCGTTCCTGCCACTCTCGGACCCGGTCCCGGGGTTCGGGCACGACCGAGACGACCTGGCAGCCCCGGTCGCGGAACTCCTCGTAGCGGTCGGCGACGGCCCGGACCTGCCGGCGACACTGGCCGGCGTGGTGGTCGCGGTGGAGCAACAGGAGGATCGCGTCGTGGGCCGGCTCGGCGCCGTCGGTCGTCGTCGGATCGGCGGGCGCGACCGGCTCCGTCAGGTCGGTCAGCGAGAGCGGATCCGGGCCGGGACCGACGTTCGGGAAGGTCAGTTCGGGGGAAGATTCGGTCATACGTGGCGTACCGCGGCGGCCGGGAAAGTGACTCGGCTTTCAGCAGTCAGGCGGGCACCGCCGGCGCCGCTGTCCGAACGCGATCGAACCGTTCCCCGACCGTAGCGCGCGCATACGGACCCGCGATGAACGTAGTTCGGGTCACACACTCTTTTCGGACCTGGAGCAACAATTAAGTAGTTATAACCGGAATACGTGCTCAAATGACAACTAATATCGGGATCAGAATAACTAATCTGGTGACGATATCTCATACAGGTGGTTGTTTCGGAACGAATATACCGCACAACAGTCGCCGCCGTGACGAACCGTGAGCATGATCGCAATTCTCGATATCGCGCATCCGGATCTCGCGCTGACACCGACGATCCGAGACCGTCCGGACGCGTCCATCGAGGTCGTCCCCCACTCCACGACGGACCCGGAGACCGGACTGTTCTTCTACCTCGTCGAGGGCGCCGACGAGGCGTTCGAGGACGCCCTCGAGCGAGACCACACGGTGACGGACTGGATGCTCGCGGACAATCTCGGTTCGGCGCGAATCTATCGGCTCCAGCACCCCGATGAGGCCGTCCTCATCTCGCCGTTGACGACCGAACTCGGCGGACTGCTGTTGAACGCGGAGACCACCGGGCGGGGCTGGACGACCCGCGTTCAGCTTCCCGACCGGGAAGCGCTCGCCGACCTCTGGGACTGCTGTGAGACGCGGGACATCTCGTTCGAACTGCGCCGGATGTTTCGGCGCGACGAGTGGACCGGCGAGACGTTCCCGGAGGTAACCGACGAACAGCGCACCGCGCTGGTCCGCGCCCACGAGGAGGGCTACTTCGAGGAACCGCGGGAAATCTCGCTCGAGGAACTCGCCGAACGGCTCGGCATCTCGTCGACGGCCGTCAGCGGGCGCATCCGCCGCGGAACCGGGCGACTCGTGGCGTCGACGCTCCGCGAGGAGTGACTCGCGAGGGCGTCGACGACGTGCTCGAACTCGTCCGCTTCCGAAACCCGAGCGTATCGCGGGAGATTCACACTGTGGCCCGTCCGCCGACGGTGTCGGCGATAGCGGTCGGTACTCTCGTTGCCGACCCCGATTCTTCAAAATAAGTGTGTGACATTAACTAACAACCAAGTGGATGCCCGACGAACCGACCGATAGTATGGTCGCGACAGGAACCCGATACGACGTTATCGTGATCGGCGTCGGCGGGATAGGCAGCGCGACGGCCGCTCACCTCGCCGACCGCGGCTGCGACGTGCTCGGCCTCGAACGCTACGACGTGCCCCATTCGATGGGCTCTTCCCACGGGATCACCCGGATCATTCGACGCGCCTACTACGAGCACCCCTCCTACATTCCGCTCGTCGAACGGGCCTACGAGCTCTGGGACGACCTCGCGGAGGAGACCGGCCGCGACGTGATCCACCGGACGGGATCGATCGACGCCGGCCCTCCGGATAACGTCGTCTTCGAGGGCTCGTTGCGCTCCTGCGAGGAACACGACATTCCCCACGAGGTCCTCACGAGCGCGGCGGTCGCCGAGCGGTTCCCCGGCTACGACCTCCCCGAGGGGTACAAGGCCTTGTACCAGCCCGACGGCGGGTTCGTGGTTCCCGAACAGGCGATCGTCGGCCACGTCGAGACGGCCCAGGCGGCGGGCGCCGAGGTGCGCGCCCGCGAGCGCGTCCTCGAGTGGGAGCCGACGGCGGACGAGGGCGTCCGCGTCGAAACCGATCGCGGGACTTACGAAGCCGAGAACATGGTGCTCGCCGCGGGGGCGTGGAACTACAAGTTTACCGACGTACTCGAGGGGCTCGCGGTCCCCGAGCGGCAGGTACTCGGCTGGTTCCAGCCCGATCGGCCGTCGACGTTCGAACCCGAGAACTTCCCGGTCTGGAACCTCGAGGTCCCCGAAGGCCGCTTCTACGGGCTGCCGATCTACGACGTGCCGGGGTTCAAGATCGGCAAGTACCACCACCGCGACGAGGAGGTCGATCCCGACGACTACGAGAGGGAGCCGAACCGCGAGGACGAGCGGCTCCTCCGCGAAGTCACCGAGAACTACTTCACCGACGCCGCCGGGCCGACGATGCGGCTCGCGACCTGCATGTTCACCAACTCGCCCGACGAGCACTTCATCCTCGATACGCTCCCCGAGCACCCGCAGGTGGTCGTCGGCGCGGGCTTCTCGGGCCACGGCTTCAAGTTCGCCAGCGTCATCGGCGAGATCCTCGCCGACCTCGCGATCGACGGCGACACCGACCACCCGATCGACATGTTCCGACTCGACCGATTCGACGCCTGAGTCGCCCGCAACCGTCCCTCGATTCGCCACCGACGGCGCCGAAACGCTCGAGACGGGTCGCCGATCGGTTCCTCGCTCGAGCCGCAGGCGTCGTCGATCGCGCTCGTCGTTCGCTTTCTCTCGGACGTCGCGATTCGACCACTCTCGGAAACGAGCTTTTCGTTCGGCTTCAGAACTCCTGCGTCGATCCCGTTGACCACTGCGCAGTTTGCGGAGCGTGCGGCGACTACTCGTACACGGGGACGGCCTCACAGTCACAGAACTCGTCGACCGAGTCGGACGCACGCTCGACGGCCGCTCCGACCCGCGGTCGGTCTACCGATCCGCGACCGGCGTTAGCCGCCCTTGATCAGCCGCAACACCGTTACGTGCTCGCTCTCGACGGGCTGGTCCTCCGGAACCGGGCGACCGTCGACGAGGACGCTCACCTCGTGAGGGCTGAGATCGACCTCGCGGAGGAGGTCCTGATAGGTCGGGGTCGGCTCGCCGTCTCCGGTCGCTCCCGACGCCGAGACCGACTCGAGGTCGATCTCGCGGGTCTCCTCGCCCTTGACGTCGACGGTGACGCGCATAGTCGCCGTTACGCGAGCGCGGACTTGAGCGCGTCGCTCTCGCGAGGCCCGTCGCCGCGCCGTCGACCCGGCGGGTATCGAACGTACTCAGTCGGTCGTCGGCCCACTCGGTCCGACGCCGCCGCGCGACTCCCGGTCGCGCTCGCGGGCCGTTCGCCAGTGGCTGAACAGGCCGACGGCGAGCGCGCCGATGCCGAGCAGGAGCACGAGCAGGTTCAGCAGGTCGCCGACGTACGGCACCAGCCCCAGCGCCGCGCCGATGACCAGCCCGACCACCAGCGCGAGCCAGCGGTTTCCGACGCCGACGAGCGAGAGCAGCCACGCGCCGACGGCGAAGCGGCCGTAGACGAGCCCGAGCCAGACGGCGAGGGCGAACAGGAACGCGCCGACGATCGAGAACGGGATGCCGATCACCGTGAGCGCCACCGCGACCAGCAGGACCGGAACGCCGATGAGGACCCCGAGCCCGACCAGTCCGGACCGTCCGGGCGTGCTCGCGGCCCGACTGGCGACCCCGTCCGAGAACCGAGGGAACAGGGCGAGCAACGCCGCCCCGAGCACGAGGTTCAGCGCCAGCGCGTAGGCCGCGAACAGCCACGAGGCGATCGGCTGGATCGTCGGCGCGACGTCGACGCCGACCGACGAATCCTGCTCGATGGTACCGGCGACCGCGTCGGTGTTCCCCTCGAGATCGCCGCCGTAGCGCAGATCGCCCGCGATCGACGCGCCCTCGCCCAGCTGGATCGTCTCGGCGCCGATCTCCGCGTCTCCCTCGAGCGTCCCGTCGACGACGACCGTTCCGGCGCCGATCGAGGTCGTCCCGCCGACGACTCCCTCCTCGGTGATCGTCACGCTCCCGCCGGCGGCTTCGACGTCGCCGTCGACGGTCCCGGCGATCGTCACGCTGCCGCCGACGGCCTCGAGGTCCCCCTCGACGGTTCCGTCGATCCGCACGTCGCCGGCGACGGCGCTGACGTCGCCCGTTACGGTGCCTTCGACGATGACCGTTCCCCCGAACGCCTCGAGGCTGTCGACGGTCTCGCCCTCCTCGACGACGACCGTGCCGCCCGTTCGATCGGCCTGTCCGGCGACGGTGGCCGGGACGGCGCCGGCGACGACGACGGCCGCGAGGGCGATGACGAGCAGCGTTCGCGAGTTACTGTTACCGGACATACAGGATCGTACGACGAGTCTCGAGAAAAATACCCTACGCAACGGTCAGTACGTCGGACTGTCTCCCCGTCGTGATTCCCTGCCGGCGGCCGGGGGACCACCGGGCCGACGCGGACAAGGCAAGATTCACCTTCCGGCCGCACCTTGCGAGCGGTATGAGCGAGGCCGACGCCGAGGCGGCGGAGCCGACACCCGGCAGGACCGAAGTCTGGATCGAGAAGTACCGGCCGGAACGGCTCGACGAGATCAAGGGCCACGAGAACATCATCCCGCGGCTGCAACGCTACGTCGAGCAGGACGACCTCCCCCACCTCATGTTTGCGGGGCCGGCCGGAACGGGGAAAACCACGGCGTCACAGGCCGTCGCGCGCGAAATCTACGGCGACGACTGGCGCGAGAACTTCCTCGAACTCAACGCCTCCGACCAGCGCGGAATCGACGTCGTCCGCGACCGGATCAAGGACTTCGCGCGCTCTTCGTTCGGCGGCTACGATCACCGCATCATCTTCCTGGACGAGGCCGACGCGCTGACCTCCGACGCCCAGTCCGCGCTGCGTCGGACGATGGAGCAGTTCTCGAACAACACGCGCTTCATCCTCTCGTGTAACTACTCGAGTCAGATCATCGACCCCATCCAGTCCCGGTGTGCGGTCTTCCGCTTTACCGAACTCACCGAGGACGCCATCGAGGCCCAGGTCCGCGAAATCGCCGAAAACAGGGGATCAGAGGTCACCGACGACGGCGACGACGCCCTGGTCTACGCGGCCGACGGCGACATGCGATCAACGGCCTCCAGGCCGCGGCCGTGATGGCGAGACCGTCGACGAGGAGACCGTCTTCGCGATCACCGCCACCGCGCCCGAGGAGGTCGAGGAGATGGTCGAACACGCCATCGACGGCGACTTCACCGCCGCCCGCGCCGCCCGTAACTACTCGAGTCAGATCATCGACCCCATCCAGTCCCGGTGTGCGGTCTTCCGCTTTACCGAACTCACCGAGGACGCCATCGAGGCCCAGGTCCGCGAAATCGCCGAAAACGAGGGGATCGAGGTCACCGACGACGGCGTCGACGCCCTGGTCTACGCGGCCGACGGCGACATGCGAAAGGCGATCAACGGCCTCCAGGCCGCGGCCGTGATGGGCGAGACCGTCGACGAGGAGACCGTCTTCGCGATCACCGCCACCGCGCGCCCCGAGGAGGTCGAGGAGATGGTCGAACACGCCATCGACGGCGACTTCACCGCCGCCCGCGCCGCCCTGGAGGACCTGCTGACCGAGCGCGGGCTCGCCGGCGGCGACGTCATCGACCAACTGCACCGCTCGGCCTGGGAGTTCGACATCCCCGAGACGGCGACCGTGCGCCTGCTCGAGCGACTCGGCGAGGTCGACTACCGGATCACCGAGGGCGCGAACGAACGGCTGCAACTCGAGGCGCTGCTGGCGGCGCTGGCCCTCGAGGACGACGCCTGACCGGTCCGCCTTCGCCATCTGCCCTTCGTTTCGACTCGAGGTTGTAACACGCCGTCCGAAGTACGCTTTTTTACGGCGACGGAAGTGTCCGTCTCAGTCGCGACTCACGTCGGCCGGGCCGATCCCGCGAAACGCGAAGGTGGCTCCCTCGTCGGTGGCGACGCCGACGTCCCAGCCGTGGGCGTCGGCGATCCGCTCGACCGGCCCGAGCCCGAACCCGGTGCCGTCGGCGGCGGCCAACCGACCCGGAACGGGGGTCGTCTCCCATCCGGCGGACGTCACGTCGGTCCCCGCGGGATGGCCGGTCACGGCGAACCCGTCGTCGGTCGCCCCGACGGTGACGACCGGCGCGTCGTCGTCGCTTCCCTCGGCGACGCTCTCGACCGCAGCCTGCAACAGGTGTTCGAACAGCTCCCGTAGCTGCGCCTTGTCGGCCTTGAGGACGCGATCCTCGCGGGTCACGAGCCGCGCGTCGCCGGTGTCGACGGCGACCCAGGCCCGACGCGCGACGTCGGTGACGGCGACGGGTTCGGTCTCGACGGCCACCTCGTCCCGGCGGGCGATCGCGAGCAGTTCCGCGACGCGTTCGCGGAGCCGTTCCTGGGCCGTCTCGACCTCGGCGAAGTGCTCCGCGTCGCGGGTCTCCTCGACGAGTTCGAGATAGCCGCGGGCGACGTTCAGCGGCGTTCGAACGTCCGTCTCGAGGCTCTCCGCGATCGCCTCGAGGCGCCCCTCGGCGGCCGCCAGTTCCCGCTCCGTCCGGTTCGCGTCGGTGACGTCGCCGTAGACGACCAATCCCTCGGGATTGGTGATTTCGCCGGCCGGCTCCGACCCGTCCGAGCCGTCGCCGTCGGCCGCCTCGAGGGGGACCACCGTCAGCCGGAACTCGCGGACGCCGTCGACGGTCTCGCGCCGGCTGACCAGCTGCCGGCGTCGACCGGCCCGGAGCGCCTCGGTCAGCGTCGCCCGCCGGTGCTCGAGTCCCGGCGGGAGGGGAGCCGCGTCCAGCGGCTCGTCGACGATCGCCGCCGGTTCGGCGCCGAAGACGTCGGAAAAGGCGTCGTTGACGTCCCGGACGACCGGCCGGCCGCCGTCGATCTCGTAGTGGACCGCCGGATCCGGGACGGTCGCGAACAGCGCTCGGGCGCGGTCGCGCTCCGCGGCGAGCCGATCGCGTTCGGCCGCCAGATCGTCGCGTTCCGCTTCGAGTCGGTCTCGAGCCTCGGTGGCTCGGTCCAGTTCCCCGCGCAGCCGATCGCGATCTGTCCGCAGGCCCGCTTCCGTCTCGACGCGCTCGAGGACGGCGGCTCCGACCCGCGCCCACGCGGCGAGGAGGTCGCGATCCCGGCCGTCGAACGCCGCCGGTTCCGCGGCGGCGAGCAGGAGGAGGCCGACGTCGCCGACCGGCGCACAGCACAGCGATTCCGTCCCCTCGAGGGGCGGCTCCGGACGCCCGTCGGCCGCGAGGTCGTCGATCCGAATCGGCTCGCCGCTCCGGAGTGCCTCGTCGAGAGGTCCCTCGCGGGGCATCGAGGCGAGGTCCTCGGCCGCGACCGCGTCGGTGGTCGCCCGCGGCGTCAACTCGCCGAAGTGGACCGTCGACAGCCAGCCGCACTCGGTCCCGACGGCGTCGGCGGCGGTCGCGACCAGGCGCTCGAAGAGTCGGTCGCGCTCCTCGCACGCGACGACGTCGGGGAGCGCCTCGAGGATATCGGCGACCGGCCGGCGCTCGGCGCCGGCGGTCTCGGTCGTGTCAGTGGTATCGGTATCGCCCGTCTCGACCGCGTCCGCGTTCGAACCCGAATCCGCGGCGGCGGCGGGCAGCGCCGTCGCCGCGCCAGCGCGCTCGCCGGCGCAGACCCACTCGATCTCGTCCGCGAGGTGGGCGACGGCGCCGTCGGTATCCCGGCGGACGTAGCCGTCGATCCCGTCGGTCGACCGCGCGGCCGCCGGCGCGTACGCGGACCGGGTGAAGAGCACCAGCGGCGTCGACCCGCAGGCCTCGGCGGCCTCGAGCAGCGTGGCTCCCGCCGCGGTCGTCGGCGTCTCCGCGAAGACGACGCAGTCGACCGCGGACGCCCAGTCGGCCAGGCTATCGACGACGGCCGTCGTCAGCGGGTGGACCGTGCGCTCCGGACCCGAGTCGACGCGCTCGAGGGCGGCCGCGCCGTCGCGGGCCGCATCGTCGGTTTCGGCGAGGTAGACCACCGTCCGCGGGCGTAACTGCGACGAGGGACTCATGACGCTGGCACCGTGTTCGTGTGGAGTGACCGTTCGCCCCTATACGAATGCTCCGGACGTATCGAACGCTGAGTCGCGAGCCGTGACCGACTCGGGACCGGTCGAGAGCGCCGGTCGGGACCACCTTTTCGGCCGTCACCGTGAAACGTGAGTCCATGGACGTGACGCTTCTCAGCACGGGCGGCACGATCGCGAGCACCGACGCGGACGGCGGGGCGAAGCCGACGCGGACGGGCGCGGACCTCCTCGAGGCCGTCCCGGAACTCGAGGCCCACGCGTCGCTCTCGGTCGAGTCGGTCGCGCAGGTTCCGAGCTTCGAGATCGACGGCGAGACGCTCGAGGCGATCGGCGAGCGGGTCCGCGAACTCGAGGCCGACCCGACGGTCGACGCCGTCGTCGTCACCCACGGCACGGACACGATGGAGGAGACGGCGTACTACCTCGACGTCACCGTCCGGCCCGAGACGCCGGTGTTCCTGACGGGCGCCCAGCGCCGCCCGGACGAGGTGAGTTCGGACGGGCCGAGCAACCTCCTGACGGCGGTCCGCGCCGCCGAGGCGTTCGCCGACCGCGACGCCGGCGGGACGTTCGTCGCGTTCGACGAGGCAATCCACGGCGCCCGATCGGTGACGAAGGCCCACACGTCCGCCCTCGAGGCGTTTCGCTCGCGGAACACGGGGCCGGTCGCGACGGTCGACCGGAACGGCGTCGCGATCCACAGACTGCGACTCGCGCTGGCGCTCGAGGCGTTCGACGACGACGACACGATACGAGAGGCATTTTCGCCCGTTGACTCTCAGACGTAGTCGCTCTCGCTCTCGTACACCGACGGATCGTCTTTGTACGTCTCGGCGATCGTCTCGAGGGTGGTGAACCGCGCGTTCTCGTGGCTCTTGACGTACTGGATGAACTCCTCGAGCAGCGGAATCATGTGGGGCAGGCCGTGGATGTCCGGGTGGATCGTGAAGGTGTAGACGCCCGCGCCGCGGCGATCGTAGAGGTAGTCGAACTGCCGCTTGTAGTACTGCTCGTACATCATCTCCGGATCCTTGTAGCCGGCGTGGTAGATCGGCTGCTTGATAAAGAGCATCGGCGGAATGTCGTCGCGATACCAGCTGATCGGAATCTCGACGACATCGGTCTCCTCGCCGTACTGGTACGGCTCCATCCACGTCTCGGGGTCCTCCTCGTACCGGATCTTCTCCCAGCTGTCGCCCTTGCGCATCCAGCCCGGTTCGAACATCCGCTCCATGAGGCTGCTGTCGTACAGGAAGCCGTGTTTCTCGACGAGTTCGGGCGTGTTCTCGCTGAACTCCCACCAGCTGGCGCGGTGGCCGACCGGCTCCGACCCGGTGACGTCCTCGATGCGGTCGATCGAGACCTCGAGGATCTCGTCTTCCTGCTCCCGGGAGAGGTCGGTCGGGTTCTCGTGGGAGTAGCCGTGGACGCCCAGTTCGTGGCCGTCGGCCGCGACCGCCTCGATCTCGTCGCGGAAGGTGTCGATCGTGTGGCCGGGGACGTACCAGGACGTCTCGATGTCCCGCTCGTCGAAGAGCGCGAGCATCCGCGGGATGCCCTCGTTGCCGGCGGCCAGCCCCCGCGAGAGGTCCGCGGGCGAGTCCGCTCCGCCGTACGAGCCGAGCCAGCCGGCGACGCAGTCCGCGTCGACGCCGATCGCGACATCAACAGTTCCCATAGTGCGGTCGTAGCTCTCACGAACGAACGGTAAAGAACTGTTTCACGGCCGCTCGTGACCGTAATCGGCGCTGATCGGTCGCCGCCGATTACGGTACCTCGAGTCGAATCGTTAGCGAAGTCTCGAGGTCGCTCCGTAGAATTACCGATTCGGTTCGACGCCGGTTACGTATCGGCTCGATCGCCGTCAGTGTGCTCGGTCCGCGTCGCGACCGTCGTTCGGACCTCGCCGGCCCAGTAGCTGGCGACGATCCCGAGGGGAACGAGCCAGAGCGCGGCGAAGGGCGCGTAGCGCTCGAGGCTCCGCGGCGGGACGACGGCGACGAACCGCGCGATGCCGAAGGCGGCGACGACCGTCAGGACCGTCACCGCGAGCAGCCGCGGGACCGCGGGGCCGCCGGCGGTCCGCCAGGGGCGAAGCGAGTCCGCGGTCCGAACGTCGGTCGCGTAGAGGGCGAGCGCGCTCGCGGCCGCGCCGGCGGTCAGCGCGACCGCCGTATCGACGCCGAGCACGTACTGGCCCGCCGCGAGGTCGCCGAGAGCGACCGGCACCAGCGGGATCGCGAAGGCCAGTCCCGGCCCGCCGTTCCAGATCGCGTACGCGAACGGAACGATCGTGATCGTGACCGACACGGCGACGATCAGGACGGTGCTGACGTGGTCGAACCCGAGCGATAGCGTGTCCAGCAGCACGTCGTCGACCGCGACGTTCGCCCCCGCGTAGCTGACGACGAACAGCCCGATCAGGGCGCACAAGTACGCGACGGCCACCGTCGTTCGACGGCGCTCGAGGCCGGCAAGCGGATGGTCGAGAACGGCGTTGACTGCGGATCGGAGGGCGAACCGGTTCCGGTTGCGGTCGTCGGTGCTCATTGGGACTCCGTGATGACGGTCGCGAACCCGTCGTGGTCGCTCTGGTCGTTGTCGAGATCGATCGCGGCCGGCGAGACGTCCCAGCCGGCCGCGTCGAAGGCCGCGGCGATCGACTCGCGGCCGCGGTCGTAGGAGATCACGTCGTGTTTCGGCCGGGCGGCCGAGTCCTCGTGGACCTGCATCGAGACGATTCCCTCGAACGACCAGCAGCGCACGTGAAAGCGGCCGCTGGCGCCGAAGTAGGATTCGGCGGCCGTCGCCTGCTGGCAGACGAACCGACCCTCGGTCCGGTCCCAGGCGTAGCGCGTGTACTCGTCGGGGTCGCGAAGCCAGCCCTCGGCCTCGAGTACTTCCATGACGCTCTCGAGGCCGGCCGCGTCGGTCTCGGTGTTCGGAAGGAGGACGACGTTGATCGGCGACGTCGCGACGAACGTCTCGCGGTCGGTTCGGTCGGGGTCGGCGGCGGTCGCGCGGTACTGGTAGCGCGCGATCGGCGTCTCGGTCTCGCGGGTGATCCGGTCGTCGGTCCACCCGGCCACCGCGTCCGGCAGCGCGGCGGCTTCGGCCGTGTGATCCATCGGCGTCGCCTCGGGCGGCGACGGTAACGCGACGAGGCCGCCGAGCGTCCCGACCGCGGCCAGGCCGCCGGTCCGGAGCAGGGAGCGTCTCGATCGCATCACTCGCTACCGGACGGCCGGGCCGAGCGCCCGCGGTCGTCTCGAGCGAAGCGTTCGATTCCGTCCATTTCGATTCCTATACGTGTGAACCTATTGGAATACTATATATCTTTTCAACGAAACGACAGTGGATCGAAGAGACCGGCAGCGGCGGCGCGACGGCTTCGGTTGCGGTCGACGATTTCGCCCGATTGAACGTTGCGGAACTGTTTTAGGCGCTGGCTGGCCAACACATACGTAATGAGCGAACTGGCGGACGAGTACCGCCTCGAGTACTTCGAGGAGGAAGGATTCGAACGCAAGGAGTGTCCGTCCTGTGGCGCGCACTTCTGGACCCGCGACCACGACCGGGAGACCTGCGGCGAGCCGCCCTGCGAGGAGTACGGCTTCATCGAGAATCCCGGCTTCGACGAGGAGTACAGCCTGACGGAGATGCGCGAGGTGTTCCTCTCGTACTTCGAAGACCACGACCACGAGCGGATCGATCCCTACCCCGTCGCCGCCAACCGGTGGCGCGACGACGTCCTACTGACCCAGGCCTCGATCTACGACTTCCAGCCGCTGGTCACCAGCGGCGAGACGCCGCCGCCGGCGAACCCGCTGACGGTGTCCCAGCCCTGCATCCGGATGCAGGACATCGACAACGTCGGCAAGACGGGCCGGCACACGATGGCCTTCGAGATGATGGCCCACCACGCGTTCAACACGCGCGAGGACATCCCCGAGGACAAGTACGCCTACCACGGCGAGGTCTACTGGAAGGACCGCACCGTCGAACTCTGCGACGGCCTGCTCCAGGAACTCGGCGCGGACATCAGCGAGGTCACCTACATCGAGGATCCCTGGGTCGGCGGCGGCAACGCCGGCCCCGCCATCGAGGTCATCTACCGCGGGCTCGAGATCGCCACGCTGGTCTTCATGTGCATGGAGCAAGACCCCGAGGGCGAGTACGAGCTCAAGGACGGGAACCGGTACTCCTACATGGACACCTACATCGTCGACACCGGCTACGGCCTCGAACGGTGGACCTGGATGAGTCAGGGCACCGCGACGGTCTACGAGGCGATCTACCCGGAGATGATCGACTTCCTCAAGGACAACGCCGGCCTCTCCTACACCGACGAGGAGACCGAGATCGTCTCCCGCGCCGCTCGCCTCTCCGGGCAGCTCGACATCGACGACGTCGACGACGTCGAGGCCGCCCGCGGCGAGATCGCCGCCGAGATCGGCGTCTCCGTCGACCAGCTGCGCGATCTCGTCGAGCCCCTCGAGGACATCTACGCCATCGCCGACCACTGCCGCACGCTGGCCTACATGCTCGGCGACGGCATCGTCCCCTCGAACGTCGGGACGGGCTACCTCGCGCGGATGGTCCTGCGCCGCACGAAGCGCCTCTGTGACAACGCCGGCGTCGACGCGCCGCTGGACGAACTCGTCGACATGCAGGCGGAACGCCTCGAGTACGAGAACCGCGACACGATCCGCGACATCGTCCGCACCGAGATCGAGAAGTACCGCGAGACGCTCGAGCGGGGCGGTCGCCGCGTCGAGTCGCTGGCCGAGGAGTACGCGGAGCGGGGCGAGCCGATCCCGACCGAGGAGCTGATCGAGCTCTACGACTCCCACGGTATCCAGCCCGACATGGTCGCGGAGATCGCCGAAGAGGCCGGCGCCGACGTCGACGTCCCCGACGACTTCTACAGCCTCGTCGCCCAGCGCCACGACACCCCCGAGGGCGCCGAGGAGGTCGAGGAGGACGAGGACGAGCGCTTCTCGGATCTCCCCGAGACGGAGAAGCTCTACTACGACGATCAGGAGCGCACCCAGTTCGAGGCGGTCGTCCTGGACGTCTTCGAGCGCGAAGAGGGGTACGACGTCGTCCTCGACCAGACGATGTTCTACCCCGAGGGCGGCGGTCAGCCCTCGGACACGGGGACGCTCTCGACCGACGACACGACCGTCGAAGTCGAGGACGTCCAGATCGAAGACGGCGTCATCCTCCACCGGACCGACGATGACCCCGGTAAGGGCGAACTCGTCAACGGTCAGATCGACGGCAGCCGCCGGCGCCAACTCATGCGCCACCACACGGCGACCCACATCGTCATCCACGCGGCCCGACAGGTCTTAGGCGAGCACATCCGCCAGGCCGGCGCCCAGAAGGGCGTCGACTCCTCGCGGATCGACGTCCGCCACTACGACCGCATCTCCCGCGCGGACGTCAAGGAGATCGAGTCGCTGGCCAACGAGCTCGTGATGGACAACACCCAGGTCACCCAGGACTGGCCCGACCGCCACGACGCGGAGTCCGAACACGGCTTCGACCTCTACCAGGGCGGGATTCCGCCGGGCGAGCAGATCCGGCTGATCCAGGTCGCCGACGATATCCAGGCCTGCGGCGGCACGCACGTCGCCCGCACCGGCGACATCGGCTCGATCAAGATCCTGAACACGGAACGCGTCCAGGACGGCGTCGAGCGCATCACGTTCGCGGCCGGCGAGGCCGCGATCGAGTCGACGCAGGAAAAAGAGGACGCCCTCTACGAGGCCGCCGACGTCCTCGACGTCTCGCCCGAGGACGTGCCCGAAACCGCCGAACGCTTCTTCGAGGAGTGGAAGGCGCGAGGCAAGGAGATCGAAGACCTGACGGAACAGCTCGCCGCGGCCCGCGCCGGCGGCGGTGGCGGCGGCGAGGAGGTCGACGTCGGTGACCGGACCGCGGTCGTCGACCGCATCGACGCCGACATGGACGAGCTCCGCGCGACCGCGAACGCTCTCGTCGGAGAGGGGAAGATCGCCGTCCTCGGCAGCGGCCAGAGCGGCGCCCAGTTCGTCGTCGCGGTGCCCGACGATTCGGACGTCAACGCCGGCGAGGTCGTCGGCGAACTCGCCGGCCGCGTCGGCGGCGGCGGCGGCGGCCCGCCGGACTTCGCGCAGGGCGGCGGCCCGAACGTCGAGGATCTCGACGCGGCGCTCGAGGACGCGCCCGACGTGTTGCGGCAGATTCAGGACGCCTGACCGCTGCTTGGCGCGGTCAGCGCTCAGCTATTCGGCTTCGGTCTCGATCCCGCTCGAGAGCGATCGATATTCACTGATGACCTCCGTATCGACCTCGTTTCGCGTTTCCTCGTTCGAGAGGAGGAGTTCGATTCTCGCCGACAGCGAAAGCATCCCGCTGAGCGCGTGTCGATCGAACGGATCCAGGTCTTCGACGGACGCGTCCCGGACTGCTGAGACGCTCTCGCCGAGTGAATCGACGTGTCGTTCGACTAATTCGTGAGGTGGCATGATCGGGTATTGCAGTTTTCCCGCGGTGATCTCCAGACGGTCGAGCCTCCCACCTCGTCGCTCAGGCTCCGTTCGACGACGAATCGAGTTCTTCGTCGACCTTCGACGGATGACGCCACCAGAACGACTCCGGATAGTATGATCGTTCGACACCGGCCCGTTCGTCGAGGACGGTATCGATTTCCTGTTCGTAACGCAGCCGCAGAACCTCGTCGAGCGTTTCGATCCTGATGTGTTCGTCGTGCAGGTCGAAGTACGGATCTAATTCTAGACGCGTTATTTCCAACCGATCTCGCCAGTCCAGGTCGTTCCGCAGCTCGTTCGGGACTGGCTCGAGTTCGAGGAAGTGGTTCACCACGCTCGGATACCGGTCGATCATGTACTGGAGCTCCTCGAACGCCTTCTCTCGATACTCCGCTTCTTCGAGCACTCCGTTCGTCTCCTCTCGTAGCGTCTCGAACTGTTCCCGTAAGCCGTGGTCCCCGACCTTCTCGGAGCACACCTCGAGCACGAACTCGGTCTCGTTCGCGATGGCGAGGAGCCCCGAAACGGTATTCGGACCAGTGCGATCGAGCGCAGCGGCCGATTCTACCTCGGACACAGTCCGAAGCTGATCACGATAGGTCTCGAGCGAGCGTTCTAACCGCTCTCTCGTCGGTGTGAATCCCATTATGTATCCCCTGCATCTAGTCTGATTGCCGTTCCTTCATCAACTAAGTCGTCGATGTAGTTCGGATCATCGAGTAAAAAGTACGTCTATAGTTCTCCTACTCGAACTGCGTTTTCGGGGTGAGGACAGAGCGTGACGTACGTCGGAGGTGAGCGATCATGTCGTACAGATAGCCGGAAATCGGGAGTGTCTCTGGGCCGCCGGCGACGAAGGACCATCGACCGCGATGGCGAGCGAATCCCGCGGATTTACCCGACCACCTTCGACCGCCCGGCGCTCGAAGCCTGGCTCACGGACGAGTTCGATCGATAGTTCATCGTGAACGGATTCACTTGGCATCGGGGTCGGATCGAACCACCGGTCGGATTGGTGTCCGCACTAGCGGTCAGCTGTCCGTCATTGTGCCGCGATGGATACGCGGACTGGGCGTCCGCTTCGCGCTCCGCGAGCCGTCCGACTGCGCGACGGTATCGCTCGAACTCGATGAGTTCGTTGGACAGGTCCTCGTTCTCGTCGATCACCGTTTCGACGTACTTGGCTGCAGCCCGGCGGATCGCATCGACGAACTCCGAGTCGCAGGATCTCTTCAACGACGCGTCAGCGACCGTGAGATTCGCCGTTCGGTCGAGACTGAAACTGACTCGAGACAGTCTTCGCTGTCTCGAGATGCCACTCGAACTGGCGTAGCTCGTCAGTCAGCGCGGTGTTGGTCGAATTGACAAAGTCGCGGAACGTTGTCCCAGCGTCGATCGTTTCCTCCACGAACGCCGCCTGTCGAACGGTTAGACTCGCCTCATCCTCAGACCGCTCGTCGGGGTGAAGGGCAGTACTCCTCGAATAACACTGCGTGATCCGTACCGCATCGGTGGTAATCGGTTCGACGGCGACGTAAGCGGGACCGTCCGAAGCCGAGAACGCGTAGGGTTGCCCAGCGACGACATGGAGCACGCTCGTGGCCAGTTCGTATAGGAAGCTGTGCAGGTATGCGCTCAGAGCAACGTCATCGCCCCGCGGAAGCGATTCACGATCGGTTCGCAACGTAATCCCACTCAAGGGGTTATGCGTCCCCTCGCGAATCTTGCGTGACATGCTGTCGTCATATTCGATCGCGACCGAGAACACCGATCGTGGATCGTTATCGTTCATCTAACCAGCCTCCAGACCCATCGAGGTCGGGAACCCACTTTTTCACTCCGGATCCTTCTTCGGGAAGCGCTGTGATAATCTGACCTTGCTCGACATCGACCCTCATTTCGGAGACTCCTGTACTGGATTCTGGTTCAAATCGATAGATCGTCGTATCTCCCGGTCCCGATTGCGGTTGCCCTTCCTTGGTGGCGCGATGAATCAACTCATATACGTCGTTCTGAGACATAGTTGCTGGAAGCTGTCTTCCTTTGACTGTTTGTCCGACTGGGAAGAAGGATGTTATCGATTTTTGATCGAGACCGATCTGTCCTGAAATGTGCCTCCCATTGACGTGGATCATCCCGGCGTCAGCGTCGCCGAGTTCCATCCACCGGACGCTCTCGACGTCGTCGCCGCGTTTGGCAATCAGTTGCGTCTCGAGTAAGTTACCGTTTTCTTGGATGCGTATTAGATCCTGTGGGGTAACCGAATCATCGACTAACCGGAGGTTCTCCTTATTCCGAAGGACGTAGACGAACTTATATTGCGTCGCTCGATCGAATCGAAGGACTTTGCGGACATCGTCAGCCGACAGTCTCGCGACGGCCTCGGCTCCGCTATCACCGTGGCGTGTAAGGAACTGACCGAGCTGCTCGTGAACGTCGACTAACTCTGAGAACCGTGATTCCGGAATTTCTTCGACGGCATCACTCGCTTTCTTCGACGAACCGGCCGACCCAGTACTGCGAAGGAAGTCGTCGGTCGACTGTCCGCCGTCGGTCATCGCCTTTCTCGTCAGTCCCGTCTTCGATCCCGATCGTAGGCCGCTCGAGAGATCGCCGACGCTGCGACGCGCCTGTCGGAGCGCGTCGATGAGTTCGTCGGGGTTTCTGGCAGCCTTGGTCACGGAGCCGCCGTATGCCATCGAAGCGGCGAAGTGCAGGCTGTAGCCGGTGTACCAGCCGTCAGCGAACGCGTCGTGTTTGGCCGTCTCCGTGTACGGGTTGAAGGGATTCTCCTGACGTTGCTGCTCCCTGACGCTCTCGGGGAGGCCTTCGACGATCTCTCTGACCGTCGTCTCCCCGAGCGCGTCTCGAACCTCCTGTAACGACTCGTATGTGTCGTGGGGCCGGGTGAACACCAAGACGAGGAGATCCGCCGTTTCCGATGCCCCGTGTGTGAACCCGGAGAGCGCTCCCGTCGTCCCGGCCGACAGCGAGCCGGTGGCGTACTCCTCGGCGAGGTCGGTATAGAACGCATTCTTCTGGAACGCGCGAACCTTGTCTTCGTTTCCGTGGACGTCGGCAACTTCGATGTAGACCTCGGCACCGCGTAGCGAATCGGCGATGAACCCTTCGTACGCCGACGTAAAGCGCGTGTATTCGTCTACTTCCTCGATACCGCGATAGTAGTTAGTGTCCCAGCTCCGGCCGTCTTTCGTCAACTCGCTCCGGGAGAGACCCGCCTCGTCTTCGATCGTGTACTCGAACTCGTACTCGTAGGTGTAAACGGGGTACGAGACCGTCCACCAAAGCACATCTTTCGTTCGCCATTCCGTGATGGTTTCCTCGTCGGCGTCAAGTGCCGTGATCCGCGGCGGTGTGGTGGTAAAGACCGTTGGATCCTCTTGGAACGATTCGCTGGCGTACGCGTCCGAGAGACCGTCACCCGTCGTATCGACTGCAGCGGGATCCGTTCCGAGTGTAACCTGCTCGGCATCGGTGAGACCGTTTCCAGTAGTGTCGCTAACTAACGGATCGGCTGATGCAGTCTTCGATGTAAAGTACGGTTCGAGAACTGGATCGCCCTCCTCGTGAAGTGCTTCTTCGAGAGCCTTCGCGTCCTCCCAGTTGTCGACGACCTCGATCTCCCAGCCGTCGAGTTGTTCGCGATCCGTCAATCCGTCGCCAGTCGTATCGATCCGTGCCGGATGATGCTCGGCATAGGTGACCTGTGCAGTGAGCTTCGTCTCGTTGTTCTCCTCGTAGACTCGATAATCGATGTCGACGGTCTCGTTGTCGCGGATGCCGTCGCCGCTGGTATCTAAGGCGATCGGATCGAGGTTCAGCGGTTCGCCGACGACGCCGGGTTCGCCGGTCGGCATCGAGAGATCCATCTCGGCGACGAGATCTGGAATCCCGTCGCCGTTGGTATCCCGCAGGTCGACGCCGGTCTGATTTTCGGCGACGCGCTCGAACGTCTCGGGGAGGTCTTCCTCCCGTTCGACGTGGTGGAAGTCGCCGCCGGTGATGGCCGCGATCTCGCGGAGTTCGTTCTCGTCGATGCTGTTCCCGAGGCCGATCGTACTGATCTCGATGCCGGCGTCGGCGGCGTCTTCGGCGACCGATAGCGGATCGGAGTCGCTGTTGGACTTCCCGTCAGACAACAGGATCATCACGTCCGAGCGGTTCTCCCAGCCCGCGCTCTCGAGGTGATCGAGGCCGACGCGGAGGCCGGCTTCGGTGTGGGTACCGCCGCCGGCGTCCAGGCGCTCGAGGCTGCGGTTGAGCGCGTCGTGGTCGGTCGTCAGCGACTGATCGAGGCTCGCACTCGAGTCGTAGCCGACCAGCCCGGCGCGTTCGTCGTCGGTGAGCGCGCCGACGAAGCGCTTGGCGGCGTCTTCGGCGTAGTCGATCGGCGCACCGCTCATACTGCCGCTCTCGTCGAGTACGAAGACGAAATCGGCGTTCTCGATCTCGGTGCCGTTCCCGACGCCGTCGTCGAGGTGTTCGTCGTCGAGCGTGATCGTATCGCTCGTCCGATCCTCCCAGTCGTCGATCCGGAACACCGAGAAAAAGGAGAAGTGGTCGACGTCGGCGGTCGCGACGCCGGCGTCGCGGTCGATCTCGGTCTCGACCGGCGTCCACGGCTCGTCGCTGTGGGGATCCCACGTGACGATCGAGAGGTTCCCCTCGCGCTCGAGCGCCTCGCCGTCGAGGGGAATCTCGACGGTCGCCTCGTCGATCGGCGTCGCGTTCTCGATGCGTACCATCGGTCCGGCACGGTACGCGCTATCGGTCGCGGGCGTCTCGTCGGAAACCGAGATGTCGGTCTCGTGGAGGCCGTCCCCGCCGACGGCGACTGAAACGCCAGAGGATTCGTCGACGGCTTCAACGGTCTGGTATTCGTCGGGGGCGGGCCGTTCCCACACGATATCGTCCTCCGTAATACGAATCTCGTGGGTCGCTTCGACCGTTCGGTCGGCGTCGTGGTCCGCCGTCGCTGCCACCGTAACGGTCACATTTTCGGGGTCGGCCCCCAGATCGACGACCGTCGATCCGATCGCAGTCGTTCCCGCTTTTTCGCTGGTAGTGAACGAAACGGGATCGACGTCGGCGTTTCCATCGACCGTCACCGTGGCGTTATCGTAGTTATAGGGACGAACGTCGGTCAGGATTGCCTGAAGCGACACTTGGACCGTCCCGTTTCGTTCGAATGGGCGCCCCTGCGTCAGCGACAGCGAGGGTTCGGTGTTTGCTTCGACCGCGTCGAACGCTCGCTCCGTGTGCTTCCAGGCGTTCTCGAGGTGCGACAACGCTTTCGCGCGGTCGTCCGGACCGATCGATCGGTCAGCGGACTTGCCTCGTTTCTTTCCCTTCCCAGAGGTGTCCCGCGAAACGGTCCTATCGGCCCGTTCGAGGGCATTGATGGCGTTTCCGAGTGCACTCTCGACCTTCTGTCGCTGTCCGCGATTGCGGAACTCGCCTTCGTTTTCGGCGACGACAGCGGTCGCATCGGAGACGGCGAGGCGAGCGCTCGCGTTGCCCGCCGTGTACAGTTCTTCGCTAATCGCATCGACGACCGCTTCGTCGTCCGCATCGACTTCGCTCCGCAGTGTCGCGAGCGCCTGCTGTGCGTCAGCCAAGTGTTTGAAGGCCGCCTGCGAATCAGCGTATCGGGCCCGACGGTACTCGTGCAGCGAAGCATTGATCGCCGCGACGGTATCGTTCGCCGCCGCCGTCGCGTCGTCGTCGTCCGCAATATCGAGCTCCTCGAGGCGTTCAGTCGCAGCGAGGATCGTCTCGAGCGTCGTGTTCTCCTCGAGATTCGGAACCGTGACGTTTGCATCGCCGCGGTCGTGTCCCGGCGGTCCGTCTTGACCCGGTGGTCCACCGCCCTTCTGACCGAGCGATCCATCGTTAGGCCCGGGAGAGTTACCGGGCTGGACTGCGAACGGAGACCGTTGCTCGTCCGCCGCACTCGCACTCGGTCCGCTCGCGAGTGCGGGCATAGCGACCAGCGAGGTCGCCAGTAGTACGGCGAAGAATACTGCACCCAATCGTTCTTTTTCGAACCCCATACCAGAGATATAATATTTCCTGTATTTATAATTTCCCTTAATATTGGACATCAAGTTATACTGTCCGTAGAGTGTTCAACGATGAGAATGGTAGATTAGTTATAATTTCTGCGGATAGTACCGGCTGCCATCGCTGAGGACCGCACGGAATCGAAACCGTCGCCTTTCTCGGCTGCCACACGTTCCGTATGCCCACCGCAACGAACGGGAACACCTCGCTGTACTACGACCGCGCCGGCGAGGGCGACCCAGTGGTCTTCGTCCCCGAAGCCGGCCTCGGCGGCTGGTGCTGGGGCTGGCAACACGCCGCCGTCGCCGGCCCGTACGAGGCCGTCGTCTGGGACCTCCGGGGCACCGGCCGCTCGGACGCGCCCGACGGGCCCTACGCCCTCGAGACGCTCGCCGCCGACCTCGAGGCCGTCCTCTCGGCCTGCGAGATTCCCAATGCCCACCTCGTCGGCTGCGGGCTCGGCGGGGCCGTCGCCCTCGAGGCCGCCCGGACCTCGAGTCGCGTCGCGACGCTGACGCTGTTTGGCACCGCGCCCCGAGGAGCGCAGTTCGACCTCGAGCCGCTGTTCGCGCCGCCGGACGACCGCGACGCGCTCGCCGACTCGCTCGAGGCGGGCCTCTCAGCCGAGTTCCTCGAGAGCCAGCCCGCCGACGTGTGCGAGGGAATCGTCGACTGGCGGGCCGACGGAGACGCTAATCGAGCGGGCTGGGAGGCGCAGATTGCGGCTCTCGAGGGATTCGACGCGACCGAGTGGCTCGTCGAGGTGACCCAGCCGACGCAGGTGATCCACGGCGACGCGGACGAACTGGTGTCGCCGTCGGCCGGCCGGGCGCTGGCGGACGGATTGCCCCGCGGTGAGTTCGCCGCCCTCGAGGACGCCGGCCACCTGGCGTTTATCGAGCGCTCGCGGACGGTCAACGATCGGTTGCTCGGATTCCTCGAGGCCCACACCGACGACGAATAGGACGCGACCGATTCGGGATCGAACGGCCGCCGGCGCTCACTTGAACCGCAGGAACTGCCGATCGTACTCCGGATCGTCTTCCCGCGGATGAAGCAGAACGAACGACTCCGGCGGAAGCGCCGCCAGTCGGTAGGGCAGCTCCCGGAGCTGATCGTGCCAGCCGACGCTGCCCGGTCGCGAGGAGATCACGCTGACCAGATCGTTCGCCGTCGCCTCGTCCTCGAGGGTCGAGTGTAGCGCCCGCCACGAGTTCAGGTCGCGGAACTCGGCGTCCAGTTCCGGCTCGACCAGGTCGAAGAGCCGCTCGTACTGGTGGGCCGACCCCCCGACCGCGAGGACCGTCAGCGGCGCGCCGAGCCGGTCCGCGAGCCGCTTGAGCAGGGCGACGCTCTCGAAGAACCCCTCGTGGTGGTCGATCCCCTCGGGCAGGACGACGAAGAGCCGGTCGGTCGTGTTGACCGGATGGCCGAGTCGAGCGACCACCACCGGGTCGGTCGTCCGATCTAACACCTGATCGATGACGCTCCCGAACAGTCGCTGGCCGAGCGATCGCTGGGCGTCCCAGCCCAGCAGGAGCAGGTCCGCCTGCACCTCGACGGCGCCGCGGACGATCCCGGAGGCGGGGTTGTGGTCGACGCGGATCTCCGGAGCGACGGGGACCTCGGCCTCGCTCCCGGCCGCGGTGAGCTCCTCGAGGTCGGTGTAGGCCTCGTCGACCGCGCGGTCGGGATCGCCGCTCCGATCGGGCCGGACGACCGTCAGCGTGTGGATCGGCTCCTCGCGCTCGTCGTCCTTGAGCAGCAGGGCCAGCTCGAGCAGGTGCCGTTGGCGGTCGGCGGCGTGGGAAATCGGCAGCAGGATACGCGGGTCCGCGGGCGCGTCATCGCCCGGCTCGACGTCGTCGGCCAGCGCGAGCCGCTGGCCGGCGCGTTTGGTCAGCCACGGGCTGGCGACGGCGGTCACGAGCAGCATGAGCACCACCGCGTTGAGGATTGCGGCGTCGAACAATCCGACGTCGTAGCCGATCAGCGTGATCGCCAGCGCCGCCGCGGCCTGGCCGATCGAGAGCCCGAACATGACGTCCCGTTCGTCGGCGGTGTACCCCTTCACGCGGGCGACGAGCCACGCCGCGGCCCACTTCAGGGCGACCATGACGCCGACGATCACCGCCGCCACCTCGAGCGTCCGCCGGCCCTGGAAGATCACCGTGGCGTCGACGAGCATGCCGACGTGCAGCAGGAAGAAGGGGACGAAGAAGGCGTTGCCCGCGAACTCGATCCGGGAGAGCAGCGTACCGCCCTCGGGAATCAACCGGTTGAGCGCGAGCCCGGCGACGAACGCGCCGAGGATCGGCGCGACGTCGAGCAGCGTCGCGACGCTGGCCGCCCCGAAGAAGACGACGGCGACGAAGAGGAACTCGAAATAGCTCTCCTCGCTGAAGTTTTGAAGGAACCGACGCGCGATCGGCGGGACGACGACCCAGACCCCGGCCAGCAGGGCGACCAGCGCGAGGACCTTCCCGACGACGACGCCGGCGGTGAGTCCCGTCTCGGCCGCGCTCCGGACCAGCGCGAGGACGAACAGGGCGAGCGTGTCCGTAAACAGGATCCCGCCGAAGACGGCCGTCACCGCCCGGTTCCCCGTGATGTCGTACTGGTTGACGATCGGATACGCCAACAGCGTGTGCGAGGCGAAGACGGCCGCCAGCAGCAGTCCGGCGAGTAGAGAGAGATCGAGTAGAACGATGACGGCGGCCGTCCCGACGACGAACGGGAGCCCGAAGCTCACGAGTCCGAACAGCGCCGCACTGCCTGGATCCTCCGCGAACTGCCGGAGATCGAGCTCGAGTCCGACCGTAAAGAGGAGATAGATCAACCCGACTTCCCCGAGCAGGACGATCGCGTCGCTGTGCGCGATCAGTCCCGTCCCGCCGGGGCCCAGGAGCGCTCCGAACAGGACGATGCCGACGATTCCCGGCTGGCCGAGTCGCCGGACGAGCAGCGGTCCGACCAGGAAGATCGCCAGCGCTAGAGTGAACACGAGGACCGGTTCCTCGAGCGGGAGGTCCGGAATCGCGACTGCGACTACCGACGGCGCGGCCGACCACGCGGACTGCATGTATCTAGATTCCTGAACGTGCAGCGGCCGCTTTGTTGTGCTGCTTTTATCGGGAACTCCAGGAGAATTCCTCGGCGCTTGACCTCGAGGCGATTCACTCGATTCGGGTAGCGCTGGCCGAGCGCGGTTGTCGCCGGTGGTCGGCGTCGCTCGCGCCCCTCCGGTCGGCGAGCGATCTCCTCATTGTCGCTCTTTCCACTCGCCGTAGTTCCGCTCGGAGACCTCGCCCTTGGCGCGTCGTTCCCGCGGCCAGATGGCGAGTCCGGTCGCGAGACCGACACACAGGACGACGACGCCGACCACGACCGGACCCGGTATTCCGGGCAGCGCCGCGGCCTGTCGCCACGTCTGGCCGGGGTGGTACGCCGCGATCCGGAAGAGCCAACTGGCGAGCATGATCGTTAGTAACGGGATGTACACCCGCCGGAGCCGCCGTCCGAGCGCTTCGGAGTACGGCATCTTGATCGACGGATTGCGGTAGTCCTCGCTCAATTCCGCCCGCCATCGGGGCCGTTCGACGCCGACAGACGGATCGAGCGCGTTCGCGAAGAGATTCTCCTGTAGTAATCGCGCACGCGAGCGCCACACGTCGTAGCTCTGGTAGCGTCGCGCCTCGATCCCGAGGAAGACGACCATGACGAGCATCCCGACGAGCAGAATGGCGTGCGAAGTCCCGTCGCTCGAGAACGCGTAGACGAGGATGGCGGCCATGACGGTGACCGCCCAGTTCGTCGTCTCGTCGAGGCGCCCGCGCCACGTGGTGACGCGTTCGACCTCCCCGCGATAGAGGTGGGCGGCCACCGATCCGAGACCGGTGCTCTGGTCGACCATTTCGCGCCCGATCTCGCTCTCTTCGGGTGCTTCGGGATCGAAATCGGGATCTCCCCGGCTCATCGCGGTTGCTACTGCGGATAGCGAGATAACGAACGCGCCTACACACGTGGTATCTTCGCGCGGTTCGGTCGGCTGCGAGACGAGCGACGAGGCGCGAGCGAACGGACGAGGGATTGTCTCGAATGCTCGAGTGCTTGCGATTGACCCCCCAGCTACTACGGGGACCAGGGTGGCAGTTCCGTTCGTGACACTCTGCTGGCGCGGCGGGCCGAACGGTTCCGGAACGGACGGCGGTCGTCGACGTCTCCGAAGAGCGGCTGTACGTGCGAGACGAGCGACGAGGCGCGAGCGAACGGACGAGGGATTGTCTCGAATGCTCGAGTGCTTGCGATTGACCCCCCAGCTACTACGGGGACCAGGGTGGCAGTTCCGTTCGTGACACTCTCGCTGGCGCGGCGGGCCGAACGGTTCCCGGAACGGACGGCGGTCGTCGACGTCTCCGAAGAGCGGCTGTACGCCCCCGCGGAGACGATCCACGAGAACCGCGTCTCCTACGGCGAACTCTCGGCGATGGCGACGCGGACGGCCGAACACCTCTCCGCGCTGGGGATCGACGCCGGCGATGTCGTCTGTCTCCTCACGCGCAATCGCGTCGCGTCGCTCGCCGTCCTGTTCGCCTGTCGGCGCCTCGGTGCCACCGTCTTCCCGGTCTCTCACTGGCTGACGCCCGCGTCCGTCGAGCGGCCGTTCGACCTACTCGAACCCGATCTAGTCGTCTCCGAGGCGGCCCAGCGCGACCTCGTGCGCTCGGTTCCGTTCGATCGGTCGGTAACCCTCGAGGAACTCGCCGAGGCCGACCGAGACGCCGTCCCCGCTCCGGACGAACGCGACCGCGAGTCCGACGTCGACGCTCCGCTCTTGCTCCTTCACGGCGCTGACGGTCGACCGATCGCCGGCTACTCGGCGTCCGCGCTCGAGTGGAACTGCATCTCGGCGCTCGTCGCGTGGGGGCTCTCGAGCGCCGATGTCGTCCCGGTGACGCCGCCGCTCTCGAGTCCCGACGGGCTCGTCCGCGTCGCGCTGTCGACGCTGTACGTCGGCGGGACCCTGCTGCTCGACCGGGCGTTCGATCCCGGCGACACCCTGACCGCGATCGCCGAGGAGGAGGCGACGCTGCTGGCGGGCCGCGAGACGGCGATTCGAGACCTCGCCGCCGAGTCGGGGTTCGACGACGCGGTCGACTCGCTCGAGCGCGTGATCGTCGAGGGAGCGCTGGACGACGACACGCTCGAGGCCTACCGCGAGCAGGAGATTCCGATCGCGCGCGCGGCGGGTCGGCTCGAGTGCCCGACGGCGTTCTCCCAGTCGTTCGCTGGCGCTGCAGCCGCCGATCCCGGCGACACCTCGACCGTTGCGGACGACGTCGGCACGCCCGTGCCGGACTGTCGCGCGCGACTGGTCGACGAGTCGGGGACCGTCCTCGAGGGGGCGGCCGAGGGCCGACTCGAGCTGTCCGGGCCGGTCGTGGCCGACGGCTACGTAAGCGCTGCCGGAACCGACGACGAGAACTGGTACGCCCCGGCCGAGGAGCAACGCGACGACTACGACGAGTCCGACGACCGCGGCCGGTTCGCCGACGGCTGGTTCGAGACGGGCGACCGGTACCAACGCGACGAGAACGGCACCTATCGACCGCAGTGACCTCGCCTCGTTCCCGCCGTTCGTAACCGGTGCCTGACAGGCCCGCCTCCGCTCGGGAAGCCCGCTAGCCGTCCGCGGTTGCGGCAACCCCGGTCTGGGACAGAAGGCATATCTTCCCTGAGTCGCCAATACGGGACGATGGATCAGCTTCGTATTGCCGTCCTGAACGCGGCTCACCGGGACGAGAACACGACGCGGAACTTCCGACGCGAACTCGACGCATCGCTCGCGGAGTTCGACGCCACCGAGGGCGAGGTTCCGGACGGGTTCGACTACGACGGCGCCGTCGTCACGGGCTCGCGAGCGTCAGTGTACTGGGACGACGAGTGGATGCGGCCGATCAAGGAGTGGGTCGGCGACGCGATCGACCGCGGGATGCCGTTCCTCGGCGTCTGTTGGGGCCACCAGCTGCTGGCGGACGTCCTCGGCGGCACCGTCGAGGACATGGGCGCCTACGAGGTCGGCTACAGCGAGATCGAACACTACGGCGAATCGCGGCTGTTCGACGACATCAGCAGGGAGTTCACCGCTTTCACCAGCCACTCCGACGAGGTCTCGGAACTGCCGCCCGGCGCCGAGCCCCTCGCCGAGAATCACTACTCCAACCACGGCTTCCGCAAGGACCGGGTCTTCGGCGTCCAGTTCCACCCCGAGTACGACGCCAAGACCGCCCGCGAACTCGTCCACCGCAAGGATCTCTCCGACGACCGCCGGCAGTCGGTCCTCGAAGAGATCACCGAAGAGAACTACCAAGCGGCCTGCGAGGCCAAGTTAGTGTTCGACAACTTCCTCGAGTTCGTCCGCGAGGTGCGAACCGAGAACGTCGCCGTTGCAGCCGAGTGCGAGGACGCGACGGCGACGGTCGGTCGCTCCGACTGAGCGCTCGTTTCGACGGATCGGTTCGACGGACGCAGCGTTTTCGACTAACTCCCCGATAGCTCGACGCTGAGCGACGCGTACGCGCCTCGAAGCACTATCGGATCGACGCTCGAGCGGCGGGAAAAAGCGGTCGGACGCGATTACGACGGGCGGAGTATCGAATCGGAACCGGCGGGCGCTCGATCAGTCCGCCGCGATTTCGAGGTCCGCTTCGTCTTCGGCGCCGATGGCTTCGACGATGAGTTCGGCGACGTCGACGATCTCGATCTCGTCCTCGTAGCCGCCGGTCTTGCGACCGTCCTCGTACATCGTCATGCACATCGGGCAGGCGACGACGAACTTCTCGACGCCGCTTCCGGCGTCCGTGTCCTCGAGGGCTTCGCGGATGCGCTCTTCGCTCGGCTTCGGTTCCTCTTCGAAGTCCATCCAGAGGCCGCCGCCGCCCCGCCACAACAGAAGGAGTTGTCGCGGTTACGGGGCATCTCGTCGAGTTCGCAGCCCGTGGCGGATGAGTTCCCGCGGGGCCTCGTACTCGTCGTTGTACCGGCCGAGATGGCACGGATCGTGGTAGGTGACCGTGTAGTCGAGCTCGGTGCCATTGAGGTCGAGCTTGCCCTCGTTGACCAGTTCTTCGACGGCCTGGGTCCAGTGGTAGACCTCGATCTCGCCGTCTTCGTTCCACTGCTCGTCGTACTCGAAGGGCATCATCGGGTCGTCGGCGAACTCGTCGAAGTTGAGCTCCGGATACTCGTTCTCGAACGTGTTGTAGGAGTGGGGGTCCGTACAGACGATGTTGTCGAACTCGCAGTCCTCCCACGTTTCGACGTGGTGGCCGGCGAGTTCGACGTAAACAGTTCCTCGCCGACTCGACGGATGTCGTTGCCGTCGTACTTCTCGTCGTCGAAGAGGATGCCGAAGCTGACGTCGGCTTCCTGCAGGATCGTCGCCAGCGAGCGAGCGACCTGCTTGTTGCGCTCGTCGTAACTCGGGAAGTCGCCGACGTACCAGAGGTAGTCGACTTTCTCCTCGCGAGCGTCCGGCACGTCGAACTCGAGGTCGTCGCTCCAGTCACCGCGATTGCGCGGCGAGTCGCCGAAGGTGTTGCCGTTCTGCATGACGTTCTGGAAGACGTCCTGCATGCTGGGGGCGACGTCGCCCTGATCGGTCATCTGCCGGTTGAGTCGGGTGAAGGACTGGAGGTGCTCGATCTCGACGGGACAGGCGTCCATACAGGCCATACAGGCCATGCAGGACTCCATGGTCTCCGTGTTGATCACGCTCGTACTTCCGTCGGACGGTCCGTCCGACGACGTGCCCCTCGCTGCGCTCGCGGCACCCCCGTCGGCGATGATCGGCTTCTCCTCGCCGTCGGCCTCGAGCTCCTCGCGATACTTGCGGAGGTCGAGGATGACGTCTCGCGGGTCGAGCGGACGGCTGGAGGCCTTCGCGGGACAGACAGACGAACAGCGCCCGCACTTGGTACAGGCGTCCTGATCGAGGATCTCCTTCCAGGTGAAGTCGTCGATGGACTCGGCGTTCGTCGCGTCCAGATCCGACGGGACGTTGGGGAGGCGCCGACCGGCCTTCTCGTCGCGCGTGACGACGTTCGCGAACGACGAGAGCATGTGGAACGGCTTCCCGGCGTGGGGATCCACGCGATGAAGAAGAGCGCCAGCAGCGAGTGCGACCACCACGTCAGCCAATGGAGCGTCTCGGCGTTGAAGCCGAGTTGTTCGACCGCGGCGTAGTCGGGATTGAGCGCGCCGCCCTCCAGGACCGTTCCGGTCGTCGGCAGGCCGATCGCGTCGAAGGCCATCGCCAGGCCGTAGCCGACGAAGCTGACGACCTCGTGGCTCGGCATGCCGCTGATGTAGATGCGAAAGCCCTCGAGGAGGAAACCGCCGACGCCGAGACCGAACAGCGTCCAGATGAAGACGTCGTCCTCGTTGGAGGTGTGGCGACCCCAGAGGCGGTGATTCTGGACCCAGTAGCGCCGGTAGAGGGCCATTCCGATCCCGACGACGAACAGCAGGCCCATCGCGTCGACGATGAACTGGTAGGTGAGATAGAAGTCGCCCTCCCAGAACACGATGCCGAACAACAGCTCCGTCGTGTACTGCTCGAAGCCGATGATCAGCGTCGCGATCAACAGCGTCAGGAATCCCCAGAGGATAAACGAGTGCATCAGGCCGCCGTAGAGATCCCTGTTGAACTGTTTCTCGTTCGTGATGACGATTTTCGCCGCGCTGACGATTCGACCCGGCAGTTCGTCGAGCCGAGCGAACGGATCGTCGTCGCCCTCGGTGTACCGACTGAACCGTCGGTAGACGCCGTAGGCGAAGACGGCGAGGGTCACCGCGACCAGGAAATAGAACAGCACGTATTCCACGCCGCCGATTCCCAGGTAGGTCTCCCTGCTCACCTCCGACTGTGCTATGGTGTTCATGTACAATGACGTGGGAGGCTGTGACTTAATTCTTGTCACCCCTCGCAAACACCACCCCGATGCCGTCTTGCGGAAATTTTCCTCTTATTGCCAGTTTATAATCGTTTACGATGTCTAATATCGGCCCAACGCTATCTGGCAACAGGCTTAAATAGCCGCCCGTCGGGAGTGTCCACCCATGAACGACAAAACCGAGGAACTCCGCGAGATCTTCACCGACGTCACCGACGGCGAGGAAACCGTCACCGAATCCCAGGAGAACTCCCGGGGCTCGCTCGAGCGCGACGACCGATCGGACGAAGAGCGCCTCGAGAGCGTCGTCCAGCAGATGCGCGAGCGCTACGCGTTCGAGACGCCGCTGACGGACGACGAGCTCATCGCGGTCGCGCGGGGCTTCTACGACGGCGAGGACGACGCCGCCATCGCCGCCGACCTCGACGTCGACGAGGAGACGGTCTTCGAGGCCCGCATGTCGCTGCACCTCGTGGACGAGGACGACGCCGACGAGGTCGACCTCGCGGCGATCCGCGACCGGGAGGAAGACGACGCCGCGCTCGCCGACGAGTACGACGTCAGCGAGCCCCAGATCCGCCGCTACCGCCGCGTCGCCGCCGCCGAGGACGAATCCCGCGCCGCCAACGACCGCTACCGCGACGAGTTCGACAGCATCCTCGCCGACGCCGAACTCTCGGAACGCATGACCACCGACGTCCGCGAGGACGGCCTCGAGGACGCCACCGAAGGGATGGAGACGGACGTGGAGTTCTAACGACCGAAGTTTTTTGGCGGGGTTCGAGTGCGGCCGTAGGCCGCGGACCGCCAGCTGATCGCCGAGCGCGCCGACGGCGCGCTCGGTACTACTGCTCGTGCTTCCACACAGTAGGCCGCTGTACTCGCAGCCGAGATAATCGCACCGTCCCTACTCGGGACGACTGTTCGCGCCCGACTCGAGACGGTATCGCCACCTGCTCTGTACGAGACTTTTTATGAGAACGGGCGGCCAGACGATCCGTGTCTCGAGCCCTCGTTCCCTTCAGCGACCTGCGGACGGCCGCCTACTGCGCTCGGAAGTGCTACTACCAGCGGACGGACGACGACGCCGATCGCGAGCCGTCGTCGTCGGTCGAGCGAATTCGGGACCTCGAGCGGCGGTACGAGGCCCTGCTCGAGGCGCCGGCGGGGACGCTCGCGGCCGAACCGATCGCCGTCGAACCCGTGCAGTATCGCGAGCGCCTCGGTGCGACTCGCGACCGTCTCGCCGCGGCCGGCCACTGGGATCGGTTGCGCGACCCGAGCGAACGGAACGTCTACGCCGCCGGGAAGGACTGTCACGGCGTCGTCCACAAGGTGCTCGACGCGCCGCTCGAGCCGGTCCTGATTTCGGCCGGGACGCCGCCCGAACGGGGAGTCTGGGAATCCCAGTCGGTCCACGCCGTCGCGGCCGCGAAGGCGCTGGCCTGGGAGCACGAACGAGAAATCGATCGCGCGTGGGTCGAGTACCCCGCCCACGGCGTCGTTCGCTCCCTCGAGTTGACGACGCGGCGCAAGGCCCGCTACCGACGCGCGCTCCGGACGGTGTGGGACCTCGACGGCCCGCCGGCCCGCACGACGAACCGATCGAAGTGCGAGTCCTGTGAGTTCGCCGCCCAGTGTGGCGTCCGGACCCGAACCCTGCGCTCGCTGTTACCCGGATTCGCTTCGGAATGATGGAAATACAGATATCGGGTATCGAGGCTTGTAAGTCACGAAATCGGACGTATAATCGATCCAGTGGGAGTGATACCGAGAGACTTTTACTCGTGACCGAGTAGTCGATTACACGATGATGTGGCAAGATTTCGTCTTCCTCGCCGGCAGCGTCCTTTCGATCACCTTCCTCGCACCGACGGTGCGAGATCCCACCGCCCAGGTTCCGCTCGGCTCGAGCGTCCCCTCGATGACGGTCGGGGCCGTCTACTCGTTCACCTACGCGACGATGGGAATGACCTTCTCGGCGGCCGGAGCGCTCGGCGTCGCGACCATGTGGTCGCTCATCGCCTGCTATCGCTCTCCCGGGCCCGTGAGCGGACCGCAGACGATCGCTCGGTTCGTCGCGTCGCTGCCCGGCCGCGCCCGCGAATCCGTCGCTGACATGCTCGGTTCCGGACCGTCCCCGACGACCGACGCCGAGCAAGCGGCCGACTGAATTTCGCGGGCTCCCGTTTCTCCGATTCGCTTCGAATCCGATACCGTTAGCCCTCGAGCGACGCTTCGGTCTCGACCGGCACCTGACGGTGTCGTCCGGAGTCCCCGGAACGGCAGTCGCAGTCCCGTCGCGACGTCGCGCCGTCGAAGCGCCACGAAAGGTCGTCCGACGAGGCGGTCGGACCGTCCTCACTCCAGAACGTGCTTCGCGAGCGCGGCCACGGCGGCGAAGACCACGCCGAAGACGACGCCGAGGGGTGCCGCGCTCGCGAGCGATTCGCCGCTGATCGAGAGTCGACTCGCGACGTAACCGAGTGCGGGGACGGTCACGGCGAGAAGGAACCACAGCACCGGCCGCGTTCGGAACAGCGAGTCGCCGGATCTCACACGACCGTTCATACTACCACGTGTCACCGATATCACATCCCGTCGCACATATAATTTCTCCCGACGAACTCGGGAGAGATAGGTCCGCGGCGCTCAGCGCGGCGGTATCGGACGGCTGATCGCCGGACTCGAGTCGCCCGTCAGTTCGCCTCGAGCCACGCCTCGACCTCGTCGGCCAGCGCCCCGCGGCGGTGGATCGTGTCGGCCTCGATGTCGACGACGGTGCTCGGGACCGTCTCGTCGATCGATTCGTACAGGTCGTCGGCCTCGAGGACCACCGCCTCGTCGAGCACCTGTTGGCCGATATCCTCGACTCGCCGGGCGCTCGGCTCCCCGCTGACGTTGGCGCTCGTGGCGGTGACCGGTCGCTCGGCGCGCTCGAGGAACGCGAGCGCCGGTTCGCAGTCGGGCACCCGGACACCGACTCGTTCGCGACCGGCCGTGAGGACGTCCGGGAGGGCCTCGGTGCGCTCGCAGAGCAGCGTCACGGGACCCGGAAGGAATTCGTCGGCGAACGCGCGTTCGCGGTCGCTCGCGCGGACGTAGTCCTCCTCGAGGGCCGTCTCGAACGTCGGCACGGCGACGGAGACCGGTTTCGACCGATCCCGTCCCTTGGCCTCGAAGACGCGTTCGACGGCGCCGGCGTCGAGTCCGTCGGCGCCGAGCCCGTAGACCGTCTCGGTCGGATACACCACCAGTTCGCCCGCGCGGATCGCCCGCGCGGCGCGCTCGAGGGCGTCGTCGTTCATACCCGTCTCTCGCCGCGTCAGCGACAAAAACGTAGCGTCACGCCGCCCGCTCGACCCCGCAGAGCGGAGACGGTACCCGGTCTGCGAGCCGCGCTACTCGAGGCCCAGTTCGGACTCGAGCTCGTCGTACGGCGGGAACTCGGGCCACTCGGTCGACACCCAGGCGCTGTCGATCGTCAGGTCCGGCTCGAGCCCGAAGACGGCGACCCGCGGTTCGCTGATCCCTGCCATCCCGTCGAGATCGTGGGCGATACCTAGCGACTCGGCGACGTCGTTGGCCGGGTCGGCGAAGATCGCGAACGGCAACTCGTTGTCGTCGAGGAACGAGGAGACCGCGTACGGCGTCGACGCCGTGAGGCCGACGATTCGGTCGGCGCGGTCGAACCAGCCCCGCTCGTCGAGTTCGTCGTAGATGTACTTCGCGGCGAAGGAGCCGATCATCGGCGTGCAGACGAGGATCGTCCGGCCCTCGTCGGCGACGACGTCGGAGAGGCTGCGGTCCTCCCAGAACTCGTCGGTGACCAGCGGCCGCGTGACGTCGGGGACCTCCTCGCCCGCCTCGAGGTGATCGGCGGGACCGAGGTCGGTGACCTCGAAGTCCGGCATCAGTCGTCACCCCCTGCCGTCTGGCCCTCGCCGTAGGTCGACTCGAGGTAGTCGACGATGTTGGCGCTCTCGGCCATCGTGACGCCGGTGTTCTCGTCGACGACGACGGGGACGGTGCGGACGCCGGCGACCCGCTTGACGACGTCGCGCTGCGAGTGCATCGGTTCGACGAACCGCGACCGGTACTCCAGATCGTACTCGTTGAGCAGCCGAGCGACGCGTTCGCAGTACGGACACGCCTGTAGCCGGTAGAACGTGATCGGCGCGTCGCTCGCTGCGCTGGCGGACGTTTCCATACCCATTCGTTGGGGAAACGAGCGGGTAAACGTGTCGTCGGCGGCGAGATGGACCCGCTACCTGCCGAGATGGTAAACGGTTAACCGATCCGGCTACAAGCCTCCACATCAATGGCGTTGTCTCTGCTGTCCGCGGTCGCCGCCGCCTACGAGGTGCCAGTCGTGGGTCTCGAACTCGACGAGTCGATGGTAACAATTCTCGGCAGCGTCGCTGTGCTCCTGCTTATCGCGCTCTCTGCGTTCTTCTCCTCCTCGGAGATCGCGATGTTCAACCTGCCGAAACACCGCCTCGAGGGGATGGTCGAGGACGGCGTTCCGGGCGCGAAACTGGTCAAGTCCCTCAAGAACGACCCCCATCGGCTCCTCGTGACGATCCTCGTCGGCAACAACATCGTCAACATCGCGATGTCCTCGATCGCGACCGCGATCCTCTCGCTGCATTTCGGCGGCCTGGTCGGCGTGTTGCTGGCGACGTTCGGGATCACCGCGCTCGTCCTCCTGTTCGGCGAGAGCGTGCCCAAGTCCTACGCCGTCGAGAACGCCGACACGTGGTCGGTCCGAATCGCCAGACCGCTGAAGGCGACGGAGTACTTCCTGTTTCCGCTGATCGTCCTCTTCGACTACCTCACTCGGCAGGTCAACAGGCTCATCGGCTCGACCGGGGCGATCGAGTCGCCCTACGTCACCCGCGACGAGATCCAGGAGATGATCGAGTCCGGCGAGCGTGAGGGCGTCTTAGAGGAGGAGGAACACGAGATGCTCCAGCGGATCTTCCGCTTCAACAACACCATCGTCAAGGAGGTCATGACGCCTCGCCTCGACATGACCGCGGTCCCCAAGGACGCCGGCATCGACGAGGCCATCGAGACCTGTATCCAGAGCGGCCACGCCCGCGTGCCGGTCTACGAGGGGAGCCTCGACAACGTCCTCGGCGTCGTCCACATTCGCGACCTCGTCCGCGATCTCAACTACGGCGAGACCGAGGCCGACGACCTCGAGCTCGAGGATCTCATCCAGCCGACGCTGCACGTCCCCGAGTCGAAGAACGTCGACGAACTGCTGACCGAGATGCGGGAAAACCGGATGCACATGGCGATCGTCATCGACGAGTTCGGCACCACCGAGGGGCTGGTCACCGTCGAGGACATGATCGAGGAGATCGTCGGTGAGATCTTGAAATCCGGCGAGGACGAACCGATCGAACAGCTCGACGACCGCACCGTCATCGTCCGCGGCGAGGTCAACATCGAGGACGTCAACGAGGCCCTGACGATCGACCTCCCCGAGGGCCAGGAGTTCGAGACCATCGCCGGCTTCATCTTCAATCGCGCGGGCCGACTCGTCGAGGAGGGCGAGGAGATCACTTACGACGGCGTCCGCATCACCGTCGAGACCGTCGAGAACACCCGCATCCTGAAGGCCAGACTGCGGAAGCTCGAGCAGCAACCGGAACCCGCCGAGGAGCCGCCGGACGAAGCGGAGTCCGACGAGGAGTCGGTCCCCACGGAGTAGTCATACGGTCCGCTGTAGCGATTTCCCGGCGCCCCACGATTCCGTCCAGTGGATGTGCCGGAACTGACGTACGGCAGTCCGTATCAGTCGCCGTCGGCAGCCTCGCCGGCCTCGAGCATTCGATCCCGGAGTTCTCGTCCCCGTTCGGAGTCGACCGTTAGCTCCGGTACCGGAACCGGCGACCCGTCCTCGTCGATCGCGACGAAGGTAAAGGAAGACTCGGTCGTCCGCTCGGTCTCGCCGGTTCTGGGCTCCTCGCGCCAGGCGCGCAGTCCGACGTGGACGCTCCGACGGCCCGCGTCGTAGACGAAGGCCTCGACCATCGCGGTGTCGCCGATCCCGATCGGGCGCTCGAAGTCGAGTTCGTTCACCCGGGCGGTGACGCAGGTCTCGCCGGCGAAGCGCATCGCCGACATCGCGCCGATCTCGTCGAGCCACTTCATGAGGTTGCCGCCGTGGAGCGTCTCGTTGTTGTTCGCGTGGTTCGGCTGCACCCGGTATCGGTTCTTGATGTACGTGTCGAGTACGGTGGGCATAGCGGTACTCCAGAGGGGGACCCGAAAAAAGGTTGCAGAAACGGGCAACTATGCGTCTCGTCCCAGTTCGGCGAGCAGGTGCGAGACGTGAATGCGGTCGCTCGAGCCCTCCTGCATCTCGAACTCGATGTCGGCGGCCAACTGGTGGATGCGGGCCAGCCGCTCGCCCTGGTATCGCTTGCGGGCGACGCCGAGGATCGAATCGAGGACCTCGCCGCCGTCTAACCCCTCGTCGACCAGCAGGTCGTCCAAGGTCTTGCGGGCGTCCGTGAAGTCGCCGGCCTCGGCGTCGTCTAACATCCCCTCGATCTCGTCCTCGAGGCCGACCTCGCCGATGGTCTCGTAGGCCGCCTGCATCGTGAGTTCGCCCTCGTCCTCGACGGTGGTCTGGGCCGCCAGGATCGCCTGCCGGAGGTTGCCGTTCGCGTAGCCGGCGACGAACTCGAGGCCGTCCGCGTCGTACTCGATGCCCTCCGCCTCGACGATCCGCTCCAAGACGGCGACGGTCTCCTCGCTCGTCGGCGCGCGGACGGGAACGGGGAAACACCGCGATCGGATCGGCGGGATGAGCTTCGTGGGCTGGCGGGTGGCGATGATAAACTGCGTCGTTCGGTGGTGTTGCTCCATGATCCGGCGCAGCGCCTGCTGGAAGTCCTCGCGGACGTCCTCGGCGTTGTCCAGCAGGACCGTCTTGTAGTCGCCGGAGACCGAGGCGTAGCTCGCCGACTCCTTTAAGACGTGGTTGATCATGTCCCGTTTGGACATCGAGGAGCGACCGACGAGGAACTGGGCGAACCGGGGATCGTTCTTGATCTCGGTCTTCGTCCGGCCGAAGAAGTCGGCGACGTTGATCTCGATCAGGTCGTTGTCCGGATCCGCGTGCGCGTCTCGAGCGAGCGCGCGTGCCGCCGCCGTCTTCCCGCTGCCGGGCGGGCCCTGCAGGAGGAGGTTGATCGGCTCGTCGACGGCCCGCTGGAGGTACTCGCGGGCGTCGTCCTGGGGCAACTCGGCCAGCTCGGGCGCGTGGGTGTCGGTCCACAGCGGCGCGTCCATCGCCCGTCCGTAGGGCCGGCCGGGGTAAGAATCGGTCGGTCCGTCGCCGTCCTGCTACTCGCTACCGCCAGCGTCGCTCTCGTTACCGTCGTCGCTCCCGTCCGGGACGTCGGCGAGCGTGAACGTCGTCTCGATGCGCTCGCCCTCGTCCTCGACCGGCGTCGCGTTCTCGGGGTCGCTCGGGTCGCCCGTCGCGACGAACGCGGTCAGTTCCTCGTCGTCCTCGACGGTCGCGTTCTCGTCGAATTCGACGGTGACGTTGTCGTGTTCGCCGGGGCTAAGCACCTCGCTGGTCCCGACGACGGTGCCGTTCGCATCCTGGACGGCGACGAAGCCCTCTTCGGGGGTCGCGACCGCGGCCGTGACCGAGTCGTCGCTCCCGTTGACGATTTCGATTCCGGGCGTCGTGTGGAACGTGAGTTCGATCTCGTCGAGCGCCCCGTGGCCGTCGGTGTAGACGCCGATGGTTCGGTTGCCCGGTGCGAGGCCGGCGGTCTCGATCTCGAAGGAGACCTCGCCGGTCTCGCCGGCCCCCAGTTCCAGCGTCTGTTGCTTGAGGACGTCCCCGTCGAGTCGCAGTTCGACGCTCTGCTGGCTGCCGAGATCGGTCGGATTGGCTATCTCGGCGGTGATCTCGATCGTCTCGTTGGTCGTCGCCGACTCCGGCGCGCTGAGCGACTCGACCGTAAAGGAGTCGTCGAGCGCGTCGGTGGTGTCGCCGGTCACCGTCGCCGTGTCCGAGACCGGGTAGCCGTCCTCGAGGTACGGCGGGTCCGCTTCGCCGTCGCTGTCGTCGTACCCGAAGTTCTCGTCGTCGTTGGTGTCGCGGTGGACCGTCGCCGTGAGCTGGCCGACGAGTTCGGCCTGGGCGTCCTCGTTGCGCTCGATAGTCACGTTCTCGTGGGACCCCGCCTCGAGGTAGTCGGAGACGGCGAGCGTCTCGCCGTCGCTGCCGGTCACGACGACGAAGCCGCCTTCCGAGAGGCTGACCTCGTCGACGGTGACCGATTCGCCGTCGCCGCGCTGGTCTTCGAACGTGATCGACGCCTGGGGGTCCTCCTCGACGCCGAATATCGCGGGGGCCTGGAAGATGACGAGCCCCGCCGCGAGTACGATCGCGATCGCGAGCAGGATCGCGCCGACCCGCTTGATCGTACCGAACGTCAGTCCTGAACTCATTGGGGGTGGTATCATCCGTGCGTAGGGGCTCGACGGACGTAAAATACCGAGTCCGTTTGCACGGCGTGGAGCGATTTTGCCGGTTTTTCGCGAGTCGGGATCGTTCTGAACCGTTTACGACACGGTACGGCCCTGTCATTGGTCACCCCTGAACGGGCATCCCGACGGCTTCTCCGGGTCGAGACGGGCCATCCGAAGGGGGTTTAGTGCCGGCAACCGGAGGAGCCACTGATGCCACTGCGCGTGACGTTTCTGGGGACGGCCGGTGCGATCCCGACGACCGAGCGGAATCCGAGCGCGATCTTCGTCGCTCGAGAGGGCGAGGAGCTGCTGTTCGACGCCGGCGAGGGGACCCAGCGCCAGATGATGCGCTTCGGCACGGGGTTCTCCGTCTCGCACCTGTTCGTCACGCACCTCCACGGCGATCACGTCCTCGGGATTCCCGGGCTGCTCCAGACGATGGACTTCAACGACCGCGAGGAGCCGCTGGCGATCCACACGCCCAGCGGGACGCGCCGCGAACTGAAGGGACTGGTCAACGCCCTCGGCAACCGCCCCTCGTTTCCCGTCCGGATCAACGAGGTCGGCGACGGCGACGTGGCCTACCGCGCCGACGAGTACGAGGTCCGCGCGTTCGCGACCGACCACGACGCCCGCTCGGTCGGCTACGCGCTCGTCGAGGACGACCGCAAGGGTCGGTTCGATCGCGAACGCGCCGAGGAGCTGGGGGTGCCCGTGGGACCGAAGTTCTCGAAACTCCACGAGGGCGAGTCCGTCGAACTCGAGGACGGCACCGTCGTCGATCCCGACCAGGTGGTGGGCGACCCTCGTCCCGGACGCGCGATCGTGTACACCGGCGACACCCGGCCCGCGGCGGCGACGGTCGAAGCCGCCGACGAGCCCGACCTGCTGATCCACGACGCCACGTTCGCCGACGATCGGGCCGACCGCGCCGCCGAGACGGCCCACTCGACGGCCCGACAGGCCGCCGAAATCGCGAACCGAGCGGGTGCGGATCGGCTCGCGCTGATGCACCTCTCCTCGCGGTACGCCGGACGGACGGACGCCCACCTCGAGCAGGCCCGCGAGGTCTTCGCGGGCGACGAGACGGACGCGTTCGTTCCCGACGACGGGCAAGCGCTCGAGATCCCGTTCCCGGACGACTGAGATCGGGGTTCGAGATCCGTTTCGGTCACCGACGGTCGCGACACCGCCGCGCGTCGGTCACAGCCACCCCTCCTGTCGGAAGTACGCGACCAGGAGTGCGGCGACGGCGGCCATGCCGAGCATCGCCGCCGGGTAGCCGAACCGCCAGCCGAGTTCGGGCATGTTGTACGGACTGCCTCCGAAGTTCATGCCGTAGACGCCCGCGACGAACGTCAGCGGGAGGACGATCGTCGCGACGACGGTCAGTTTCTTCATTACGTCGTTGGTCGACATCGCGAGCGCGTTGAGGTAGACGTCCCGCGAGCCGGTCGCGAGATCGCGGTACGTCTCCGTCAGTTCGACCAGTTCGACGAGTTCCTCGTAGACGTCCCGGTAGTACTTGCGGGTCCGTTCGCGAACGTGGTCGACGTCGCTCAGCGCGAGCATCGCCACGGCCTCCCGCGTCGGCCAGAGCAGCCGACGGAAGGCCAACAGGTCCCGGCGCACGTCGTTGATCTCGTGGAGCGTCGCCTCCGACGGGTCGCCGATCACGGCCTCCTCGATGCGCTCGAGTCGCCCCTCGATCTCGTTGAGCACGTCGAAGTACTCCTCGACGAGTTCCGCGACGACGCGGGAGGCGAGGAAGTCGGCGCCGCGGTCGCGGACGGACGCGGCGTTTCGGTTGCGTTCGACCGCCGCGCGGACGGTATCGACGGCCGCAACGGGTTCGGCCGCGTAGGTCACCAGCCAGTTCGCCCCGATGAACAGTCCGAGGGTCGTCCCCCGGAGGTCGTCGGTCGGCCCGCTCGCGGCGTCCGCGCCCGCGTCGATGACGTTCACTCGGACGAGGGTATAGGCGTCGAACTCCTCGACTTTCGTCCGGCCGCCGGCAGCGACGTCGTCGACCGACAGCGAGTGGACGTCGAAGGCGTCGGCGAGCCGCTCGAGGTCGCCCGCGTCGCCGTCGGTCGCGTCGATCCAGGTGAGGTCGTCGGACTCTCGGAGCGCCGTCAGGTCGCCGACGTCCTCCGCGGTCGTCGTCCGCACCGTCCCGTCTCGCCGTCCGATCACCGCCTCGATCATTCGCCGCCCACCCCGATCGCGAGCAGGGTCACGCCGACCATCGCGAGCGTGATCGAGAACGACCGGCCCGGATACGCGACGACGGTCCCGAGCGCGTATCCGACCAGTCCGATGCTCGTGCCGGCGAGTCCGGCCGCGAACCGTCGATCCATACGTGCCCAACACCGCCCGGACCAAAGCGTATAGGGTCGCTCGAGCGCTCCCGGAGAGCGTCGCGGAGACCGTCGCCCGCAGGTCGTCTTCCCGTCGTGATCGTCCGCTCGCTCGAAGCGGAGTGAGCGACGCGCCCGGGCCGGCGGTCGAAAATCCGCGCCGGATTTATACTCGGCTCGCCCCTATGCCCCTCCGTGAGTACGCGAACGAGTGCGCTCGATGCGGTCGTCTTCGGGGTCGACATCCAGAGCGGCGACGTGCGCGGGGACGCCCCGTCGTACGCGCTGGCGGTCTACGACGGCGAGGACGTCACTCGAGACGTCGTCACCCACCGCAAGCTCCGGCGACTGATCGACGACGAGGAGCCGGCGATCGTCGCGACGGACAACATGTACGAGCTGGCCGCGGACAAGGACCAGCTCATCCACTTCCTCGGCTCCCTGCCTGCTGGGACGAAACTCGTCCAAGTGACCGGCGCCGAACAGCCCGAACCGCTCTCCCGAGTCGCGAAACGCCACGGCATTCCCTACGGCAAGGATCCGATGCAGGAGGCCGAGGCCGCGGCGCGGCTGGCCGCTCACAACGTCGGCCACGAGGTCTCGGCCTTCACCGACACGACCGAGGTCAAGGTCTCGAGAGGGCGATCGACCGGCAGCGGCGGCTGGAGCGAGGACCGCTACACCCGTCGCATCCACGGCTCGGTCAGAAAACGGGCCCGCGAGGTCGAGTCCGAACTCGAGGAGGCCAACCTCGAGTACGAGCGGGACGTCCGGGAGGCCTACGGCGGCTTTGCGAACGCGGTCTTCACCGTCCAGGCCCGGCCCAGCGACATCCCCGTCTCCCGAAATCGGTCGGGCGACGTCCGCGTCGAGATCGAGCGCGAGCGCCGCGACGGCATCGAGTTCAAGCCCCTCGCCAAGCGGCGGGATCACGTCATCGTCGGCATCGATCCCGGGACGACGACCGCGGTCGCCATCGTCTCGCTCGAGGGCGACGTACTCGACGTCTGGAGTTCGCGCACCAGCGACACCGCCGACGTGATCGAGTGGATCGTCGAGCGCGGCCGGCCGATCATCGTCGCCGCGGACGTGACGCCGATGCCCGAGACGGTCGAGAAGTTCCGCCGGAGCTTCGACGCCGCGGGCTGGGCCCCCGACAGCGACCTGCCGGTCGACGAGAAACAACACCGCACGCGCGAAGAACCGTACGATAACGACCACCAGCGCGACGCGATGGCCGCCGCGCTGTACGCCGTCGACGCCCACGAGGACCAGTTCGACCGCATCGCCGGCAAACTCCCGCCGGGGCTCGACCGCGGCGAGGTCACCGCCCGCGTCGTCGCCGGCGAGGAGAGCGTCGAGGCCGTCTTGCGGGACCTGACCGACGACGACTCCGGCGAGGAAGAGGACTCTTCCGAGCACGAGCCCCGGGAGCTCACCGAGGAGGAAAAGCGGATCAAGTCCTTAGAGCGGCAGGTCGAGCGCCTCCAATCGCACGTCGAGCGACTCGAGGGCCGCGTCGAGGAGCGCGACGAGCGCATCGAGGAACTCGAGTCGGAGCTCACCCTCAAGCGCCGCGAGGAGCGCACGCAGGTCCGCAAGGACCGCGAGGTGAGCCGTCTGGAGCGCAAGGCCAACCGCTTAGAACGGGAGCGCGACGAGGCCCGCGAGGAGGTCGACGAGCTCGAGGCGAAAGTCGAGCGGATGAAGGCCCTCTGGAAGCTCGACCACTCGAACTTCAGCGACGTCTCGGCGAAGAAGGAAGGGCTCGTCCCGGTGAAGGTCGTCGAGAAGTTCACCAAGGGCGCGATCCGCGAGGCCGACGAGCAGTACGGGCTCGCCTCCGACGACGTCGTCTACCTGCGGGACGCCAGCGGCGCCGGCCGCTCGACGGCCGAACTACTCGCGGGGTTCGAACCGCGGGTGATCCTGAAAGACGGCGGGCTCTCGGAGGTCGCCGACGAAATCCTCTTCGACGAGGAGATTCCGGTCGGTCCCGCCGACGACGTCGCCATGCAGGAGGTCGACGAACTCGCCGTCGCCCGCGAGGACGACGTCGAGGCCGTCATCGACGACTGGCACGACCGCGCCGAGGAGCGCCGGCGCGACCGAAAGGCGTCGATGGTCGACCAGCTCATCAGCGAACACCGCGCCGGCGACAACGAGGTCTGAGTCTGAGGGTCGTTCCGAACGATTCTCCCGAACCGCGATCGCTCGAATCGATGCGACGGCTCGTTAGTCCGCCGATTCCACCGGTGACAGCACCTGCGGCACCTCCTCGATGTCGACCTCGTCGGTCAGCTCCTCGGGCTGGTCGACCGGGCCGTTGACGAACAGCGCGTGCACGATGAAGGCGATCGCGACGAGCCCGAGGACGGCGATCGAGGTCTCGATCGCGATCGCCGTCGCGTAACCGATGCCCGCACCGATCCCGAGGCTCGCGGCGATACACAGCAACACGAGGTCGTAGTAGTGCAGCGAGTACCCCATGCACGAGCCGTGCCGACGAATCGACAAAACGTTTCGGAGCGCAGTCGCAGCGTCGGTACGACGGGTCCTAGAACATCCCGAAGTTCTGGAGCATCCCCGAGATCAGGGACTTGACGACCAGTCCGAGACCGGCGACGACGAGAGCGATACCGACGGCGACGATCCAGTTCGCGTACGCGATGAGACCGATTCCGCCGAGCAAGATCAGGAGACCGACGATTCCGAGCGCGTCGAGATTCTTCAGCATACTCAGCACTGCCGAGCCGAGAGAAATAAACGGCGTGGTTTTCCGGTTTCGGCTGGCGCTCCGTCGGTACGCGAGTCCCGACCGCCATCCCGCGGCCTCGGCGACTCGAGCGCCGACAGCGATCGTTCCGATCGACTCGAGTGCGATCCCGACGCCGGTCGACTTCGCCCTCTCCGACCGTCGCGGGTTTTCGCTTCGTACTTTCTATAAACGGTTAAACCGCTAGGCTCCGAACGCTGGCCTATGAGCGACGACGGTGACGGCGGTCGCAAGAACCTCCGGATGCCCGAAGACGACGAGGTCTTCGCGACCGTCACGGACATGCTCGGGGCGAATCGGGTGCAAGTACGCTGTGCCGACGGTCAGGAGCGCACCGCGCGCATTCCCGGCAAGATGCAAAAGCGCATCTGGATCCGCGAGGACGACGTCGTCCTCGTCGAGCCGTGGGACTGGCAGGACGAGAAGGCCGACATCACCTGGCGCTACGAGAAGAGCGAGGCCGACCAGCTGCGCGAGGAAGGCCATATTCAATAGAACCGAACTTTTGCGCTGCGCTCACAGCGGCGCACAGCGCCGCTGTTCGCTCGGCAAAACTTCGATGAAAAGCACCGGAAGACGCTTCGCGTCTTCCGAGCCCTCGTTCGCTTTCGCTCACGAGGACACTCCTCCTTCCCCTTCATTCACTTGACTCGCGGCTTGCGCCGCGCGTCTATACGCGGCGCGTTGCGCCGCGCTTTCGTTCATTCCGGGTCAGTCGTCGGCCCGCGAGCGCCGGTGGCGCTCGCGGTGAACGGCGTCACTCGGGTTTTTCAAACCGATCGCTCGCCGACAGTACGGGTGTGCTAGGTTCATCCGCAGAAAACACGTCCTCGAGAGTGTCCGCTCAAGCAGCCTCGGCGATCAATCGGTTCGACTGACTGTCAGTCGACACAGAAGACTTATTTCGTCCTTGTGCATCCACCTGCGCATGAAACTCAGTCGGCGGCGGGTACTCGGCGGTATCGGAGCCGGCGCCGCGGCCGGGCTGCTTGGAGTGCCGACGTCAGCCGCGGACTCCGGTATCGGCACCGACACCGAACGGGTGTTCGTCCACCCGCAGACGGGCTCGCTCGACGAACTCGGCGAACTCCTCGACGTAGTCGAGGCCGTCGGCGGCACGACGGTCCTCGAGTTCGACAATTTCGACTTCGTGGTCGCGGAGGTACCGTCGACCGGGTTGGACGAACTGCGTCAGGACCGTCGCGTGGCGACCGTCGAAGAGGACGACGAGACGGGGATTCCCTCGGACTGGTCGCCGTCCCTGTCGGACATCTTCGGTTCTCCCGGCGGCTCGGACTGTGCCGCCCACCCCGACCAACGGCCGTCGTGGGGCGTCGAACGGATCGGCGCCCACGACGTCGACTCGTCCGGGTCGGGCGTCGACGTGGGGATCCTCGACACGGGGATCCAGTCGGACCACTGTAGTCTCTCGGTCGCCGGCGGGCGGAACTTCACCTCTGACGGGACGGCCGGCGACTACGAGGACCGCCACGGCCACGGGACCCACGTCGCCGGAGTCGCCGGCGCCGACGACAACGACCGCGGCGTCGTGGGCGTCGCTCCCGGCGCGAATCTGTACGCAGTGAAGGTGCTCGGGGACGACGGCTCCGGCCGCTACAGCGAGCTGATCGCCGGGATCGACTGGTGCATGTCGAACGACGTAGAGATCATCTCGATGAGCCTCGGCGGCGAGTCCTCGAGCGCCGCGATGGACAGGGCGATCGAAGAGGCACACTCGAACGGCCACCTCCTGCTCTGTGCGGCCGGGAACGAAGGCAACGACGGGAGCGGCTCGTGTGACGCGGAGACGATGACCTACCCGGCGACCCACGAGGACGTCGTCGCGATCACCGCGATGGACGAGAACGACCGGCTGGCGTCCTACAGCAGCGTCGGGTCGGCCGTCGACCTGCTGGCGCCGGGGACGAACGTCACCTCGAGCACCGTCGACAACGAGTACGCCGAGGCGAGCGGCACGAGCGTCGCCACCCCGTTCGTCACCGGCGTCGCGGCGCTCGTCTGGGAGACCCGCGAAGAGGACGGGCCGGGACCGAGCGAGCCGGTTCGGAAGATCCTCGGCGAGACGGCGGAGACGGTGCTCGGAACCTGCGCGGAAGGCGACGGACTCGTCAACGCCCGCGCGGCGCTCGGCGACGAGCGCGCGACGGAGGGCGGGGAGTGGGGCGACGGACCCGTCGGCGGGTTCCGGTCGCTACTCGAGCGGTTCGTGGACCTCATCGTGGGCTTCTTCGAGTGGCTCTGGGAACTCGTTTCGTAACCGCGACGAACACTGCGTAAACGACGAGAATCGGAACCGGTCCGACCGAGTCGCTTGGTCCTTCGATCGCCGGCTAGAGGTCGGCGACGTCCTCGATAGCGTCGGTCAGTTCCTTGATCGACTCGAGGTCGTGTTCGCCCATGTGGCCGATGCGGAACGTCTGCTCGCCCAGCGCCGAGCCGTAGCCGTTTGAGAAGACGAAGTCGTACTCCTCCGAGACGGCGTCGATGGTCGCGGCGACGTCGATCCCCTGCGTGTTCTCGATACAGCTCACCGTCTGGGACTCGTAGCCCTCCTCGGGGAACATGTCGAAGTGCTCGCGGGCCCACTCGCGGGTGTACTCGGCCATCTCGCGGTGGCGCTCGTCTCGGGCCTCGTGGCCCTCCTCGAGCATGTACTTCATCTGTTTGCGATAGGCGAGCATGACCGGAATTGCCGGCGTGGAGTGGGTCTGGCCCTTCCGGTCGTAGTAGTCCAGCGAGCGCTGGAAGCCGCCGTACCACGACGCGGAGTCGCTCTCGAGTTCGCGCTCGTAGGCGTCGTCGCTGACGACGCAGACCGCGAGGCCGGGGGGCATCGCGAAGGCCTTCTGGACCGACGTGAAGATGACGTCGATGTCGTGGTCGTCGATCTCGACGAGGTCGCCGCCCAGCGCGGAGACGGCGTCGACGACGAAGTAGGTGTCCTCGAACTCGGCGACGACGTCGCCGATCTCCTCGATCGGGTTGCGGACGCCCGTCGAGGACTCGTTCATCACGCAGGTGACGACGTCGTACTCGGTGTCGCTCTCCTCGAGGCGCTCGCGGACGTCCTCGGGTTTGACCGCCTGTCCCCACTCGTACTCGAGGGTGTCTACGGTTTTGCCGAGGCGTTCGGCGACGTTGGCCTGACGTTCGCTGAAGCTGCCGCAGGTCGTGACGAGGACGTTCTCGTCGACGAGGTTCAGAATCGAACTCTCCATGAACTCGGTCCCCGAACCGGTGAGGATGATGACCTCGTTGTCGGTGCCGAGGAACTCCTTCGTGTCCTCGACGATGGTCGTGTAGAGGTCGGTCATCCGGTCCATCCGGTGGCCGAACATCGGCTGGCTCATCTCCTCGATGACGTCCTCGCGTACCTCGGTCGGACCCGGGATGTACAGCGTCTTGTCGGGGTAGTCGTCCTTGTATTCGCGTTTCTCGGTCACGGAAGTCACCTGATACGGTCCACTGCGTCGTGCGGTGGTATGGTACTTTTGATGCCACTCGGACAGGGGGCGGTCGCTCGGCGGCTGTCCGCGGGACGGCCCGTCTCGAACCGCGGCGACCGATCGTCCCACGATCGGTCACGGACGATGGCGATCGGAAGGCTCGGCGTCCGGTCTCGAGGGCGCGGGACCGCAGAGCGCTACTCCGGCGTGGCCCCTTCGATCCGGATCTCGCCTTGCATAGTGGCGGCGTGTGGCGCACAGACGTAGGTGGCCATCTCCTTGCGGGCTTCAAATGTGAGGAACTGATCGGTGGGCTGCTCTTCGCTAGTCAACTCCGTCGAGAGGTCGTCGACGACCTCGTCGTCGGCGTTTCGAATCTCGATGTTGTGCACGGTTCCGTCGCCCTCGGTCCAGCCGAGTTCGTACGTTTCGCCGTCCTCGAGGACGAGCGTCGGGTTCGGTAGGTCTTCGACGGACGCCGGTGCGATCCCCTCCCATTCGATGGTCCGTGCGCGGAACTCGACTCGCGTTCCCGGTTCGATCCGGACCTCCTGGCCCGCCGCCGGCCCCTCGTCGTCGGACTCGTCCGACCCGCGGTCGACGGGCGTCTCGACGACGATGTCGCCGCGCATCGTGCTCTCGTGGGGGGTGCACACGTAGGTGGCCATCTCCTCGGTGGCCTCGAACTCGAGCCACTGTTGCTCGCCGGGCTCTTGGGTCACGGGCGTCGAGAGACCGTCGACGACGTCATCGTGGGCATCCCGGATTTCGATGTTGTGTCCGAGGCCGTCGCCCTCGGTCCAGCCGAGGCGGTACGTCCGGCCCGCCTCGAGCGTGAGGGTCGGGTTCACGTCGCCCTCGATTCCGGCCGGCTCGAGGGCCCGCCAGCCGTCGAGTTCGCCGCGGAGTTCGATCTCGAGCGGCGCCGCTTCCGCGTCGTCGGCCGCCTCGTCGCCGTTGGACTGCCCCTCGTCGTCGGTCCCGTCCGGCTCCGATCCCTGCTCGTCGGACGGTTGCGAGCCCGCGTCGTCGGTGTCGTCCGGGTCGTCGACGCTGCTCTCGTCGATACAGCCGGCGAGCGCGGCGGTCGCCGTCGCGAGCCCGGCGGCCCGAACCACGGTCCGGCGAGTCATCCGGTCGGAATTGGCCATGTCCCCACTACTGTCATCCGGTAGAAAAGTTCTTCTCCTTGACCACATCGCGTGTTTCGCTCTCGTTCGTCCGCACAATGTCGTCACAGTAGCCGCTGTTTGCGTTTTAATTGAGTCGGCACTTTCCTTCGTCGGGAAACCGCAGAACGGAGACTCGAAACGGATAAATCGGCGAGAAAACGCAATACCGTTCGGCGTCTAATTACGGCGAACGCTGTCCGTCGTTACTCTTCGGACTCGTTGCCGTTCTCGGACTCGTTGCCGTTCTCGGACTCGTTGCCGTTCTCGGACTCGTTACCGTTCTCGGACTCGTTGCCGTTCTCGGACTCGTTGCCGTTCTCGGAGTCGCCGCCGTTGCTGCCTTCGACCTGAATCTCGCCGACCATGTTACTCGAGTGGGGCTGGCAGACGTACTCGGCCATGTTCTCGCTGGCCTCGAACTCGAGCATCTGATCCTCCTCGCTCTCGATCTCGTCGGCGGTCGTTTGATCGGTCGAGAGGTCGTCGACGATTTCGCCGCTGTCGTCGTGAATCTCGATGTTGTGTTCGGCATCGTCACCCTCGGTCCAGCCGATCGTGTAGCTTTCACCGGCCTGAAGGATGAGGGTCGGGTTCGATTCGCCCTCGATGTCGCTCGGAGCGAGACCTTCCCACTCAGTCGTCTCAGCGCTAAACTCGATCGTCGTGTCGGGTTCGATCTCGTACCCGTCTTCGCCGCCGTTTTCGCTACCGTTGTCGTCGCCACCGTCGCCGCCACAGCCGGCGATGAGTGCAGCAGCTGCCGTTGCGCCTGTAGCCTTCAACGCCGTCCGCCGTGAGATTGGGTTATCTCGTGCCATCACTACGGGATTAGGATTGAGTACATAAAAATTGATACCCTCTATCGTGACACTGTCATGTGTTCACACACCATTCAGCGTTCTGGTAAGTTCCCGTGATATGACAGTCCGAGACGACTCGAGAGCGCCTCACAGACCGTTATAGCACTCGACGACTGCGCGAGTGAAACCGAACTTCGGACCCTCTCTCCTTCCTGTATTATATTCCTTCTGACAACGAGGGTGGGTGAATCGTACGATTTGTCGCGGTCGACGACAGAGCGGCTCAGAACGGTCCACGGTCTTCGGTTGCGAACTCGTTGCGACGCCCGATCGACAGGCGTAGGAAGACCGGTACGGCCAACAGTGCGATGGCGATCTCGAGGCCGCCGACGGCGAGGAAGGCGAGGCCGTAGCCGTAGTCGCTGGCGACGGTGCCGCCGATCAGGAAGCCGCCGAGGAAGCCGAGGCTGCCGGCGACGTTGAAGCCGGCCATCGCGAGGCCGCGCTCGCTCTCGGCGGCGATGTCGGTGACCAGCGCCATCGTCGCCGGCGAGACCAGCGCACCGAGGACGCCGACGCCGACCATGCCGATCGCCGCGGTCGCGATCGACGGCGCGGCCCCGACCGCGAGGATCCCGACGCCGTAACACACCGAGCCGACGACGATCGGTATCGTTCGACCGATCCGGTCCGAGAGCGCCCCCATCGGGTACTGTAACAGCGCGAAGGGGGCGAAAAAGCACGCCAGCAACAGCCCGGTCGCGGCGGGACCGACGTCGAAGGCGTCCTGGAAGTAGAGCGTGCCGACGAGCGCGAAGAAGCCCGCCGTCATTCGGTCGATGAAGCCGAAGGCGAAGGGGATCGACAGCGTCGGTCGCTTCCGAACGCCCTCGAGGAGCGCGCGAACGGCCCGCCGGCTGTCGGGCGAGCGGTCCGGGACACGCGTGACGAGCAGGCCGACGACCACGAGCAACCCGGCGGCGCCGAGCAGCGGCGCGAGCGGGTCCGCTTCGGAGAGCTGGCCGCCGATCGGGGCGCCGAGCGCGGCGCCGAGACCGATGGCGATCCCCGCCGCGCCCATGTTGCGGCCGTGACCGCCCTCGAGGTCCATCAGCATGGTCATCGTCAGCGAGAACGCGCCGATGGTCATCGCGCCCTGTACGACCCGCATGACGAGGACGCCCTCGAACGGGATCGATCCGATCGCGGGAACGGCGGCGAGGGCGGCGTAGCTGGCGGCGCCGGCGAGCGCCCCGGCGACGATGAAGGGCGTGCGACGCCCCGTGATATCGCTCGCGGCGCCCCAGACGCCGACGAAGGCGACGTAGCCCGCGAACTCCGCGACGAGGAACCACATGCTGGCGTCGAGGTCGGTCGCCGCGAACGCCGACGTCGCCGCGTCGGCCCCGAGCGCGTCGACGAGGGTCGACACGCCCGGGTAGAGCAACAGCTGGGAGAACAGCACGGCGAAGACGACGGCCGCGAGCACGATCCGGTCTCGGTCGCTCGAGTGCACGTTTCCCCCTTCTCACCGCTGGCTATCAAGGTCGTCGGTCTCGGCCGACTCCGGGGCGTTCCGCGTCCCCGTCGACCGCACGTCGGCTGACCGGCGGACCAGGTTCTCGACCGGGGCGGGCGCAGCCGAGAGAGCCGTCGGCGCGCTGGCGGCGCCGCGGGATAATAACCGACTCGATGAACCGATGCGCTTTCGTTCTCTGACGACCTGTCTTCTTCGATGACTTTCACGCGCCGCGGATTCCTCGCAGCGGGGGCGACCGCCGGAGCGAGCGCGCTCGCCGGCTGTACCGATTTCGTCGCCGATTCGCTCTCGTCGGATTCGGCGACCGTCGCTCGAGGGGCCCTCGAGGAGACCGGCTACGCCGAACGCACCGTCGAAGAGGTCGTCGTCGAGCGGACCGTCGGTCGGTTCGGACTCGAGCGGACGATCGAGGCCCGCAACTGGTACGCCGAGTACGACCGCGCGCTCGCGCTCGACGCGCTCGGACTGGGACGGTTGCAGGCGTCGGTCGTCTCCGTGCTCACGACGCCGCAGGTGTCGGTGCTCGGGAAGACGTTCAATCCCGTCGGCGACTACTCCACGGACGAACTCGTCGCCTTGATCCAGAGCCGGTACGACGAACTCGAGGGCGTCGAGCGCGTCGGCGCGGAGTCGGTCTCGATACTGGGGGCGGAGACGACGCTGGTCCGCTACCGCGCCGAGGCTCGATTGATCGACGCCGGGACGACCGTCGACGTCTTCCTGCAGGTCGGCGAACCCGTCGCCCACGGAGACGACTTCGTGATCGGCGTCGCCGTCTTCCCCCAGGCACGGGGCTTCGAAACCGAGTCCGGGAACGTTCGGACGCTGCTCGAGACCCTCGAGCACGGCTGAACGGACGACGGAGTGGCGTCGCGTGACGCCTCGAAGACCCCAACCGAGGCCACCGTTCGCGTCGAACCAATCGAATCCACAGGATTACGTCGAACCGGCGACACCGTCACCGGCATGAAAGGTGTTCGGTCGTGACGCAGCCGACTCGGGACGACGAAACCGTCAAGGACCTCGTTCAGCAGCACTGGGACGGCCGCGCGGCGACGTTCGACGAGGAGCCCCACCACGGGATCCACACCGGCGAACAGCGCGACCGCTGGCTCGAGGTCCTCCGCGAGACGATCGGCGACGACCCGCGTCGCGTCCTCGACGCGGGCTGTGGAACGGGCGTCCTCTCGCTGTTGCTGGCGGAACTCGGCCACGACGTTACGGGCGTCGATTTCGCGCCGTCGATGCTCGAGCGCGCCCGAGAGAAGGCTCGAGCGGCGGGCCAGTCGGTCGAGTTCCACCGCGGGGACGCGGAGGCGCTCGCCGCTCCGGACGACGCGTTCGACCTCCTCACGGCACGACATCTCGTCTGGACGCTTCCGAATCCCGCGGCGGCGATTCGAGAGTGGCAGCGAGTGGTCGAGCCGGGCGGTCGGATCCTCCTCGTCGAGGGCTACTGGGACCACGACGAACCGTGGGACGAGTATGAAGTGATTCACGACGACCTCCCGCTGTACGACGGCCGACCCCCGGACGAACTGCGCGAGGTGCTCCTCGAGGTGGGCCTTCGGGACGTCACGTACGAACCGCTGCAGGACTCGACGCTGTGGGGTCGAGAGCCCCGCCACGACTATTATCTGATGAGCGGGACCGTTCCGCGCTGACGCGGATCGGTCGAACGACGAACGTACTGCGATCTCGTCCGGAAACGATCGCTACGGGCGCGCACGAGCGAAGCGCACCGCGTCGCCTACGGCCGAATGTAGGCGTACCCCTCGTCCTGCAGCCGGGTCAGTTCCCCGCCGCCGGAGGGGACGGTCTCGACGCCGTCGACGAGGTCGGACTCCGCGAGGTCCTTCAGTTCGAGGGTGTTGCCACAAGCCTTGACCGCGATGCCGGTCTCGAGCAGTTCTTCGACCATGTTGCTGCCGTCGCCGCCGGCCGTCAGCGGTTCGATCCCCTCGGCCTGCGCGACGATGGCGATGTCGTCGATCTCGACGGAGTCGTCCTCCGTGAGGTTCTCGGCGATGGTGAGGGCGGTCTGTCGCTGGTCCGGGTCGTCGGCGATCAGGTGGAATACTGTCTGCACGATCGGCTCTCGGCCACGTGCGATGGTAGTTGTTGGCCCTGCAAGGTGAGGTGGCTCGAGCACTCGTAGTTTCGCGCTTCGAACTCTCACGCCGTGTGAGCATCTGCGAGCGCAGCGAGCAGTTTGCTACGAGAGAGCGTTGCTCTCTCGGCGTCAAGCGAAGCCTTCGGCTTCGCGGACAGCGAGGAACCGGAGGTCCCTCGAGCAGTCGGCGCGAAGCGCCGACGACCTCGCGAATCTCCGATTCGCTCAGTCACGAAAGAGCGCTCTGCGCTCTTTCGAACGACACCGCCGGAGCGGGCGAAGCCCGCGGAGGCGGCCCTTTTTCATCGAAGTCCGCGAGAGCGACGCTCTCGGGGGCCCATCAGAAATCGAAGATTTCTGAGGACGTTTTTGCGCCGAGCGGTGAGGAGCGAAGCGAGCGAACCCGAGGCGGAAGAAGTTCGTGCGTGTGAATACCACTGAATCGGCTGCGGTTTTTGCCGTTACTGAGACGCATATGTCTCTGCAGTAGTATGCATACGAAACATGAGCGACGACGCGAGCGACGGGACCGCCGACGAATCGGAGCGTCCCGAGCGCGGTCTCGGGACACGAAGCGTCCACGCCGGCCAATCGCCCGATCCGGAGACGGGAGCGATGGCCCCGCCGATCTTCCAGACGACCTCCTACGTCTTCGACGACGCCGACACCGCCGCCGACCGCTACGCCCTGGAGGACGACGGCTACATCTACTCTCGCATCGCGAACCCGACCGTTCGCACCCTCGAGAAACGCCTCGCCTCGCTCGAGGGCGGCGCGGACGCGGTCGCGACGGCCAGCGGGATGGCCGCGCTGGATTCCGCCACGCTGATCCTCGCCGAGGCGGGCGACAACGTGGTCTGTTCGACCGACACCTACGGCGGCACGACGGCCTACTTCTCGAAGACCGCCTCCCGCAGGAACATCGAGACGACGTTCGTCCCCACCCTCGAGTACGACGCCTACGACGACGCCATCGACGAGGACACCGCGTTCGTCCACGTCGAGACGATCGGCAACCCGTCGCTGGTGACGCCGGACTTCGAGCGCGTCGCCGAGATCGCCCACGAGAACGGCGTCCCGCTCGTGGTGGACAACACCTTCGCGACGCCGGCGCTCTGTCGCCCGCTCGAGCACGGCGCCGACGTCGTCTGGGAGTCGACGACCAAGTGGCTCCACGGCTCCGGCACGACCGTCGGCGGCGTCCTCGTCGACGGCGGCTCGTTCCCGTGGGGCGAGCACGGCTACGACGAGATCGCGGGCCCGAACCACGCCTACCACGACGTCGACTTCTCGCGGGACTTCCCCGAAGCCCCCTTCGCCGCGACGGCGCGCTACCGCTCGCTGCGCAGCCTGGGGAACCAGCAGTCGCCGTTCGACGCGTGGCAGACCCTGCAGGGCCTCGAGTCGATGCCGCTGCGCGTCGAGAAACACTGCGAGAACGCCCAGGTCGTCGCGGAGTACCTGGCCGACCACGAGGACGTCGCCTGGGTCACCCATCCGGGTCTCGAGAACCATCCGACCCACGACAACGCCCGACAGTATCTCGCGGACTTCGGCGGCATGGTCGCGTTCGGCCTCGAGGGCGGCTTCGAGGCGGGCAAGACCTTCTGCGAGAACGTCGAGGTCGCGCAGTTCCTCGCGAACATCGGCGACGCGAAGACGCTCGTCATCCACCCCGCGAGCACGACCCACGGCCAGTTGACCTCCGAGGAGCGGGAGGAAGCCGGCGTCACCGACGACCTCGTCCGGATGTCGGTCGGGATCGAGGACCCCGCGGACATCCTGGCCGACCTCGAGCAGGCCATCGAGGCCGCGAGCGACTGACACCGACACCCTGATTCCACCAACTCACAGCTATGACGACCAAAGACACGATCGACCTCGGCGAGTTCCAGTTCCTCTCCGGGGAATCGATCCCGAACCTCGAGGTAGCCTACGAGACCTACGGCGAGTTTACGGGCGACAACGCGGTGCTGATCTGCCACGCGCTCACCGGGAGTTCCCACGTCGCACGGCGTCCCGACTCGGGCGGCGACACCGCCGGTCAGGCCCGCGCCTGGTGGGGCGACGTCGTCGGCCCCGGGAAGGCCATCGACACCAGCGAGTACTACGTGGTCTGTGCGAACGCGCCCGGGTCGTGTTACGGGACGACCGGGCCGTCCAGCGAGAACCCCGAGACGGGCGAGCCCTACGGGACCGACTTCCCGCCGGTCACGGTCGGCGACTGGACCCGGTCCCAGCGCAAGTTGCTCGACGAACTCGGCGTCGGCCGGCTCCGCGCGGTCGTCGGCGGCAGCGTCGGCGGGATGAACGTCCTCGACTGGCTGCGCCGGTACCCGGACGACGTCGAGCGGGCCGGCGTCGTCGCTTCGGCCGCTCGTCTCGATCCGCAGTGTCTCGCGCTCGATACGGTCGCCCGGCGGGCGATCACCAGCGATCCGAACTGGAACGGCGGCCACTACTACGACGGCCCCGAGCCCGAGGACGGGCTGGCTCGAGCGCGCCAGATCGGTCACATCATGTACCTCTCGAAGGCCTCGATGAGCCGCAAGTTCGGCCGGCGCTCGGCGGGCCGGGAGACCGTCCGCGAGGAGCAGCCCGACCCCGCGGCCGCCTTCTTCCCCTACCGGGAGGTCGAGTCCTATCTCGACTATCAGGCCGAGAAGTTCGTCGATCGGTTCGACGCCAACAGCTACCTCTACATGACCCGCGCGATGGACGACTTCGATCTCTCGGCGGGCTACGAGTCCGACGCCGACGCGCTGGCGGCGTTCGAGGGGGAACTCCTCTTGCTCTCCTTTACCGGCGACTGGCACTTCACCACCGAGCAGGCCGAGGCGCTGGCCGAGGCCGCCCGCGAGTCGAGCGTCGACGTCGCCCACCACGTCGTCGAGTCCGACCACGGCCACGACGCCTTCCTCGTCGAGCCCGAGAAGGTCGGGCCGCCGCTGTCGGACCTGCTCGAGACCGGCCTCGCCGGACGGGCGATCACCGACACCGCCGGCGAGGACGAGCCGGTCGAGTCCGAGTCGTTCGCGCCGGTTCACACGAGCCTATTTTCTGAGTGATACGTTCGGCGCGGTAGTCAGTTAATTCACCGATACGCGCCGTTTATCCAGCTCAGATATTGATATCTGCTACTACAGTGCCGTAACTTATAATATCTCTCTGTTTGATGTGTCGCCGATGGCAGACGAGAGGCAACTCGAGTACGAGGACGAACAGACGGACGACCGGTCGGCACAGCAGCCGGCGGTCGAACGAGCCAACGCCGGCGGCAGCGAGCTGCCGATCAAACAGGGGGCGGTGTTCGGGGCGATCACCCTGATCGCGACGTACCTCTCCCACCTGTTCCTGACGGCCATCGCGACGGCCCGATCCACGCCCGCCGCCGGCATGGTCGGCGAGGGCGAGGACGCCTCGCTCGTAGTCACGGAGATGGTCGCCTCCTGGAAGGCCGCGGGCTGGAGCTATCTCAGCACGTTCGGCACCGGGTTCGAGGCCGAAGGCGAAGTGGCGTCGCTCGGCGGCGTTCCGAACCACGGCGCCGCGTCCGTCAGCGGCGCGTTCTCGATGTCGACGCTGTTCCTGTTTCTCGTGACGGTCGGCGGGGTCGCCGCGGCCGGCTACGCGGTCGCCCGGCACACGGCGGCCGACGACGCCGTCGAGGCGGCGAAAGCCGGCGCAACCGTCGCCGTTCCGTACTTCGCGTTCGCGCTGCTGGCCGCGCTCGTGATGACGCACACCTTCTCCGAGGGCCCCGCCGTCGAGGCACTCGTCGGCGGCGAGTTCAGCGCCGGCGCCGTGCCGGGCCTCGAGGCCGCCGATTACCTCGGCTCGGAAGGCCACGTCACCTCCGAGATCGAGTTCGGACCGTCGATCACTGACGCGATCCTCTACGCCGGTCTCATCGTGCCGGTCGTCCTCGGAGCGCTCGGCGGCGTCGCCGCTCGGCGAGAGGACGCGCTCGAGAAACTGACGGCGAAGGTCGATCAGCTGTAGGATCGCGACCGCAGCGTTTCGGAATCGACGAGGCGCAGCTTCGAATCGATCGATACGCTTCTTCGGGTGCGGTACACTCGTCGTCAGACGCCCGACGGAATCGTGTAAACAGCGAAGGAATTAGTCGGCGGAGCCGTCGGTCGACGAGCGGTACTGGTGATCAGCGTCCGACGGGACGAACTGGCTGGGGTTCGACGTCGAGGAGCCGGTGAGCCAGCGCCGGAGATCGCTCGCGAAGAGGACGGGGCTCTCGAGTCGGAGGAGCCGACCCGTGATGCTCATCCCGGTCGGCGAGCGGATCATCGCGATCAGGGCCCACATCGTGCCGGCCGCGAGCGACCCCATCGCGGAGTTCGACATGCCGAGGCTGAGGAAGGTCACGCCGTAGACGAACCCGATCGCCATCGAGGGGAGGCTCGTTCCGAGGGGAACGCGAGCGCTGGCGTCGCGGAGGGTCGGCGCCAGGAAGATGATCGAGAGCCCGCTTCCAATCATGAAGATGAAGTCTTGCCACATCATACAAGTACTTACTCGATCGCGAGTTAAAACCCTCTCGGTATTGAAATCGGCCGTTATGGTGGACATTCGTCGATCCGTGATTGTTCGCGCTCGGGTCCGATACCGGCATGATCGATAGTGTTGAATTCGGTCGACTCAGCGGTCGCTCTCGAGTAATACGACCTGGTAATGAGGCGTAGTCGTCCGAGCGACGCGGTCGAAATCGGAGAAACGAGCCGTTACTCGCCGCGCTCCGAGAGGACGCCTTCCTCGAGGAGGACCTCGCGGGCCTCGGCCATCGAGGTTACGACGACGTCGCAGTGGGGTTCGACGGCCGGTTTCGGCTCGAAGCCGACCGCGAGGCCGGCGACTTCCAGCATCGGCAGGTCGTTGGCGCCGTCGCCGACCGCGACGGTGTCTTCGAGGTCGGCGCCGACGTCGTCGGCGAGGGCCTCGAGCGCGTCGTCCTTGGTGCCCTCGATGAGCGGCCCCTCGACGGCGCCCGTGAGTTCGCCGTCCCGCATCGGGAGTCGGTTCGAGACGATGTGGTCGACGGCGACGTCCTCGCGCTCGAGCGCGGCGGCGACGCCGCGTTCGAAGCCGCCGGTGAGGATCGCGGTGGTGATACCGGCGTCGTTCAGTTCGGCGATGAGGTCGGCGGCGCCCGCCCGGAGTTCGACCTGACCGAAGGCCGCCTCGGCATCGGCTTCCGGCAGGCTCTCGAGGAGCGCCGCGCGCTTGCGGAGGCTCTCGGCGTAGTCGATCTCGTCGTTCATCGAGCGCTCGGTGATCTCGGCCATTTCGTCGGCGACGTCGCGGCGATCGCCGAGCAACACGGTCATCTCGGAGTCCGAAAGCGTCCCGTCGAAGTCGAAAGCGACGACTGTCATCGCCCGCCGATTGTCGGCCCCCGGATAAACCAGTTCAGGTTTCGCCGCGGCTCCCCGACGGTCCTCCGAACGGTCGCCCGCCACCGCAACGCTCTCCCGTCGTCCCCTCCCAGTTCGAACCCCTCGATGACGCGACTACGACCGGGTGAGCCGAGCCGATGACGACGAACACCACTCTCGAGGTCCTCGCGCTCGCGCTCGTCCCGGCGATCCTCTGGGGGTTCACTCCGATCTTCGACAAGCGCGGCATGGCCGCCGGCGGCGACTCGGTGCAGGCGTCGCTGGTCGTCGCCCTCGTCGACTCGGGGATCTACTGGCTGGTCATCGCCGCGCTCCACGGACGGTCGGCGTTCTCGGAACTGACCCTCGAGATCCTGGCCGTCTTCGCCTTCGCGGGCGTCGTCGGCACCGCCGTCGGCCGGATCGCGATCTTCGTCGGCGTCGACAGGGTCGGGGCGAGCCTCAACAGCGCTATTCTCAGCACCCGACCGCTGTTCGCGACCCTCCTCGCGCTGACCTGGCTGAGCGAACCGCTGGGCCCGGTGACCGGCGTCGGAATCGTCGTCCTCGTGGCCGGCCTCGCCCTGTTGACCGCCTCGAGAGGCGGCGATCTGAGCGGCTGGACGCCCCGGGACCTGCTGTGGCCGATCGCCGCCGCCGCGACCTTCGCCGTCGCGAACGTCGCGCGCCGGTACGGGATGCTCGAGACGCCGCTCTCGGCGCTCGAAGCGGTGGCGCTCAACGAGACGGCCGGGCTGGTCGCGCTGGTGGCCTACGTCTTCGCCGTCGGCGGTCGCGATGCGCTCGAGCGTCCGCGGGAATCGTACCGCTACTTTACCGGCAGCGGCCTCCTGACGGCCGTCGCGATGCTGTCGCTGATGACCGCGCTCGGCCTCGAAAGCGGTCGAATCGCGCTCGTCGACCCGCTGGTGGCGACCGCGCCCTTCTTCACGCTGGTGTTCGCCGCCGTCCTCCTGCGGGACATCGAGCGAGTGACGAAGGGCGTCGTCGCGGGCGCGGCGTTGATCGTCGTCGGCGCCGCGTTGATCACGCTCTGAACTCCCCGAGGAGCCGAGTCGCTCGAGAGGGGAGGTCCGGATGCGCGGACGGGATCGGAGGCGCCGTCTCCGAAGTGGACGGTGACTAGGTTTCCACGACGCGCACGGGATCCCCGACGCGAAGCGTTTCGCCGCGGTCGGCTTCCGGCACTCGAGAGATGAGCATCACCGTGTAGTAGTGGTCGAAGGCGTCCGCGTCGGCCCAGTCGGGGAACGTTTCCTCGCGTTTCTCGACGAATCGCTGCTGGAACGCCTCGATCGGCTCGCCGGACTCGGGATCCCGTCGGGGGACGACGCAGCGACCGCAGGGGGTGACGCCCGCGAACCGGACGCCGTCGACCTCGAAGGCCGGAGCGTCCTCGCCGACGAAGCGGTCCTCCCAGAACGGCTCGACGCCGCCGATCTCGACGTTCGCGCGGAGGCGCCGGCGGGCCCCCTCGACGGTCATTCCCTCGTCTTCGAACCAGTCGGCGACGGTCTCGAGCGTGGCGGTGCTGATCACCGACGGCCCCATCTCGCGGCGGTCGACGTAGCCCAGCGACCGGTCGCGCTCGAGGGTCAGGTCTTCCTCGAAGAAGTCGCCGAACCACTCTTCGGCGCGGTCGCGGCCGGTTTCCGTCTCGAGGTCGAACCGGACCCGTTCGCCGTCGGGCGCTTCGACCGAGAGTTCGGTCCGTTCCGGATCGAAATCGGTCCGCAGGTCGTGGACCCGATCCGTCCGCTTCCCGTTGAGCACCTCGCCGTCCGCGTCGAAGAGGGCGAACTCCCGATCGGACGCGAGCGTGCCGCCCTCGAGGAGTTCGGCGGTCTCGAGTTCGATACCGTCGAGTCCCTTGATCGGATAGACCCTGAGCCGCTCGAGTCGTGCCATTAGCAGAATGTGACACGAGACGCACATATAGTTGTTCGTTCGAACGTCATCGGCGGCGACGGCCCGCCGGTCGGCGCCGGTAGCCGATCGCTCGGACGACGGTTCGATCGGGCCGCCGGCGGGCGCTCCCCGTCGCGTTACTCCTCGCCGACGCGACGGGCGGTCACCCGAAACAGGTTCAGCCGCGTGCTGAACACCTGCGCGTCGCCGACGAGTTCGTACTCCGCGTCCGTCTCGAGTTGCTCGCGCGCGAAGAGGTGGGTCGTGGTTCCGACCGCCCCGCCCTCGAGCGTCGAGCGAGCGACGTAGCCCGCGTACTCGTCGGGTTGCGTGAGGACCGGCACCGTTTCGCCGTCGGGCGTTCGAAGAAGCCGAACGACGGTCGTCGCCGGCAGCCGATCGACGAGGCGAACGGTCAACCCCGGCCGGTAGTCGTCGAGCGATACCAGCACGAGATGACGGTCTTCGGACTGCGCGTCCGCCTCGGACGACTCGGTCTCGACGTCGGTGGCTTCGATCGAGGCGGACGTACCGACGACGACGATACTGGCGGTGCCGATCCGCGCTTTCGATGCGTTCGACGACTCGCCCGCTGCGGCCGACGACTCGTTCGACTGATTCTGACTCCGTTCGGCGGTCATGTGACGGTGTGGTAGTGGCGGTCTCTGTCGGTCGTTCGTCCACCGGCGTCGATCCGGACCCGCTTCCCGAACCCGATCAAAAATAATCGACGGAGGAGTACGCGACGGAAGCGCTACGAGACGTCGGTCGAGAGGAGGTTCAGCGTCGGGCTGAACATCGTCGCTTCTTCGCCGAGCGTCGCGCTCTCGCCGCTACTGATGGTCCCGCCGCGGATGAACATGAGCGTCGTGGGACTCACCGGACCGCCGTCGACCTGGTACCGCACGACGTGGCCGACGTACTCGTCGGGCTGGGAAATCTCCGGAACGGCCTCGCCGTCGGCGGTCTGGAGGATCTGCACCGTCGTGCTCGTTTCGAGCTGCGAGATGACCTCGAAGTCCTCGCCGGCTTCGTAATCGTACGTGAAGACCAGTATTTGTCCGTCGCCGTCGTCTTGCACCATTGTCAGTCACCTCCCATATCGGCGGTCGTGTCGTTTCCGGTCGTGGTGGGCTCCTCTTCCGTGACGTTGCCGTTCTCCTCTTGGATCACGTCGCCGTTCTCCTCTTGGACGACGTCCCCGGTGTCCTCGGTCGTGTCGGTATCGGTCGTAGCTCCAGTGCTTCCCAGCGTCGTGTTGAGGAGGTTCAGATCGGAACTCAGCACCGAAGCCTCCTCACCCATCGTCCCGCTGTCATCGGAGCTCAGGCTCTGGCCGCGCACGAACAGGAACGTCGTGATCCCCGACTGCTGGCCGATGTCGTATCGGATGATGTGACCGGACCACTCGTCGGGCTGGGAGATCTCCGGAATGGTCTCCCCCTCTAGCTGCAGTATCTCGACGGTCGTGCTCGTCTGAAGCGGCGCGATGACGTCGAAGTTCCCGCCGGGATAGTAATTGTTCGCGAAGACCGCTACTTGGTCTCCCTGTGCTCCGACTGTGGCCGTCCCGAAGGCGCCCGTTCCGAGCGTCAGCGCACCCGTCGCGAGTGCACCCTTCGCCATGAACGATCGCCTCGAGTCGCCTGTCGTGTCTTGTTCACTCATTTTTGCTCTCACGCCCTCGTGGGCGCACAATCCTTGCCCGAGTTGCCAGATAAACGCCGCCGACCGTTCCTTCTAGTATCCATCAATTTAATATGAGTAGCAGTATTCAGTGGTTGTTTCGACAGTATCCGGTAATCTGGTACGTCTAACGCTATTGTTCGTATGATGGATCTGGAATATAAAGGAGTTTTTTGGTCCAATCTGTCGGATAGCTGGTTCTGACAGGCCCGGGTAACGATCGCCTCGCGCGAGCAAACAGCTGATTGCGTCGTCCGTTCGAGGAAATAGTTACTGCCGCGGGTGACAGCCCGTTGAACGGACGCAGGCTCGCGATCAACGATATTCTACGCGCCGAAATACAGCGATATGCGGCGATTGATCTCGCAACGGTCCGCGTCTCGAGCGAGATCGTTCGGCCGGATCGATCCGTTCCTGTCCGTCATCGAATACGCACCGACTCGCGGTCGCGACTGTAACGGAAATCGTCACCTTCCGACCGAACGGTTCCGCTTCGTCGATCCGCGCCGCGGCCAGATCGTCCGGAATCTCGACAGACGGGCGACGAGTGAACCGGCCGAGCGCCGGTGCGGACCGGTCGCCGGGTGGTTCGCGATCACCGCTCGATCCGGACGGCGCAATCGGACGCTGCGTTTCGAACGGTAGCATCATTTATCCAGCCAGTCATCCAACTGCGCCGGAGCATGGTACTGGATAGCAATGTCAACCGACCGCACCCTCGAGGCGTGTCCCGTCGACGATTCGTGGCGACGGCAGCCGGCAGCGCGGGGCTGCTGGCGATCGGCGGGATCTCGTCGGCCCAGGACGATGGCGGCGAGTTCCCCGACGCTCGACTCGTTTCGACTCGGGATTTCGACGCCGAGATCATCCACACGCTCTACACCTACCGGAAGCGGCGCGCACTCGAGGTGCTCCTCTCCGATCCGGAGGTCCACGCGGTCGCCGAGGACATGCGCTCGAGTTACGAGGCGTACGATCCGTACACGAACTCCCTCGACGCGGTCAGCGTGCAGGGCAGTCCGGACGTCGAAATCGAAGGCGGTCTCGACGAGGGGGTCGTCGACGTCACGGCCGTCGACAGACGGATCGCGTACGGACTCGTCGATCGCCGGACCGACTCCCTCGCCGCGCTGACGATCACTGACCCGCAGGACGTCTCGTGGCGGGCCTGGGAGGCGGACGACGCGGGGCTCGAGGAAGCGCGGCTCCGACGGATCCTCGAAGACGCCCGCGTACAGGAGTACGCCGACGGCAACGACTGGTTTCCGTCGCTGCCGGTCGCCGAATCGATCACCGCGACCGGCGAGATCGAACGCGGCGGCGTGATCCCGATCGTCCTGTTCGTCGACGAGGGCGAAGCGATCACCGCCGTGGTCGTCGATCTCGACGTGCGGAACGACGACGTCGGAGACGTGAGTGACGTGACGCGAGTCGAACGGTTCGTCGAGGTTCCGCCGCACGAACTGGCGGCGACCATCGTGCCGGCGGACGACACCGTCCTCGGAACCGTTCCGTCGGTCCCGCTCGAGCGGCGACCGTGGTACACCGCGGTCGACGGCGGCCACCGGATCGAGGACCCGCCGGAGCCGTTCGATCGGGACGGGTGGCGAATCGGGTGGGACGACTCGGGAGCCCACGGCGTCGAGATCGCCGCCGAGTTTCGGGAGCGCCCGGTGTTCGCGAGCCTCGAGTCACCCGTGACTTTCAGCGGCTACGGCCTCCCGGAACGCGACGGCGAGAACACGCTGGAGTGGTTCTTTCCGGACGGCGAGTCCGCGTTCAGCGGCGACGTACTGGTCTGGGACGTCCACAGCGTCGGAGTCGGCGGACCGGGACTGCTCGGTACCGTGACCTATCCCGGGGGCGCGGACCGACCGGCCGGATTCCGGTTCAGAGCCCACTATCAGACCGGCGCTCGAGGCGCCGAGGGTCGGGACCACCGCTCGGGCTACCGGTTCGGGCAGTCCAGTCACGAACTCGCCACGGAGTTCTGGGAGGACGGGACGGTCGTTCCGATCTGGCGCCGCCAGGGACCGGGGTTCGGTACCGAATATGCGGCCACGATAGCTGACGGAGTGTCTGCAGACGCCGAAACGGATGTCGAGGCCGATCCGGGCGCCGTCGTCGACGGCGACGCGAGCGAGAACGGCGTTCCCCATCACTCGATCGCAACGGTTGCGATGGACGTCACCCCCGGGACCACCGACGGCGTCGCGATCGAACGCTCCGACGGCGCCGAGTGGACGACGCCGGAAACGGAGTTCTACCTGGTCGGCGAGCCCGGGACGGCCGTCCGGTTTTCCAACCCCGAGGGCCCGGAAACGATCGGCGTTCCGCTCGAGGACGGCATGGAGGTCGTCGTCGTCCGCCGCAGCGCCGGGGAGATACCGGGCGCCCAGCGACTCGAGAACCGGGAGATCGAAACCGCGTTCGTCCATCCGGCGCAGTACATCGGCGACGAGCCGATCCAGGGCGAACGCGTCGTCGCCTGGCTCCTGCTGGAGGCCGCGACGGCGCGACTCCCCCACCCGACCGGGACCACGTCATTCGAAACGCAGGCGACGATGCGACTGTCCGGCTACTGAACCGTCCCGCGAGTCGGTCTCGTCGAAGCGGTAGTTTTTGCCCCCGTTGGCAACAACGGAAGGGTTTACGTGCTGCGCACGATTGTCTCGCGCATGAAAGTACTGGTCACGGATCCGATCGCCGACGCGGGTCTGGACGTACTCAGAGACGCCGGCCACGAGGTCGAGACAGGCTACGAGCTCGAGGGCGAGGATCTCCTCGAGGCGGTATCGGACGCCAACGGCATGATCGTCCGCTCCGGGACCGAGGTCACCGCCGAAGTGCTCGAGGCCGCCGAGGAGCTCGCGATCGTCGGCCGCGCCGGTATCGGCGTCGACAACATCGACATCGACGCCGCCACCGACGAGGGCGTCATCGTCGCCAACGCTCCCGAGGGCAACGTCCGCGCGGCGGCCGAACACACCGTCGCGATGACGTTCGCGACCGCGCGCTCGATCCCGCAGGCCCACATCCGCCTGAAGAACGGCGAGTGGGCGAAAAGCGACTACCTCGGCGCCGAACTCGACGGCAAGACGCTTGGCGTCGTCGGCCTCGGCCGCGTCGGCCAGGAGGTCGCCAAGAAGCTCGACTCGCTGGGCATGGACATCGTCGCCTTCGACCCCTACATCTCCGAGGAGCGCGCCGACCGACTCGGCGCCGAACTCGTCGACTTCGAGGACTGCCTCGCTCGTGCCGACTTCCTGACGATCCACACGCCGCTGACCCCCGAGACCGAGGGGATGATCGGCGAAGAGGAACTCGACCTCCTCGAGGACGGCTACATCGTCAACGTCGGCCGCGGCGGCATCATCCAGGAGGACGCCCTCGCCGCGAAGGTCGAGGACGGCACCCTCGCCGGCGCCGCGCTCGACGTCTTCGCCGAGGAGCCGCTGTCGGCGGACTCGCCGCTGCTCGAGCACGACGAGATCATCGTCACGCCCCACCTCGGCGCCTCGACGGAGGCCGCTCAGGAGAACGTCGCCACCTCGACGGCCGACCAGATCAACGCCGCGCTCGCCGGCGAACCCGTCGCGAACGCGCTGAACGCCCCCTCGATCGACGAGAGCGCGTTCCCGCGTCTGGAGCCCTACATCGACATCGCCGAGACCGCGGGCAAGGTCGCGGCCCAGCTGCTCGAGGGTCGCATCGAGGACGTCGAGATCACCTACGAGGGCGACATCGCCGACGAGGACGTCGAGTTCGTCACCGCGAGCGCCCTGAAGGGCGTCTTCGAACCGCTGGAGTGGCAGGTCAACGCCGTCAACGCGCCCCAGATCGCGGAGGATCGGGGCGTCGACGTCACCGAGTCCAAGACCCGACAGGCCGCGGACTTCCAGAGCCTGATCTCGGTGACCGTCAGCAACGACGACGACGAGGTCTCCGTCGACGGCACCCTCTTCGCCGGCGACGACCCGCGGATCGTCCGCGTCGACGGCTACCGCGTCGACGCCATCCCCCACGGGAAGATGGTCGTCACGCGCAACACCGACGAGCCCGGCGTCATCGGCCTCATCGGCTCCGTGATGGGCGAGCACGACGTCAACATCGCCGGCATGTTCAACGCCCGCGAGACCATCGGCGGCGAGGCGCTGACCGTCTACAACGTCGACAGCGAGATCCCCGACGGAGCCCGCGAGGAACTCGAGGCCGACGAGCGCATCATCGGCCTCAACTACATCACGCTGAACGGCCAGGCCTGAGCCGGTCGACCGGGAGTCGTCGGTTCGCGGCTCAGGGCTTCGCGTCCGCTCTCGCGGGAAGCGTCTGGAGACAGTTCCGACAGTACGTGTAGCAGTGATCGTTTTCCGTTCCGCAGACGCGACAGGTGACCGGTTTCTCGAGCTGTCTCTGTGAACTCATCGTCGGTGTTCAGCCCTCGAGGGTGATACCCGACGCGCTGACGTTTGCAAGCCCGTCCCCCGCACGGGGAACCCATCATACTTCAGTCAAGTCGGTGCCGTCGGACGCCGTACTCACGCCCGTTGGGAGGTCGAATCGCCGCTCAGTCCGTCCGACTGTCCCATTCCCGGATGCAACCGCGAGCGCCGCTCTTTTCGGCGGGTACCGATACCGTATCCCGCCGCGTCGGCGGTCGATATCGATTCACCATCTCGAGACGTTCACGACCCGATGATTGTGATCGGATATGACGGGTAGCATACATTTTTATGAGCCGGGATATTGCGCTTCCCGATATGAATCGTCGGAAATTCATCGCGGCGACGAGTGTCGGCGTCGGAATGGCGGGCTGTCTCACCGGGAACGGGACCGATGACGGTGACGACGGAACCGACGGCGACGGCGCGAACGACGCGAACATCGACGTAAACGACAACGAGGAGGGAAGCCGCTCGAGCGATCCCGGCACCGACGGGAACGGGAGCCAGAACGACAGCAACGAGTCCTCGGCCGATTCGGAGCCCGACGAGTCCGACGACTCGACTGGGGACGACGCCGACGAAACGGACGGCGACGAGAACGAGGCCGACGATCCGTCGGGGCGAACGACGTCGTTCGAATCCTGCGAGCGAGCGACGGTGTCCGGATCGTTCGCGGACGGCGACGTCGCCTTCGCGAGCACGGGATTCTACGACGACGACGGTCTCTTCGGCAACACGGTGATCGAAGACGGCGTCGTCTTCGGCGACGACGTCGACGCGCCCTTCTCGGGCACGGTCGCGTTCGAGATCGGCGGCGGTGCGGGCGTCTCCGAGGGGAGCGACGAGATCGTCGTCACGGTTCCCGACTACGGCGGCGTCGGCACCGTGATCACGTCGTTGACGACCGAACAGGCCGATTACGCCGCGGGCGCTCCGACGACGTCGAACCCGCACGCCGAGGACTGTCTCAGCGAACTCGAGGCCGAGGCCGGCGGCGGTGGCGACAACGACAGCGATGAGAACGACACCGACGGCGACGATAGCGGGTCCGCCGACGACGATAGCGGGTCCGACGGCGACGATAGCGGGTCCGCCGACGACGATAACGGGTCCGATGGCAACGATAGCGGGTCCGCCGACGACGCCGCGGCGTCGTTCGCGGTCTCGATCCGTAGTACCAACTCCCCGGTCGACGCGGGCGGCTACCTCGAGGGGACCGTCGAGGTCCGGAACACCGGCGGCGCCGCCGGCTCTGCCACCGTCGACCTCGTGGTCGGCCACGATCCGACGACCGTCGAATCGCGGTCGGTGTCGCTCGAGGCCGGCGAACGGACGACGTTCACGATGAGCTACCAGACGCCGCCGGTCGCGTCCGACCAGCAGTTCCCCGTTCGCGTCGAGACGGCCGACGATTCGGACCAGCAGACGGTACGCGTCCGCGGCGCCCAGTAACTGCGAGCGCGGCTTCCGACCGATTCCCGCGGCGTAAGAATCCGCCCCGTTTCTGAAACCGTACTCGAGCGTACCGGGACGTGATGCTATCGACAGCTGGGACCTCCGGCGGACGCCTCGTGCGCACGTCGCCGTTCGGCCGCCCGCAGCGGCCCGTTTCCCTCGAGTCTACCGCCGTCGTCCTCCGGTACGCCGCTCTCGAGCGGCCGCGGGCGAGGCCGCGGCAAAAGACCTATCGCCCTTCCAACCAACCGCCCGTACATGGACGACGACGTTTCGGTCGACTTCGGCGAGGACGGACTCGTCCCCGCCGTGGCACAGGACGCGGAGTCCGGCGAGGTGCTCATGCTCGCCTACGTCTCCCCCGAAGCCCTCGAGCGCACGCGCGAGACGGGACGGGCCCACTACTACTCGCGCAGCCGCGACGAACTCTGGGAGAAGGGCGCGACGAGCGGCCACGTCCAGGAGATCGAGGAGGTGCGCGTCGACTGCGACGCCGACACCCTGCTCTACCTGGTCGAGCAGGAGGGCGGGGCCTGCCACACCGGTCACCGGTCGTGTTTCTACCGGACGATCGAGGGCGAAAACGTCGGCGAAGCGGTCTACGACCCCGACGACGTCTACGGCGACGAGTAACCGACCATGAGTGAACGCGCCCATCGCGGCGGCGACGCCGCCGGAACCGGGTCCGCGGGACGGTCTCCCCTCGAGGCCCTCGAGGGGGCCCGCAGGCGGTTCGAGGAGGCCGACCAGCGGATCGAGGACGCGGGCGGCGACGCCGTCGCGGAGGCCGCCGAGGCCTACCGGGACGCGACGGAGTTGCTCGAGGAGTACGTCGATCGAGCGACGGGCACCGGCCGAGAGAACTTCAAGGCCTACGTCGAACTCGAGGGGCGGTTCGACTCGCTGGTTTCGGAGCTACCCGACGATCTGAAGGGCTACGAGGCGTTCGAGGAGGCTCTCGACGCGATCGACAAGCGCCGCCTCAGCGAGTCGGACTTCGAGCGCGCCCACGAGGCCCTCGAGCCGGCGGCCCGGTACGCCGAACTGCTCGAGGAACGCGAGGCCGCCCGCGAGGCGATCGACGAGGCCCGAACCGCCGCCGCGAAGCGCCGGCGGGAACTCGGCAACGAAATCTCGGAGCGCGAACGACTGGTCGAACTCGGGGAGGCCGACCTCGAGGCGCCGGTCGCGGAACTCCGCGAGCCGATCGACGCCTACAACGAGGCGATCGAGACGGCCTTCGAGGAGTACCGCCTCGAGGCGTCGGCTCGCGAGGTGTTCGACCTGCTCGAGCGGAGTCGCTGGTACCCCTTCGTCGACTACGAGCAGCCCCCCGACGACCTCGCGACCTACGTCCGCGAGGATCCGGCCGGCGAGTACACGATTCCCGAACTCCTGGAGTACGCGAACTACTCGCGGTCGAAACTCGAGCACTACGTCTCGAGCGCGGACGAACTCAAGCGCCGGGTGGCGACCCAGCAGACGTTCCTCGACGGGATCGACGCCGACCCGCTGACGATCCCGTGGCCGCCGGGCGAGGCGGGCGCGCTCCGCCACCGGGTCCGCGAGTGCCGCCCGTTCGTCGAGCGCGTCGCCGGCGAGGACGTCGTCGCGAAACTGCGATCGATCCGGCGGCTCGCGACCGATCCCGAGTTCGAGTACGATCGGCTCCAGACCGCGGCGCAGGCGGTCGCACGGCTCTCCCCCGCCGAGCGCGAGCGGCTGGCCGACGGCCGGGTCGCCGACGAACTCGAGTCGCTGCGAGACGAGCGGGCGCGACTGGAAGCGGCCCTCGAGGTCGAGGATCCGATTTAGTTGACCCCGCTCGATCGTTGTCGCTCGAGTTCTCGTCGGAGTTGTTGCCGGATACGCACGTCTGGGCTGCGACTGGAGCCACTACTGCTGGAAGAATAGACGCTCGAGGTGGAATCGTTCCGAGCGCCGTAGTGCGCTCTTGAGCGGTGATAATCCCCACGACGGCTAGCAATACGAACAGTAGACATCGAACGAAATACCTCCTCCGAGCACGTTTACCATCGGTTTTTGGGAGATTTTATTCTATTCTAAGCACGTTGTATTTAATAACATGGTAGAGGTGAGTTCATATGATGGCCGATAAGTATCTCACAAACTGGAAGTCGACGCTGAAAAGAGGGTACATACTCATAGTCATCATCCTATTACTAGGATCAGTCTTCGATAATGGACAATCGGTATTGGCCCTCCGGTTTCTTATTCAGATTGCGGTAGTAGTATACGGCGCGAGTGCAGGATACCGACACAGAAATCAGACTGTTCCGACGATAGCAGCTCTCCTTATCGCGATTGGTGGCGGCTATGGGTGTTACCTCGTCTGGGGAGGGAGCGAGGCGTTTACGAATCTACTCTACCTTGGACTCGTCGGTGTCGGGTTCCTGGGAGACCGAGCTCAGGATTCGCGTTAAAAACTTCTCTCGTGGCTGTCTTAACGGAGACCCATCTTGGAACAGACCGCGCCGATCCCCTGTTGCCACGAAAGCAGGGCGCTCGGTTTCGACTGGTTTCCCTGACTTTCCAACGCAGCAACTGAGCGAATAGCCGATCGAGTCACTCCTGCTCCTCCTCGAGTTCGGCCGCTTCGTCGAAGTCCACGCGCGGCACGAACGGGCCGAAGTCGGCGGTTCGCGACGCGATCGAGGCGATCCGGAACGTGTAGACCAGCAGAACGGTAAACGGGAGGAAGACGAAGGTGACGACGCCGCTGACGACGAGCACGAGCACCGACGCCGTTCCGACGGTCTCGATGATCGTCGAGTACGTCATCATGAAGATGCCACCGCCGAGCAGCGTCGGAAAGCCGACGACCAGCAGCACTTTCGAGAGGTGGGCGAGTTCGTACTGCATGTACAGCGTCTTGAACGTCTGGCGAGCGATCGCGAGCTGGCCGAGCAACTCGACGATCGCGTCGAGCGTCTCGAGGGCGTCGTCCGAGAGCGCGTCGGCGTAGTGGGTTCGCAGCTGCCGGGCCGCGTACAGGTGGGATCCGTTGAAGCGGCCGAGCACCGCCGACAGCGTGTCGAACGTCCCGAAGTCCGACCCCTCGAGCGACGCGGAGACGAGTTCGCCTTCGGTCTCGACCGCTTCGACGAACCCCCTGAGAACCGCAGCGCGGTTCGGATCGTCGAGTTGCTCCGCGACCGCTTCCAGCCGTTCGGTCCGTTCGACGACGGTATCGACGACGAGTTGCAGGAAATCGGCCGGCGCCGCCGGACTGACCGGCGTTTCCGTCAGGGACTCGATCTCTCGGCGGAAGGTCACCATCTCTTCGAACCGATCGGAGAGGTCGCCCGGCCAGCCCAGTTCCTGCGAGAGGACCAGCTGGTTGATCGCGAGCACGATGGTGATGAACGGGAGGGTCCCGCCGACGATCGCCGCGACGAGCGTCGTCGCCGTGTCGGGATCGGTGACCGGAATGTACCCGGCGAAGCCGATGCCGGCACACGCGACGAAGACGACGAGAGAGAACAGTCCCGCGATCGCGTATCGGTTCCCGTCGAGCAACACCCACCGCTTGATCGGTGACTCGCGGAGCCGCTCGTGAACGAGATCGCTCCGACTCACCGCCGCGTCGATCCGTTCGTCCTCGTCGAGACCGGACTCGCCCGCGCTCATGCCAGTGCCGTCGATACAGCGGCAGAAAAGTGTACGCACGGACGGTGCTCGCTCCGCGCGTGTTCGAGCACCCGCGACTCGGACCGACCGTCGCCGACGCCGGACTCGAGGCGACGACTGAAGGCGCCGGCCGTCGTAGCGCCGGTATGACCAGACGCGTACTCGTTCCGATGGACGACTCCGAGCCGGCCCGCGCGGCCCTCGAGCACGCGCTGTCGGTGTTTCCGAACGACGAGGTGGCGGTGGTTCACGTCGTCGACGAACTCGAGGCGGGGTACGGCGGCCGACCGCCGGTGACGACTGGCGGCGAGGCCGACGCGGACGAACCCGACTTCTTCGCGGACGTGCGTTCGATCGCCGCCGAGCGCGATCGAACCGTCGAGACGGCCGTCATCGAAGGGACGTCGGCCGAGGCGATCCTCGAGCACGCCCGCGAGGCGGACGTCGACCAGATCGTGATGGGCAGCGAGGGGCGGTCGGGCGTCTCCCGGATGCTGCTGGGCAGCGTCGCCGAGGCCGTCACGCGGCAGGCGTCGGTGCCGGTGACGATCGTTCCCTAGCCGGATCGGATTCGATGCCCCGTTCAGCGATACCCGTTCCGCGTCGTTCCAGTCGGAAAACCGAACGTCCGTCCGCTGTCGATCGACGGCGACCTCGAGAACCGGCCGTTTATCGAATCGCGGGTGTTTTTCCGGCGAAGACGTAAGGACGAGTCATGGACGACCGGCTGGGGACGACGCTTCACACTGGACTCCTGCTCTCGACGACCGCGGTGCTGGCGTGGCTCTCCGGCTTCCCGATGTTGTTCCCGAGTCTGGGTCCGTCCGCGTTCGTGCTGGCACTGTTCCAGGACAGCGATGCGACGTCCCCCCGGCGGGTGATCGGCGGCCACGCGATCGGCGTCGTCGCCGGCCTCGCGGTCTACCACTTGCTCGCGAGCGGGATCGCCATGACGGCCGTTACCGAGCCCGGCTCCCTCGATGGGCTCAGACTCGGCGCGAGCGGCGTCGTCGCGACGATGCTGACCGCCGGCGGCATGCTCTGGACCGAGACCCGCCACCCGCCGGCCTGCGCGACGACGCTGATCGTCTCGCTCGGCCTGCTCTCGACTCCCCTCGAGGGGGCGTTTATCGTCGCCACCGTCGTCGTGCTCGTCGTCGCCCACGAACTCCTGCTGGCGACCGAGCGGGTCGGCGCGCGGTACGGGAACCGGCTCCGATCGTAGACCGACGGCGGCGACCGCGCGACCGCGGTATTGATACGGTATCGATACGTTCTCGATATCGAACACGATGCGGGTGGCTGCCGGGGGCAGACGGGCGGGGAGAATCGAACCGCGAGCGGTCGGCTCGACGCGCGGAGGTGTTCGGCGGTGGACGCGCTGACGACGCTGCTCCTGGTCGGTCTCGTCGCCGCGGGCGCCACCGCCGTCGCGATGGCGCTCGAGTCCCGCGGACGCCTCCCCGCGTGGGTCGGCGTCTGGGGACCGGTCGTCACCCTCGAGACGGAAAACGGGCTCGGCGCGCTCGACCGGCTGGCCCGCCCGCGCTACCGGCGCGTCTGGCGGCGGTGGACCGGCGCTGGGGTCGCCCTCGCGGTGCTGTTGCTCGTCGTCATGACCGCCGTGGTCCTGTTCGCCGCCTACGTCGCGCTGACGCGGGAGGCCGCCAGTCAGGTGAACCAGCCGCGAAACGTGCTGGCGATTCCGGGGGTCAACGACTTCCTGCCGCTGGCGGCGACGCCGGCGATCCTCGTCGGCCTCGCCGTGGCCGTCGTCGTCCACGAGTTCAGCCACGGCCTGCTCGCTCGCGTCGAGGACGTCGCCGTCGAGTCGGCCGGCCTGATCTTCGTCACCCTCGTCCCGTTCGGCGCCTTCGTCGGCATCGACGAGGCCGACGCCTCGACGGCCGAACGCAACCGAATCTACGCCGCGGGGATCGCGAACAACCTCGCGGTGGCGCTGGTCGCGTTCCTCGCCCTGTTCCTGCTCGTCTCCACCTCCATCGCCGCCGTCTCCGGCGCCGCCGTCGGCGGCGTCTACCCCGGAACGCCGGCCGATCAGGCCGGCCTCGAGCGCGGCGACGTCGTCACCGCCGTTGACGGCCGGCCGATCGACGACGCCGACGACCTGCGGACGGCCCTCGACGCGACCGACGGGAGCGTCGAACTGACGGTCGCGGGCGGCCGCGACGACGCCGAGACCGTCACGCTCGAGCGATCGGTCGTCGTCACCAGCGCGCTCGAGGGAACGGAAACGGGGGCGAATGGGGTGGTAAACGAGAGTACCGACGACGAACCGAACGCACTCGAGCCGGGTGACACGATCACAGCGGTCGACGGCACCCCAGTCCACACCGAACGCGAGTTCCGCGCGGCCCTCGAGAACCGCACGGTCGCGACGCTCGAGGCGGAGGACGGTTCCACGACGGTCGTCGCCGGCGCGGCCGTCGCTGCGGTCGACGCCGACGGCCCGCTTTCGGCCGCCGGCGTCCCCGATCCGGACGGCGACCCGCGTTCGCTCGTCGTCACGCGCCTCGACGGCGAGCGAATCGTCGATAGCGACGACCTCCGCGAGACGCTCGCGGACGCCGCCCCCGGTGAGACCGTCTCGCTCGAGGCCGTCGTCGACGGCGAGCGCCGGGAGTACGCAGTGACGCTGGGCGACCGGAACGGCGAGGCGGTCCTCGGCATCACGACGGTGCCGGGAACCGGCGGGACGACGGTGACCGACCTCGGCGTCGATCCGCATCCGAGCGCACAACACCTCGGCGTCCTCCGGGGCCAGCCGGTCGCGGACGGGCTCGGATCGTCGCCCGTAGAGCGCGGGTTCGCGACGTTCGCCCTCCCCTTCGCCGGGCTGATCGACGGCTTCTCGACGGCGAACTTCGGCGGCTTCGTCGGGTCGGTCGCGAACGCCTACGCCGTGACGGGGCCGCTCTCGGTTCTCGGCGGTGGCGTCTTCGCCGCGGCGAACGTTCTCTTCTGGACCTGGTGGCTCAACCTGCTGGTCGGCGTGTTCAACTGCATCCCCTGCTATCCGCTCGACGGCGGCAAACTCCTCCGGACGACCGCTGAGGCCGCCGGCTCGAGGGCGGGACTCGAGCGGCCCGATAGGTCGGCGACCGCGGCGATGGTCGGCGCTAGCGCGGTCGTCGTGGTCGCGATCCTGCTGGTGCTCTCGAGTCCGTTCCTCGGCTGAGTTCTCGTCCCGTCGCTGAAAAGTAGTTGGAGATCACCGCTCGACCGTCGTGGCGAGGAGATTCAGTCGCGAACTGAACATCGACGCGTCGGTATCCAACGACGCGCTTTCGCCGGTACTGATGCGCCCCTCGCGGACGAACAGGATCGTCGTCGGCTCCAACGCCCCGCCGGAGGATTCGTACCGGATCACGTGACCGGTGTACTCGTCCGGTTGCGAGATCTCCGATACAGTCTCCCCGTCGACGGTCCGGAGGAGCCGTATCGTCGTCCCCGGTTGCAGATGTGCGATCGTCTCGAACTCCGAGCCGGGTTTGTAGTCGTACGAGAAGACGAGCGTTCGTCCGTTGGTATCCTGTGTCATCGTTACTCACCTCCGTTCTCGGGGTCGTCGTCATCGTCCCTGATCGCTTCCTCGAAGGCGTCGATCTCGTCCTCCTCGAGCGGTTGCGGTCCGGTCTCCGTCTCTTCGGTAACCGACGTACTGAGCAGGTTCAACTGGGAACTCAGCACTGACGCGTCTTCACCGATCGTACCCCTGCTACCGGCGCTCAGTCGTTGTCCGCGCGTGAATAGAAACGTCGTGATGCCCGCCTCCCGAACGTCGCCGATGTCGTAGCGAATGATGTATCCGGTCCACTCGTCAGGTTGGGAGATCTCGGGCACGGGCTCCCCGTCCGCTTGTAGTATCTCGACCGTCGCACTCGTCTGGAGCGGCGAAACGACGTCGAAGCTCGCTTCGGGATAGTACTTATTCGAGAAGACCGCCGTTTGCTCTCGCTGTGCGCTCCCCGTGGCTGTCCCGAACGCCGTCGCTCCGAGCGTCAGCGCCCCTGCCGCGAGGACCCCTTTCGCCATGAACGACCGTCTCGGGTCGCCTATTGATTCGCGTTTGGCCATGATTCCGTCCCTGTCGCCCGTCGTACGGCTCTTCTCCACGCACTGATCCCACCGTGTTCGGCGTAGTCGATGGGCACGTGATCATTGGCGAACGACTCTCATCAAGTCATCTTTCGATATTCGGTCACGCTGCGATCCTCGTTCACGGTGTGATACAAGCGGTCCGCGCGGAATGTGTGCGCGACGATACACTATCTCTGACTTAATATACCGCTCTACTCACCGCGCACGTCGCGAAACGCGACCCGGGAAGCGATTCGAACGAGAAGGGGCAGTCGATTCAGGCCTCGGCCTTCGCGTCGGTCAGCGTCTCGTACATCTCGTCGGCCAGTTCGTGGGCGCGGTCGCCGTTGCGGGCCTCGGCGTAGATCCGGACGAGCGGTTCGGTGCCGGAGGGGCGGGCGAGCACCCACGCGTCGCCGTAATCCAGCCGGTAACCGTCCCGCGTGTTGAGTTCGGCGTCGGCCGACTGAGCGTGGTTGGCCGCGGCGTCTAGCATCGCGTCGCGTTCGGCCGTCGACTCGTACTCGACGTTGTGGCGGACGTTGGCGTAGCCGCCGTAGGGGGCGACGATCTCGCTGACCGGCCGTTGGGCGACGAGTTCGAGGAAGCGGGCCGCGGTGAAGGCGCCGTCCCGCGAGAGCCGGAAGTCGGGGAAGAAGATCCCCCCGTTGCCCTCGCCCGCGATCGGTACGTGCTGGCCGTTGGCCTCGAGTTCCTCGATCCGGGTGATGATGTTCGTCGACCCGATCGGCGTCAGCTCGAGGTCGGCGCCGACCTCGGTGACGACGTCGACGAGCCGCTGGGAGACGTTGACCGCCGAGACGGTCGTGTCGCCGGGCTCAAGTTCGGCGGCGGCGAGCGCGGCGAGGGTGGCGTCGCCCTCGACGTACTCGCCGGTCTCGTCGAAGAAGATGGCCCGATCGGCGTCGCCGTCGTGGGCGATGCCGACGTCGGCGTCGGTGGCCCGGACCAGCTCCCCGAGGTCATCGAGGTTGCCCGGGACGGGTTCGGGATCTCGGCCGGGGAAGTGGCCGTCGGGCTGGCCGTTGACGGTGACGACGCGACAGCCGAGCTCGCGGAGGAACTCGGGGCTGGTGATCGCGCCGGCGCCGTGGCCGGGATCGAGCGCGACCGTCAGCTCGGCGTCGGCGATGGTCTCGTAGTCGGCCGCCGCGAGCAGTTCGTCGATGTACGTCGCCCGCACGCCGTCGACTTCCCGGACGCGGCCGGTCTCGTCCCAGGAGGCGACGTCGAACGCCTCCGCGAGCAACACGTTCTCGATCTCCTCTAAGTCCGTGATCGCGAGCTCGATTCCGTCGCCGCCGACGAGTTTGACGCCGTTGTACTGGGGCGGGTTGTGCGAGGCCGTGATCACCATGACGGGGATCCCCTCTCGCTCGGCGTAGGCCTGCGCACCCGGCGTGGGCAGGATTCCCAGCCGATCGACGTCCGTCCCCGTGCTCGCGAGTCCGCTCGCGGCCGCGTCGGCCAGCATCCGTCCGGTGTATCGCGTGTCGCGCGCGATACCGACCCGGTCGACCCCCCACGCCGTCCCGGCCGCTTTCGCGACGCGCAGGACGAACGCCGGCGTCAGCTCTTCGTTGGCGACGCCGCGCGTTCCGCTCGATCCGAACACTTGCATCACGCGCTAGTCGTATGGGTCCCCTCAAAGGGATTCCGGAGCAGACGGAACGCTTTCGGCGCGCGGCCCCGACCGTGGACGTATGCATTCCATCGAGGAAAAGCGCGTCTACGGCGACCGCGACGGGGCCCTCGAGGCCTACGTCGCCAGTTCGATCGGCGTCGTTCGCGTCCGCGTCGCCGACGACACCGTCGGAGAGTTCGGCCTCTGTGACCGCTGTACGGCCCGCGACATCGCGGCGACGGACGGCGTCGTCGCGATCGCGACCGACGAGGACGTTCGCCTGCTCGACCTCGAGCGCGACGACGACGCGGACGACGCGACGGTCGTCGACAGCGGCTTCGGGCCCGCCGTCGCGGTCGGCGCCGACGGTTCCGGGCTGGTCGCCGCCGGTCCCGACGGCGACGTCGCCCGCCTCGAGTCACCCTCGATCGGCCTCGGCGACGCCGGGAGCGCCCGCGAGTGGACGCCCTTCGAGAGCGACGGCGTCGCGGCGGTGCGGGCGATCGACGGCGACCTCGTCGGCACCGACAGCGGCGTCTATCGCGTCCACGAGGGACGCCTCGATCACGCCGGCCTCTCGGACGTGCGGGACGTCTCCGCGGCCGGCGTTCCGCTGGCCGCGACCGCCGACGGCCTCTACAAACTCGGCAACGGCTGGATGGAGGCCCTCGAGGGCGGGTTCGAGACCGTCGCCGCCGACCCGCACAGCGAGCGCGGACAGTTGACTCGCGCCCACGCGGTCGGCGGCGACGCCGTCTACGCCTACGACGCCGACGACGAGTCGTGGACCGAGTACGACCGCTCGAGCGCGCCGATCGTCGGCATCGGCTACGGACGCACGGTCTACGCCGTCACCGAGCGGGGAACCTTCCTCTCGGCGACGCCGGACGACGGGGCCAACCGATGGCGGTCGCAAACGATCGGCGTCAGCGGCGTGACGGGGCTCGCCGTTCCCGGCGACGAGTAGCGGTTCCGGTCCGTACCGAGTCGACGACCGCGGTTCGACCGTCTGACGGACATTTATCTGTCCTGGATACTTTCAACATTTCGTATGAGTGGGATCCAACGCCGCCGACTCCTCGCCGCGACCGGGGCCGGCCTGACGGGTGCGATCGCCGGCTGTCTGGGGAGCGATGAAAGCGGCGGTGCGAACGGCGATGAGAACGGGGACGAGAACGGAGACGAAAACGAGACCGAAAGTGAAACCGACGAGACCGCCCAGTCGGTCTCCGGAACGATCGTCGTCGACAACCTCGACGATACGTCTCACACGTTCGACATCCTCGTCGAGTACGACGGGCAGATCCAGCACTGGGAGACCAGATCCCCCGGCGCCGACGAGACGCTCTCCTTCGATCACGACTGGTCGGCCGACCGAGAGCAGTTCCGCGTAACCGCCCGGCTCAACGAGGGCGAGCCGGTGAACATCACCCCGTCGAACTGGAACGAGTCGACCTGTCTCAGCATTTTCGTCCGCATCACCGACGGCGAGACCATGACGCACTCGAGCAACACCGACCCCGGCCACTGCGGGGCCGCGTCGGACGACGACTCCGAGTAGTCGGCTGCGCCCGCTTCCCCGCGGTCGGGCGTCGACGCGTCGAACCCGAGAACGAAAACGGGTTTACCTCCCGCCCGCTCTGCTCGAGTATGACTACGATCGTCAGCGGATCGGCCTCCCAGACGCTGGCCGCCTCCCTCGCGGACGAACTCGAGGTATCGCTCGCCGCCGTCGAGTACGACCGGTTCCCGGACGGCGAACTGCTCGCGGCCGCTCCCGACTTCGACGACGACAGGGCGATTATCGTCGGCTCGACGGTCTCGAGCGACGCCCACCTCGAACTGCTCCAGCTGCAGGACGCCGTCCGCGAGGCCGGCGCCGAGGACGTCGTCACCGTCCTTCCGTACATGGGCTACGCCCGCCAAGACGAGGCCTTCGAGGCGGGCCATCCCGTCTCCGCGCGCGCGGTCGCTCGCGCGATTTCGACCGGAACGGACCGCGTCGTGACCGTCAACCCCCACGAGGAGGCGATCTGCGAGTTCTTCGAACCGACGGCGACCGCCGTCGACGCGGCGGGCCGGCTGGCCGATCCGCTGCCCGCAGACCTCGCGGACCCCGTCTTCCTCTCGCCCGATGCGGGCGCGATCGAACTCGCCGAAACGGTCCGGGACGCCTACGGCGACGGCGAGACGGACTACTTCGAGAAGACCCGCCACTCCGGCACCGAGGTCGAGATCTCCCCCAGCGACGTCGACGTGACCGGTCGCGACGTCGTCGTGACCGACGACATCATCGCGACGGGCTCGACCATGAGCGAGGCCGTCGGCGTCCTTCGGGACCGCGACGTCGGGCGCGTCTTCGTCACCTGCGTCCACCCGCTGCTGGCGCGCAACGCGGTGACGAAGCTCCGCCGCGCGGGCGTCGAAACGATCTACGGCACCGATACGATCGAACGCGAAGTGAGCGCCGTCTCGGTCGCGCCGGCGATCGCCGACGAACTGTAACCGATCCGCCGACGCCGCGCCGCCACGATTTTGCGCGACCGTTCCGTCGACTCGGAGCGCCCGTTCTCGAGACGACGTACCGACAGTCCAGAGACACCGACGCTCAGCGCCGCCGACCGACCGTCGCGATCGCGACCGCGAGTCCGAACGCGACGGCGGCGGCCGCGACGCCGAAACCGGGCATCGATTCGACCGTCGATTTGATCCCGCCGACGGCGACCGTCGTCGTCCGCTCGCCGGCCCTGATCTCGTAGTCGCCGCCCTCGTCGAACGTCAGTTCGGCCGCGACGCTCCCGGTCTCGCCCGGCGCGAGCGCGATCGGCTCTCCAGTTTTCGTCTCCGACGCCGTCCGGAACGCGAGTCGGCCGGCCGCGGGGAGGGAGTCGGCGGTCGTCACCGTCGCGGTCGCCGTCACCGATTCGCCGGGGGCGACGCCGTCGGGTTCGGCTCGCAGGTCGGTGACGGTCAGGCTCGGGGTCGACCGGACGTAGACGGTCAGTCGGTCGCTCCCGACGCGAACGTCGTAGATCCCGGGCTTCGTCGGCGTCCACGCGAGCGCCGTCGTCGCCGCCTCGCCGGCCTCGAGCACTCGCCGTTCGGTCGCGACGACGTCGCCGTCGACCTGCAGGGTCGCGTCGGCGGTCCCCGCGCGGTCGTCGCCGTTCTCGAGTGCAACCGGCACCGTGACGCGCTCGCCGGCCGGCACCGCCAGCACGTCGCCGGCGCCGATGTCGGCGCTAAGTCCGGACAGGTTCGCGCGATCCCAGCGCCCCCACTCTCGTCCGTCGACCGTGACGGGCTCCTCGCCCAGTCCCGACGCGGTCGCGGCGCGGGACTGTCCGAACGTCGCCTCGTGCTCGAAGTAGTTCCACATATCGGGCGTCGCCCTCGTGTGCGCGTACCGCTCGGCGCTCGCTCGCAGTTCCGTCCCGCCCGCCTCCTCGAGCGCCGTCAGGAAGTCGGCCGCCGTCACCCGCTCGTCCTGCGCGTTCAGCGTTCGGACGATATCCTCGAGCCGTCTGTCGCCGTCAGTCGCGTCCCGAAGCTGCCGGTCGAGTTCGCCGTAGACGAGCGCGCCCTTGGCGTAGTCGGTCCGGTGGTGGCCCCACGTTCCCGGCTCGGCGAGGACGCCGTCGGCGTGCGGCGACTGCTCGCCGCGCTCGAGATGGTCGCGGAACTCGCTGTACGAGATCAGCCCCTGCTCGTAGGCGAGCAACGCGGCGTGGTACTCGGCCCCGCCCTCGACGAGCCAGGAGGCGTCGGTCGCGACCTCGTCGTTGGCGAAGCGCTGGTGGACGTGGACGTACTCGTGGAGCCAGACGTTCGACGCCTCGGAGAGCGGGGCGTCGGCGCGGACCCACGCGTCGGACTCGCCGTACTGGAGTCCCCGCGGGCCCCAGTCGGCGTCGCTCGGCACCGCGGCCACGAACACCGTTTCGTCGCTCGGCGCGATCGAGAGGCGCCCGCTCGCGTCGCCGAGCGCCTCGAGGATGTCGTCGGGGTCCTCGCGGAGGTCGGCGGCGTCGGAGACGACCAATCTGACGGTCTCGCCGTTTTCGGTCCGTTCGTACTCGGTCACCGGTCCGAAGACGGCGATATCGCCCCCGGTCGCCCCCGGCCCGTCGACGGTCACCGTCTCCTCGATTCCGATGCTGACGTCGGCGTCCCGCCGGTAGGAGACGCTGACGCCCGGTACGGGGACGACGCCCCACTCGCCGGTATCGACGAAGCTGTAGCCGCTCCGGCTCGAGCCCACGCGGCCGCCGGTTTCCGTCTGATCGGCCGGGAGCCGGATCCGGATCGACGGCGCCTCGCCGTCGCCGGTCCACCGGTAGGTCCCCTCGTCGGTCGCCTCGAACCCGTCGGTCGACCGGACCGTCGCCTCGTCCTCGAGGTCGACCGTCAGACTGCTCATCGGCTCCGGAATATCGAACGTAAACTCGGCCTCGTACACGTCCGGTCGGTCGGGCAGGTGCCGGAGTTCGATCGTCCGGTGGAGGATGTCGTCGGCCTCGGCCATCGCGGCCGCCTCGGCGTCGGTCTTCGTTGCGGCGCTCGGTTCGGCGGTCGCAGTCGGTACGGCGGCCGACTCGAGCGCCCCGACGCTATCGGATCCCGGATCGCTCGCTGTCGGACCCCCGCCGGCGCCGGCGATGCCGGCCGGAACGGTTCCGAGGAGGAGCGCTACGACGACGAGAACGGTAGCCCGAGATGTCACTACCTACGGCTGGTAAATCAGTCACCATGACTTTTGTGGCAGGGATACTGTCAACTGAACGCGACTGGTTCGGATCGAAGAACACGCCGTGAAATCGCGGTACGACCGGGTCGTCCGGCGAACGGGGTTAGGTTTCGATCGCTGCGTTTCGTTCGTTGCCGTCCGCATCCCGCTCGACGACGGTAATCGTTCGAACTTCCTCGTCGATTGACATCGTGATCTCGTACCCGTCAGCGCTCATCGCCTCATCGCAAGAACCCCCGAGAAGTCGATTGTCGGGATGGTCGTCCGACTTCGCGTGACTGATGCGGAGTTCTACGGACCCGTCCGATTCGTCGGCGGAAACGTCGGCGAGCGTCGCTTCCTTACACTTCTTCGACCCGACCCGGATCGCTCCTTCGACCGTCGCTTCGCCGGTTCCCTCGGTAACCGAGATCGCGGGCGCATCCCGCGGATCGAGATCGGTATCGGTGAGCTCGAACTCGAGTTCCGATACCGCAGCGGGCAGTGATCGAGAGTCCGAATCGGTAGCCGCCGGTCGATCGAGGCACCCGGCGAAACCGATAGACGGAAGAACCGCTGCACGTGAGAGGAGCGTCCGGCGATCCATAAGAACTGCTACGTGATGGGGGCGCAAATATTCTCTCGTGGCTCAAACGGCTCTTTGAGCTATCGTTCGGTTTGCAGCCACGGTTATCGACTATCGGTGGCCGGTTCCCCTTCAGTCGTTGCCAGCGGCTCGATTTCGATCTCTGCATCCACCTTTTTCCGCGTCGGGTTCGGTCGTTCCACTCCCTCACCTCTCGCGTAAAAATCTGTCTGCCGAGAGCAAAGCTCTCGCTGACCTTGCTTCGCTCCGCTCAGCAAGAGACCAAAAAGACCGGAACGGTCGACTTCGTCTCCCGTTCCGGAAACGTATGGTCTCAGTCCGACGCTTCAGCAGCTGCCAGCGGTTCGACCCCGATCTCCATCGTCACGCCCTCGACCTCCCACTCCTTGCGGTGGCCGTCGTCGATCTCGCCGAGTTCGTCGGCGCGGACCTCCTCGCGGATCAGGTCCTCGCGCTCGGCGACGAGGTCGGCCACGCGGTCGTCGCTGATCTCGAGGTCTAAGGCGATGCGCTCCTCGACGTCGAGGTCGAGGTCCTTGCGCATCTCCTGGACGCGGCGGATGACCTCGCGGGCGTACCCCTCGCTCTCGATGTCGTCGGTCAGCGAGGCGTCGACGTAGGCGACGCCGCGGTCGTCGCCGTTCAGCCCGAAGGCGGTGCCGGCGATGCCGTCGGGCGTCTGGGTGACGAACGAGACCATCTCGTCGGTGATCGATTCGCCCTCTTCGAGCACGTCTGCAACGGCCTCTTCGATCGCCTCGAGGCTCGGCTCGTCGATGCGGGCCTCGTTGAGCGCGTTCATGACCTGACCGGCGCGGTCGCCGAAAGCCGGGCCGAGTTCGCTCATGTCGGCCTCGGCGCTGTACTGGAGTTCTTCCCAGCGGTCCTCCGCGGAGACGAGCTCGATCTCGCGGGCGTTGAGTCGGTCCTCGAGCAGGTCGGTGTGGCGTTCGACGGCCTCGACGACGCGCTCGTCGCCGGCGGCGACGACGACCCGCGGAACCGGCCAGCGGAGCTTCCGACCGGCCTGCTGGCGGGCGTTCGCGCCGGCCTCCTCGATCGCCCGGAGGATGGCGACGTCGTCCTCGAGCTGTTCGTCCTGCCAGTACTCGTCGACCTCCGGCCAGTCTTCCATGTGGACGGTGTCGAACCCGTCGTCGCCGGTCAGCGTCCCGTAGATCTCCTCGCTGATGAACGGCGCGTACGGCGCGAGCAGGGCGACGCTCTCCCGGAGGACCCGATAGATCGTCGCGTAGGCGGCCCGCTTCGAGCCGCTGTCCTCCTCGGCCCACATGCGCTCGCGGACGGCCTGGACGTAGAACCGCGAGACGTCCTCGACGACGAACTCGATGAGCGCGTCGAGCGCGCGGTCCTGCCGGCGGTCCTCGAAGGCCGCGGTCATCTCGGCCTTCGTGGACTGGAGGCGGGCGAGCACCCACTCGTCGATGAGCTCGAGGTCCGAATCGACGTCGTCTCGCGGCTCCGCCGCTCGACTGTCCGCGGAGCTTCGCTCCGCGCTATCCTCGAGCGTGGTCTCCTGCGGGTCGAACTCGTCTAAGCGCATGTACGGCAGCGGGAACCGGAAGACGTTCCACAGCGTCCGGAGGTGGTTCTCCATCGTCTGCATCCCGTCCCAGTCGAAGCGCATGTCCTCGCCCTGCGGGTTGTTCGACAGCAGGAACATGCGCATGACGTCCCGGCCGTGGCGGTCGATGGCCTCGTGGGGGTCGATCAGGATGTCCTTGGACTTGCTCATCGCGCGGCCGTCGGGCATCAGCGCGTGGCCGTGCATCAGGACCTCCTGGTACGGGCTCTCGCCGAGCGCGGCGGTGCTCATCCCCAGCTGAGACCAGAACCAGCCCCGCGTCTGGTCGTGGGCCTCGAGGATGAAGTCGGCGGGCCAGAGCTCGTCGAATTTGCTGTCGTCCTCGGGGTAGTTCAGGGTGCCCCAGGAGGCGACCGAAGAGTCGAGCCAGACGTCGAAGACGTCGGGGACGCGGGTGTAGGTGGTCCCGTCCTCAGTGATGGTGAGGTCGTCGACCGTGTCCTTGTGGAGGTCGACGTCCTCGGGATCGACGTCCTGATCGACGCGTTCGGCGAGTTCCTCGCGGTCGCCGACGACGATCATGTCCTCGTCGTCGTCGCGGTCCTCGGGCGTCCAGACCGGCAGCGGGATGCCCCAGTAGCGCTGGCGCGAGACGTTCCAGTCGGGCGCCTCCTCGACGAAGTCGCGGAAGCGGTTGTCCCGCGCCCACTCGGGGTGCCACTCGCTGTCCTCGATGTTGTCCAGCAGTTCGTCCTTGACGTCGGTGATCGTGATGAACCACTGGTCGGTGACGATCTGGAGGATCCCCGTATCACAGCGCCAACAGTGGCCGTAGCTGTGGGTGACGGTGCCCGACGCGAGCAGCGCGCCGTTGTCCTCGAGGTCGTCCGTGATCTCCGGGTCGGCGTCCTTGACGAACTGGCCCTCGTACGTGCCGGCCTCCTCGGTGTAGACGCCGTCGCTGCCGACCGGACAGAAGATCGGGAAGCCGAGCTCGCGGCCCCGCTCGAAGTCCACTTCACCGTGGCCGGGCGCGGAGTGGACCAGCCCGGTGCCGTCGCCGTCGGTGTCGACGTAGTCGGCGGCGTAGACCTCGAGCGCGCCGTCGACGTCGACGTGGTCGGGCACCTCCTCGGCGAGCGGGTGCTCGTAGGACCAGCCGATCAGCTCCTCGCCGGACAGTTCGTCGACGACCTCGTAGTCGTCGTAGCGGCCCTCCCGGAGGACCTCCTCGTGTTTCGCGTCGGCGACGTACAGCAGCTCCTCCTCGCCGTCTTTCTCGGCCCGGACGCCGACGTAGTCGCCCGCCTCGTCGACGGCGACGAACGTGTTCGCCGGGATCGTCCACGGCGTCGTCGTCCAGATGACGAGCTTGCCCTCGCGCTCGGCGAGGTCGAACTTGACGTAGACGGAGGGGTCCTCGACGTCCTCGTACTCGACCTCGTTGTTCGCGATCGCGGTCTCGCAGCGCGGACACTGGGAGATCGAACGGTGGCCCTTCTCGACTAACCCGCGGTCGGCGGCCTTCGAGAAGCCCCACCAGGCGGCCTCCATGTACTCCGGTTCGACCGTCCGGTAGGGGTCGTCCCAGTCCATCCAGACGCCGAAGTCCTGGAAGTCCTCCTGGAGCCCCTCGAGTTGCTCGTCGGCGTAGTCCTTACACTCCTGGATGAAGTTCTCCTCGCCGAACTCCTCGATGTCCTTCTTGTTCTCGAAACCGAGTCGCTCCTCGACGCGGGTCTCGATGGGAAGGCCGTGCATGTCGTAGCCCGGCCGGTCGGTGACGTCGTACCCCTGCATCCGCAGGAACCGCAGGTAGACGTCCTTCAGCGACTTGTTCCAGGTCGTTCCCATGTGCGCCGACCCCGACGTGTACGGCGGCCCGTCGACGAAGAAGAACGACTCGCCGTCCGACCGGTGCTCGACCGTCTGCTCGTAGGCGTCGACGTCGTCCCAGTAGTCGAAGATCCGCCCCTCGAGTTCGTGCGGATCGTACTGGTCGTCGACCTCGCCGAATCTGCTCATACGGGAGCAATCTCACTCCGAGAGTAAAGGGGAATCGGTCCCGCTGGCGGCCGCGGAACTCGAGACGGCCGGGACGCTGACGACACCCTAAGCGTAGCCGCGAAAATCGACCGTCGGTGACGCTACTGCTCGATGCCGAACGCTCGCGCGAGCACCTTCTGGTAGCCGAGGCCGTAGACGCCGGCGTAGAGCATGACGCAGCCGATCGCCGCGAGCCAGAACGCGACCGTCGTCTCGCCCGCGCCGATGTGTTGCATGCTCGCGTACTCGGCGGCGAAGCCGATGACTGTCAGGACGCCCGCGGCGATCGTGTAGGCCACCATCGGGAGAAGTTCTGCGAGGAGTTCCGGAATTGCCGTTCCCATTACCTATCGAGAACCGCCGAGGGAAGGTAAATCTGTCTGCTCGACCGGGACGCGAATCCGAGCAACCTAACCCGGCGCCGGCCCACCTGACGGACGTGTCTCCCTCCGACACCGATCCGGCCTATCCGACCGACCGAAACGTCGTCGAACCCGACTGCGAGCGCTGTCCGGCGCTCGCCGAGCACCGCGAGTGCATCTCGTGGGGGACGGGACCGCTCGACGCCAGCGTGCTGGTGATCGGGGAGGCCCCCGGTCCCGGGACCCCCGACGCCGAGCGCTGGCGGGGCGGCAACTGGACCGGCAAGGCCTACACCTCCCGTCACTCCGGCCGGCGCATCCGCCGGATGCTCGAGCGGGTCGGCTACGGCGACGACGCCTACTACACGAACGCCGTGAAGTGTTTTCCAGCCGATCCCGAAGACCCCACGAGTAACCGAGAACCGACGCCCGCGGAGCGGACGAACTGCCGCGGCCACCTGCTGACCGAGATCGAGACCGTCGATCCCGACGTCGTCCTCGCGACCGGGAAACACGCGACGGCGAGCGTCCTCGCGGCCGAAGACCGCACCCTCGAGGGCTTCATCGACACGGTCCTCGAACCGGTGGACTGTGAGCGACTCGAGACGACGCTCCTGCCGATCCTGCACCCTTCGTATCAAGACGTCTGGATCGGACGGCTGGGATACGAACCCGAGGAATATCTCGCGGCGATCGGCGAGGCGCTCGAGGAGTCGTGTGGTCCGGGCAGCGAGTAGCGACCCGACCGCGGTCTCGCATCGCTACCGGAGACGCCGAACGGTCGTCGCCCCGCTACGTCCGCTGCGATTCGGCGCTCGCTCGGAGCGAAGCGGGCGCGACGTCCCACCGATCCGCGGTGACGCCGTCGACGCCGGCCTCGTGTAGCGCGCGGACGTCGTCGGTCGTCCGTGCGGCCTTCCACGCGATGACGTCGAACCCGCGATCGCGGGCGGCGGACACGACGTCGGTTTCGACGCAGAGGTCGTAGTGCGGGAAGACGTGCGTACAGTCGAGTTCGACCGCGCGCGAGAGGTTCTCCTCGGGTTCCTCGCCGAAGAGCAAGCCGTTCGGGACGTCCAGATAGTTCGTCTCGATCTCGGCCAGCGCCTCGGGGAGAAACGACGTGACGCGGACGTCGGCGCCGACCGTCATCGCCAACTGCAACGTCTCCGAGGCGATCCCCCGTTCTTTCAGTTCGAGTTGCAGGGTGACGTCGTCCGGGACGGTCCGCAGAACCGTCTCGAGGCGCGGAATCGATTCGCCCGACTCGAGGACGGTCAGGTCGCGGAGTTCGGTCCACGGCGTCTCCGCGACGCGGCCGTCCGCGTCGGTGACGCGCTCGAGGGTTTCGTCGTGAAATACCACCAGTTCGCCCGACCCGCACCGCCGAACGTCGACTTCGACCGCCGGCAGCCGACGAGCGGCTTCGCGGAGCGCGAGGAGGGTGTTCTCCGGAAACTGATCCGCACAGCCGCGATGGCCGATTATCTCCATCTATCCGGGTCCCGGCACCCGCTGGCAATCAACATTTTGGTTCCACTGCGCCGTTCCGTACAATCGTCCAGAATGTATCGAACGTTGACCGGCGCGGTCACGGAGTAGCGGCGCGGAACCGTCTCAAGGCCGCTTCCGGACTCCCGCCGCGTTCGGTCACCGATCGGCTGCGACGATGCCGGTCACGCACACCGGATCCGATCGGAGGCGAGCCACGCTCGCAGTCGGCCGAGGTCGGTCGGTCGATTGAGCTCCACGTGTCGCTCGGCCGGGATCAACAGCGGCCGCGTCGGCGTCCGCGGGTAGACGCAGGGGTACCAGTCCCGGAGCCGTTCGCGCAGGATTCGCATCGCGGCCGTTCGGTGCTCGCGGCTCACGACGCCGAAGCCGGCGTGCTGGTGACCCTCGATGAGTCCGTACGCCGAGACGCGTCCCGTCTCGTCCCACCGAATCGCCGTCTCCGCGCTCTGGAGCCCCGGAATGCATCCGACGAGGTTGAGCCGGCCGTCGAGGGCGTCGAACGCTCCCGCCAGCCGACCGACCTCCCGTTCGTCGACGAGGACGTCGCCGTTTATCACCAGCAGATCGTCGTCGATCCGCTCGAGCGCGAGGAGCAGCGACGCGGCGTTCTCGTACCGGTCCCAGCCCTCGAGGACGATCGGATCGACGGGCTCGTACCGCTCGAGAACGGTCTCGTGACGGTATCCCAGTACGACGCTCGTTCCGTCCGCGTACGGCTCGAGCAGGTCGCGCTGTCGATCGTACAGCGTCCGGCCGTCGAACTCGAGGAAGGCCTTCGGAACGTCGTCGGTGTACGGTCGCATCCGCCGGCCCCGTCCCGCGGCGAGGATCACGCCCCGCATCGCAACACCTCGCTGGCGGCGCGTTCGCCGGCCCGGCCGTCCATCGGAATTCCGAGGTCCTCGAGCCACGACTCGCGACGGCGGGCGACGGGTGCGGGCTCGCCGTTGTTGTAGAGGTCGTCGACGAGCGCGAGATCGATCGCGTCCGTCGTGACGCCGATCTCCGGAACCGCGCGGTCCGGCGCGTCGATGTCCGTCAGCTGGACGAGCGGCCGTCCGGTGTGGAGCCACTCGGCGATCGACCCCGAGTAGTCCGAGACGAGGACGTCGGACCGCCGCATGCTCTCGGTCGGCGTCGCGGTCTCGTCGAAGACGACGTTCGGTAGCTCGGCGATTCGAGCCCTGCACTCGCGCGTGACGGCCAGCCCCGGCCCCTCGCGTCTGTCGGTCGGATGGGGCCGAAAGAGCAGTTCGTACTCGGTGCCGGCGAAGCACTCCACGACCGAACGGGCGGTGTTCGCGTACGCGCCGCGGCCGACCATGTAGTTCGTCGGCGCGTACAGCACCCGGCGCTCGCGGGGCGGCGGCGCGTCGACCAGCGCGTCGGCTTCCGGGAGGCCGACGACGGCCACGGTCACGTCGGGCGGCGCGGCGGCCCGATAGGCCCTGGCCCACCGCTCGCCGGGCGCGAGGGCGGCGGCGACGCGCTCGAGCATCGTCCCGGTCGTCACGGAAATCTCGCCGCGGCCGATCGAGGCGCCGTGTCGGAGGTGAACGAGCGGGTACTCCTCGTAGAAGGAGAACCGCTCGATCCCGAACCGATGATTGTAGACGACGACGGCCGGATCGATCGCTCGCACGTTCTCGTCGACCGCGCCGGGATCCCGGACCTCGATCTCCGCGATGCGGTCGCTACAGCCGCGCGCGTCCGCTCTGACCGGGACGAACGCCGATTCGACGTCCACGTGCCGGTCGATCGCCTCGAACGTCTTCCGCATGAACGGTCGCTCGATGGCGTACAGTACCGCTACCATCTCGAAGTCACCCGAGCACCCGTCTCGAGCGGTAGCGTCGCGGTCTGCGTGCCGACACAGCGGTTCCGTTCGGTCGCCGTGCGAATGATACCCACGAATAGGGTGGACAACGTACTAATACTTGCAGCTTGCCGCCGCTACGTAGGTCGACTGTTCACTATGGACGAACGTTCTACACCGACTGTGAGATATTCGGGACTGTCAGCTGAATCCGCTGGGTCGAACGCGGCGTCGCGGCTCGTCGGTTCGGAGCATCGCCGAAAACCGTCGGCGGTGGTGTGTCGGGGTTCGTGACGTGGTGGCCGCCGACGATCGTGCGGTCGACCCGGTGTGACCAGCGTGACGGTGTCGGTCCGGTACAGGTGTGCGATGTCGCACGAGGTTCCCCATCGGCGCGATACGACAGGCCCCCGCTGGGCACTCTCACCGAGACGGCGCGGGGTATTGAACGGCCCCGATCGTCCATCACGATTCTCGACACGTAAGCACAGCTAGCCGGACTTTACGCCAGTTCACACTGTTCGCGGTCGATGACGGTCGCCGATCGGTGGCGATTCCGACCGCGAGGTCGGCGAGTAAGCTTCTTACAGCCGGCCGACACACACTCGCGTATGAGTACGATCTTCAGCCAGATCGTCGAGGGGGAGATCCCCGCTCGAGTCGTGTACGAAGACGAGACGACGATCGCCTTCCTCGACGCCAATCCGCTGGCGCCGGGGCACACGCTGGTTATCCCGAAAGACGAGTACGAGCGGCTGAACGACGTCCCCGACGACGTCGCCGAGGACCTCTACGCGACGGTCCACCGGCTGGTGCCCGCCGTCGAGGAGAGCGTCGACGCCGACGCCTCGACGGTCGCGTTCAACAACGGCGAGGAAGCGGGTCAAGAAGTGCCCCACGTCCACTGTCACATCGTCCCGCGGTTCGACGACGACGGCGCCGGGCCGATCCACGCCATGTTCGGCGGCCAGGAAGACATCGACGACGACCGACTCGACGAGATCGCCGACGCGATCGAGTCTCGAGCCTGAGACTGCGGCCCGTCTTCGCAGATCCGCGGTGAGCGCGGCGGTGAGAGCGCAGCGACCGATCCCGCCGCCGAATTGCCGTGACGTTTTTGATCGTCGCCCGTCACTCTCGCGTATGCTCGCCGATATCGCCGCCCAGTTCCGGGCCCATCCCGTCGCCACGATCCTCGAGTTAGGGAGCGTGGTCGTCTGTCTGTTCCTGTTCCTGGGGACGCTCGCGCTGTTCTCCACCGGACTCCCGACGGGTCGAGGGGATCCGTGGCTCGCCCTCATCGGCGTCGGCGCGGTCTTCGTCGTCTTCTGGACCGCGCTGGTGCCGCTGTACGAGCGGTTCGTGTACGCGCAGTGAGTCGATCACTGGTGACGTATCAGCGACGGGCCGACACTTCGGGGCAGTAATTTTCTCTGCGACGGCGCGCGCTGTCGGTCGGCCGAACGGTAGTGAGGCGACCGACGATACTGCGCGAGGGATGAGTAAGCGAGTATGCGAGCGAACGAATCGGCTGGGGAGGGTGTGGTCCCCCTAGCTGCCACGATTCGCAGAGCGCTTCGGCTCGGACTCGATTTTGAAGCGAACCTCGACCGATGCTCGGTTGACTCGAGGGAACACGTTCGCTGCTCGCCCACCACGGTGCAGCGCGCGCCACCGCACGTCGATTGATCGGAACGGGGCCGGAGAGAGACTGTCCGCGTCTCAGAACAGCGGTCCGATGAACAGGTTGCCGTAGCCCAGCGCGACCAGCAGGCCGAGGAACGTCGGGACGAGAAACGGCGTGCCCGGCGAGATCCAGACCGTCTCCTCGGTCGCGAGCACCTCGAGGCCCTCCCGTAGTTCGGCGGGCCGAGTCCCGTAGGCCGAGCCCTCGATGTCCTCGAGGAAGGCGTCGGCGCCCCACGGGTCGTCGGTCGATACCTCGAGCCCGTCGGTGGTGGAATCGGTCTCGAGTTCGCTCTCGCCCTCGAGCGTCGCGCCGCCGTCGCCGCGAACCGCGGCGGTGACGGCGCCGTCGGTCGGGGGATTGGGCTCGACGGGCAGGGTCGCCGGATCGCGGTAGCGGTCGGGGTCCTCGCGGACGTCGGCCAGCGTCAGGCCGCGCCAGCGGAGGTACATCCGGAGGGCGTCGAGGTCGAGCCCGCCCCGGGAGGGGCCGTCGGGCGTCTCGAGGAGGCGGCCGTGGGTTTCGGGGATCGCGTCCCACGAGACTGGCCAGCCGATGAACATGACGCCGGCGAACCGGCCGGCGACGGCGTTGCAGACGGCGAGGAAGATCGGGGCGGCGAGGCCGATGAAGACGGTGTTGACCAGGACGGTAAAGGCGAACGCCTCGACGGGCATGGACGTCACCGGGAACGTCCACGAGCCGACCGCGTACTCCGGGTACACCGGGAAGAACAGGGCCAACACGAGCAAGGCCTTCGCGTCCGCGCCGCCGATCCCGCCGATCCACCAGAACAGGTAGGCGATGGGGACGACGAACCCCAGGCTCACCGTCGTCGGCAGGAGAAAGTCGTAGGTCCAGGCGGTCCCGCCGGCCGTCCAGGCGAGCCACCCGTCCCAGACGAGCAGGACGGCGCCGAGCAGGGAGAGGGGGATCCAGACGGCGCTCGAGACGCGCCTGGTCTCGATGTCGCGGACGGCGACCCAGGCGAAGACCGGAACGGCGACGAGCCGCAGGAGATCCGGGGCCGTCGCGACGTCAGTGAGAGTCACAGGTGGTGCTCTCGAAGCGGGGGAGTGTTATCCTTTCGGCTCTCCCGGCCTTCGGGCGGGGACTCCCGACCGACGTTCTCGGCCGCGCCGCGAGGGAGTCGCCACGTCACTCGACGGCGTCGAACTCCTCGCAGTCCTCCGAGTGAAAGTGCGCCTTCTGCCCGCTGCAATCTCCGCGATGTTCGAATTCGCGGGCTGACTAACTGCGATCGAGCTGGCGTCGGTGCTCCTCCAAGGAGTGGTCCTCGAGTTCGCTTCTCGAGTCGAACACGTCACCACAGATTGGACAGTCGTGATTACCGGACAGAGGCGATGGGCCGTCCGTTAGCGGGAAACGCTTCAGCCTTTCACACGCTGCTGCGCGGACGAGTCGCGTACAGAATCTCGGACGCGGAGTTGTACTTCGGGAGTGCAGACTCACACGAGTGGAAGTTCCTCAGAGACCAGACGCAGGTGTCGAACAGCAACTCGGCTGAGAGTCGGGACTAACCGAGAACCGGGACGCGAGATACGTCGAAAAAACGTTGTTGTGGCCACGACGTGGCCCGTTTCTAGTTTAAATGACGCGGTTCTGGAGGTAGTCGAGGTGCTTGGCGTTGTACACGATCTTGACCTCGTCGGTCTCGGCGGAACCGATGCAGGTCAGGCGGACGTTCTTCTCCTCGACCTCCTCGTCCGAGAGGATCTGCTGCATGTCCATGTCGATCTCGCCCTCGAAGACGATGGCCGCGCAGTTCGCGCAGGCGCCTGCGCGACACGAGAAGGGCCAGTCGTAGCCCTGCGCCTCGGCGGCCTCGAGGATGTACTCGCCCTCGGCGACGTCGAGGGTACCGTAGTCCTCCTCGTCGAGGCCGGCGTCGGCGGCCTGCTCGAAGAGGTCGTCGTCGTCCATGTCCCAGCCCTGGTCGTCCAGTACTTCGTAGTTGAGGTATTCTACCGTGGGCATCACTCGGTGATTCACGTCCCGCACTGGTATAGCTTGCTGTTCAGTCCTAAATTGTCTTTGAATCGGAATTTGGAAGTTCGAAGGGAAGAATGTCCATATTTAGCAACTAATAGTCCACAAAGAGGGAGAGAAAAGGAAACGTTTCAACCAACGCTCTCAGTTCCTGCATCGATTGCCGCTTTTCACGTCTGCTACCACACTGAACGGGTCGAACGGCGAGCCGTCGGCGAATCCGACCGCCGACGGAGCGTCGTCGACTCGAGAGTGCCGGTTGCGATCGATCGTCGAACGTCTCGACTAGAAGCCGAATATCGGCACGAATCGGAACGTGATGAACGCGCCGACGGTCGAGATGATCGGGACGACGTTTTGCATGAGGATGACGCGGGCGGTCGTCGATGGATCGAAGAGGTCCGACGCCTTCGGGATGTCTTCGGGCTCCTCCTCGCCGATGTCGGGGGACTGTTCGCCCTCCTCTTCGGCGGTGAGTGCGCCGACGGAGACGCGGGTCTCTTCGCCGCGAGCGGCGTCTGACAGCGTCGTCGTCCGCGTCGCGCGTCCCCAGCCCAATCCGACGATGCTCATCGTCGCGATGACGACGAAACTCGCGGGGATGCCGATCGCGGAGAGGCCGACGACGATGGTCGAACTGATGACAGCGACGACGATCGCGGCCGTCAGCGGCAGGTTCGTGATGTCGTTGCCCAGCGTGTCGAGCGTCCGGCGGGCGATGGTGAAACAGCCGACGGCGACGGCCGCGGATCCGATCAGGATCAGCGTCACCATGTCGACGTCGCCGGTGCCGTAGATCGGGGCGATCGCGTTGGCGATGTTGCTCGTCCCCGAGGAAAAGCCCATCAGACAGCCGATGCCGACGACGACGAACGCGCCGGTGACCTCCCGCCGGTCGCCGTCGGCCCCGAACCGGAGACGCGGCACGACACTGGACCGGTCGACCGAGATCATCGGCTCGCCGCCCGTGCTCCCCTCGATGGCGACCCAGGCGTTGATCCGCGGGTAGAAGTACCGGCCGACGACGCCGGCCACCCAGAAGCCGATGATCGGCGCGACGATCCACCAGACGACGATCTCGCCCAGTACCGACCAGTCGAGTTCGCCGGTCGCCAGCCCGAGGGCGGCGATGGCGCCGACGGCGGTCATCGACGTCGAGGCCGGGACGCCGGCGTAGTTGCCGACGAACAGCGCGCCGCCGATGAAGAAGAGGACGGCGACGTTCGAGCGCAGCGTGAAGATCGAGGTGTCGGTGACGAGCTCCTCGCCGAGCGTGGTGACGACCTGCGGACCGATGGTGTAGGCCCCGATAAAGAAGAAGACCGACATCAGCCCGGCGGCCATCACCTTCGTGATGACGTTCGCGCCGACGGCCGGACCGAACGCCGGTCCCGTCGTCGAGCCGCCGATGTTGTAGCCGACGAAGATCGCGGTGAGGATTCCGACGATAAGCAGCGGTTCCGCGTTCACGTCCCGTAGTCATACGAACCGATACTAAAAACGCGCACATTCGCGATTCCCTTGCCGAGACGACCTCGAGTCGAACGGAACGCGACGACCGGATGCAGTCGACGACCGACTCACCGAACGACGACCACCGGTACCGGTGATCGTCGAAACACCTTCTCCGCGACGTTGCCGACGAAGATGCGGTCCGCGACGGTCCCGCCGTGACTGCCGATCACGACCGTCTCGTAGTCGTCGGCGCAACCGACGATCGCGCGGACGGGGTGGCCGAATTCGATCTCCGTACGGAGGACGACGTCGTCGTCGGCGTCGGTGACGATCTCGCGTGCCCGTTCGAACACCGTCTCCGCGTGCTCGCGGGCCGCCTCCTCGATATCGTCGGCGAGCGCGAGACCCGTCGCTCGCCCCCACATCGGAGACGGCTCACCGACGACGTGGAGAACGGTTATCTCGGCGTTCGGAAACGCGTCGATCGCGTACTCGAGCGCGTATTCGCTCATCTCCGATCCGTCCATCGGCACGAGGACGTCTGAGACCATACGCCCCCTCCCACGGCGACGGGAATAAGCCCACGGGCGGGCCGCCGTTCGCACGGATCGCCGGGGGCGTCGGCCGTCGTCTTCCGCCCCCAGTACCAAGGGGGTGTGTCGCATAGATACTCGCGACCACGGACCGACCATGGATCGCGACGCGCCGGCGGTCGGCGAGGGAACCAACATCGACGACGAAGCGCCGCGTATCGAACCGACGATCGAAACCGAAGCGGCGACGAAGACCGACGACGCCGAACTCGAGCGGACGCTCGGACTCGTCGGCGGCCTCGCGATCGGTATCGGGACGATGATCGGTGCGGGTATCTTCGTCTTCCCCGGCTTGGCGGCGGGACGCGCGGGCCCCGCCGCGGCTGGCTCGTTCGCGATCGGGGCGGTGATCGCGCTCTTCGTGGCGCTGCCGGCGTCGGAACTCGCGACGGCGATGCCGAAAAGCGGCGGCGGCTACTACTTCATCTCGCGCGGACTCGGGACGTTCGCCGGGACCGTCGTCGGACTGTCGCTGTGGCTGGGGCTCGTGTTCGCGACGGCGTTCTACCTGGTCGGGTTCGGGTATTACGCCGTCGACACGCTCGCGGAGCTCGGAATCGCGGTCGGCAACGGACTGGTGATCCCGCTGGCGCTGCTGTTCGGCGCCGGGTTCACGGTGTTGAACGTCACGGGAACGGAGAACGCGGCGAAGCTCCAGAACGGAATCGTCGCGCTGTTGCTCTCGATTCTGGTGTGCTTTCTGGGCTTCGGCGGGCTCGACGCGCTCGGCCTCGTCGGCGAACCGGCCGCGCCCGAGCGGTTCGCCCCGTTCGGCGCGTTTCCCGTGTTGACGACGTCGGCTCTCGTGTTCACCTCCTATCTCGGCTTCGCACAGATCGCGACCGTCGCCGGCGAGATGAGAGACCCCGGCCGGAACCTGCCGCTTTCGATGGTCGGCTCCGTGCTCATCGTCGGGACCCTGTACGTGGTGACCATCTTCGTCGCGACGAGCGCGTTCGGAAGCGAACGCCTCGCCGAACTCGGCGAGACGGCGATGGTCGAAGTCGGGCGCCACTACCTCGGTTCGATCGGCGCGTTGGCGATCGTCTTCGGCGGCCTGCTCGCGACGATCTCGAGCGCCAACGCCTCGATCCTCAGCACGTCGCGGGCGGTCTACGCCGTCTCGAGGGACGCCTTGCTCCCGCGGCGGGCGAGTCGAATCAACCTCAGGTACGGGACGCCCCACGTCGCGCTCGGGTTGGCCGGCGGACCGATCCTCGTGTTGGTCGCCACCGGACAGGTGGAGCTGCTCGCGGAGGTCGCGTCCTTCCTGCACCTCGTCATGTACGGCCTGATCTGCGTCGCGCTCGTCTCGCTTCGCCGCGACGAGCCCGAGTGGTACGATCCCGCCTTCCGGACGCCCGGCTATCCGGTCGTCCCGGCGGTGGGGGCGGTCGCCAGCTTCGGGCTCATCGGATTCATGCAACCCGCTTCGCAGATCACCGGCGTCGCGGTGATGGCCGTGACCGCCGGCTGGTACTTCTATTACGCGCGCGACGTGACGCTACGGGGGGCGCTGTGATGACGCGCGTCCTCGTTCCGCTGACCGTGCTCGAGGGCGAATCGGTTTCGCCCGGACTCGTCCGCCTGCTCGAGCCGGTCGACGTGACCGTCCTCGGCTACCACGTCCTGCCCGAGCAGACGCCGCCGGATCAGGCGCGGCTCCAGTACGGCGAGCGGGCGACCGACGCGCTCGCCGACCTGGCGACGGCGTTCGAGGACGACGGACGCGAGGCCGACTACCGGCTCGCGTTCACGCACGATCGGGACCAGACGATCGATCGAGTCGCCGCCGAGACGGAGTCGCGAGCGTACGTCATCACGGGCGCCGCGGGATCGGTCGATCGACTCTTCGTGGCGCTCACCGGCGACGTCGCCGTCGACCGCATCCTCGAGTTCGTCGTCGAACTGGTCGGCGACCGCGAGATCGGCGTCACGCTGTTCCTCGCGACCGACGCGGAGGCCGACGGCCGACTGGCGCTCGAGGAGGCCGTCGAAACCCTCTCGAGGCGCGGAATCGACGCGGCGTCGACGCTCGTCGTGAGCGAGGGGCCGCTCGACGCCGTCAGCGGCGCGCCCTTTGACGCGCTCAGGGAAGCCGCGGCGGAGCACGACGCGATCGTCGTGGGCGAGCACGCCCCGTCGCTCCAGTCGTTCCTGCTCGGCGAGAAACCCGAGCGGATCGCCGCCGAGTCTGTCGGCCCGGTTCTGGTGGTTCGCCCTCCCGCTCGAGACGCGTCGTCGGCGTCGCTATCGGATTCGTCGTGAGGATCGTCTCGACGCTCACTCGGTTACTCGGCTGCAGCGTCGCGTTCCTCCTCCTCGTCGGCGGGCTCGAGGTACTCTCCGCGGACGACGAGGACCGGATCGGCCGTCCGCTTCGCGATCCGCTCGGCGCGGTCTCGAAGGACGTACCGACGGATCGACGGTCGACTCTCGCCCGCGACGATCGCGTCGTGTTCGTCCGCGGCCTCGAGGATCGCCTCCGTCGGCGAGTCGGCGACGACGACCGAGCGAGAGATCCGATCGCGGCCGACCCCCGCGTCCTCGAGCGCGTCGGCCGTCGTCGCGAGCAGTTCGTCCCCTCGATTCCGGTCTCGTTCGTCCGCGACGACGTGAAAGAGGGTCACGTCGATCTCCGTCCCGTCCAGCACCGTGGCGACGAGTCGCGCCTTGTGCTCGACGTTAATGTCGCTCCGAATCGCGACGAGAAACCGCTCGAGGACCGGCGCCGGATTGAGAATCAAGACGGCGTCACACTCCGCTTCGACCGCGACGCGTTCGAACGTCTTGAAGCGATCGTGCGTGAACACGAGCCGCGAGGTGACGGGACAGCCGGCGGCTTCGAACACCGACCGACGCTCCTCGAGTTCGCGCGCGGCTCGCCGCTGGTACTGATCGCGCGCCTGATCCGGCGACGTCTGTTCGGGGACTTCGTGATACCCGAGCAAGACGACCGGGATCGACGCGAACGCGTCGACGATGGTCGTGGGAACGCCCTCCCCGCGGAGTACCGCGACGGGAACGAGCACGCGGTGATCGCCAGTGTCAGGCATTGGCGAATGCCTCGGGTTCGCATACGGGACAGCGGGTAATATACCCCCTGCAGGAAAGCGAGCACCGATACCGATCGCCGTCGGCGTCTCGCGTCGGACAGCGGCGGCGTCAGAGTCCGAAGAGGGGGACGAACCGAAACGTGGCGTACGCGCCGACCGTCGCGATCATCGGGACGACGTTCTGCATGAGCACGACGCGGGCCGTCGTCGCCGGATCGAAGAGATCGGCCGCGCTCGGGATCCGCTCGGGTTCCTCTTCGCCGATCGGCGGCAACTCCTCTCCCTCCCGATCGGCGGTCAGCGCGCCGACCGAGACCGGCGGCGACTCCTCGCCGCGGACCGCCTCGGAGACCGTCACCGGTCGCGTCGCCCGCCCCCAGCCCAGACCGATGATGCACATCGTCGCGATGATGACGAAACTCGCCGGAATGCCGATCGCGGAGAGGAAGATCACGAGCGAGGCGCTGACCGTCGCCGTGACGATCGCCGCCGTCAGCGGCAGCTCCGTGAGCTCGTTGCCCATCGTCTCGAGGGTGCGCCGTGCGATCGTGACCGTCCCGATCCCGACCGCGACACAGCCGATGACGATGGCGGGATTCATCTCGAGTTCGCCGCTGCCGACGAGCGGGGCGATCGCGTTCGCGATGTTCGAGGTCCCGGAACTGAACGCCATCAGGCAGCCGATGACGATCACCATCGCCACGCCGCCCAGTTCGCGCCGGTTGGTGGTGTCGCTCGGAGTCGGGATCGGAACGCGGCCGGACCGATCGATCCGAACGAGCGGGCCGACGCTGCGTTCCATCGCGAGCGTTCGATTGAGGGACGAGTAGAAGTAGCGGCCGATGATCAGCGAGACCCAGAATCCGATGAACGGGGAGACGATCCACCAGATGGCGATCTGCCCCATTACGACCCAGTTGAGTTCCCCGGCGGCGAGTGCGAGTCCCGCGATCGAGCCGACGGCGGTCATCGACGTCGAGGCGGGGACGCCGAAGAAGTTCCCGATGAACAGCGCCACGCCGATGAAAAAGAGGACGCCGACGCTCGCCTCGAGCGTGAAGACCCCGGGATCGTAGACGAGGTCGCCCCCGAGGGTCTCGACGACGCGCCGCCCGATCGTCCACGCACCGACGAAGAAAAACACCGTCATCAGTACGCCGGCGGTCGTCTTCGAGATGGCGTCGGCACCGACGGCCGGACCGAACGCCGGTCCCGTCGTCGCGCCGCCGATGTTGTAGCCCACGAAGACGGCCACGAGAATCCCCACGAGCAGCAGCACGGACACCATACTGATGTACGGCTTTCACGTCGATTCGGATATTCGTTGTGCCGTCGTGTACGTCGCGAGAATCGACGGAACGTCGGGTGTGAGTGGTGTCCGCGTCAGTGAACCGATACGGCTTCGAGGGGTTACCGACCCGAGTTCTCGGTCCCGTCTCCGCCGCCCGCCGCGTCGTCGGCGACCGTCTCCTCGAGGAGGTCCTCGATCTCGTCTTCGCGCGGACGACGGTCGATGCGCTCGTCGACGGTTTCGATCTGTTGTTGGACCGCGTCGACCTGCTCGCCGATCGACTGTTCGACGGCCTCTTCGACCGTCTCTTCTACTTCCCTCGTCATCCACTCCGGATCGAAGCGCGCCATCTTCCAGATCACGTGCAACGCGTACGAGACGAGGACGCCCAGGCCGAGCGCCAATCCGACTCGCGTTCCCTCGACGACGATCAGAACGACCGAGACGAAAATCAGTACGCCGTAGGCGAGATCGATGATCGCGTCGATACGGGTCGGATTCATCGTTCGGGCTGCCCCTTCAGCGTAGTCGCAGGTCGGTTTCGGACTCGTTTCACACGGACGCTCATAACGTCGTGTCATTTCAGGGTAGCGTGTGAAATCACTTGGGGAGAACTGCATCAGACGCCCCAGAAGAACGCGATCCCGAGGACGGTGACCACCGAGAGCAGCACCTGCAGCGGCGCGCCGATCCGCGCGTAGTCGCTGAAGCGGTAGCCGCCGGGGCCGTAGACGAAGAGGTTCGTCTGGTAGCCGATCGGCCCCAGAAAGGCCGTGCTCGCGGCGAAGGTGACCGCCAGGACGAACGCGAACGGGTTCGCGCCGATTCCCGCCGCCGCCGCGGCCGCGACCGGGATCAGGAGCACGACGCTGGCGTTGTTGCTGATGACCTCAGTGAGCAGCCCGGTCAGGATGTAGAATAACCAGAGCACGGCCAGCGTCGGCAGGAAGCCGGCCGCCTCGACGACCAGGAAGGCGAGGTAGGCGGCCGCGCCGCTTCCCTCGAGGGCGATCCCGAGCGGGATCACGCCCGCCAGCAGGAAGATGATGTCCCACTCGACGGCGTCGTACAGTTCGTTCGGATCCAAGACGCCCGTGACGACCATCGCGACCACGCCCGCGAGCGCGGAGATCAGGATCGGATAGATCTCGAGGGCCGCCACCGCGACGACGCCGATCATGATGGCGACGGCGATCGGCGCCTTGTCGGCGCGGTACTCGGAGCGGGGCGGTTCGCGGGCGACGATCACGCCGTCGCGCCGCGAGAGTCGATTCAGCGTGTCGGGCGGCGCCTGAATGAGCAGCGTGTCGCCGACGTCGAGCCGGCGGCCGACGATCCGCTCGCCGACGAGCGCCCCGTGGCGCCGGAGGCCGAGGACGGCGGCGCCGAACTCCTCGCGAAACGACTCGGGATCGAGGCGTTCGCCGACCAGTTGCGAGTCCATCGCGACGACCAGCTCCGTGATGATCCCCGACTCGCCGTCCGGAGAGAGATTCGCGGCGGTGTCGGGCTGGCCGACGAGTTCGACGCCTTCGGCGTCTTCGAGGGTCGCGATCGCGTTCCGGTTCGTGCGGACGACGAGGACGTCGCCCTCCGCGAGGTGGGTGCTTCGACGGGGCGCGACCGATCGGTCCTCGTCGCGGACGACCTGTACGACGTCGATCTCGGGACCGAACCTGTCGGTCGCCTCGCCGACCGTCTCCCCCACGAGCGGCGAGCCGGGGACCACCGCGACGTCGGCGATGTAGTCTCCGACGTCGTACTCCTCGAGGTAGTCCGCCCGCGGCGGAACCCGCTCGGGGAGGAGGTAGTGACCGACGAAGATCAAGTATAACGAGCCGGTGATGACGACGATGACCCCCAACTGCGTGAACTCGAACATCGAGAACCGGTGAAGCTCGGGGTACTGTGAGCCGAGTCGAGCGCTGACGTCGCTGGCGAGGATGTTCGTCGAGGTGCCGATCAGGGTGAGCATCCCGCCGACCTGCGAGGCGTACGACAGCGGAATCAGCAGCTTCGAGGGCGAGGTGTTCCCGCGGTTGGCGACGTCGGTGACGACCGGGACGAGCAGCGCGACGACCGGCGTGTTGTTCAGAAAGCCGGAGACCGGCGCGGTCGCGGCGACGGTCGCGAACAGCTGCTTCCGGAGACTCTCGCCCGCGAAGGCGGCCATCCGCCGTCCCAGTTCCTGGACGAGTCCCGTCCGGCTGATGCCGCCGCTGAGGATCAACATCGCCAGCACCGTGATCGTCGCCTCGTTGGCGAACCCGGAGATGCCGGTCTCGGGGTCGATCCCCGTCCACGGCTCGAGGACGACCAGAATCACGATCAGCAGGATCGCGGTCACGTCGATCGGCAGCCGTTCGGTGACGAACAACGCGAGCGCGAGCGCGAGGACGCCGAAGACGACGAGGGCGTCCGTCGTCAGTTCGGGCCGGGTCGCGAGGTCCTGTGCGAGCGCGACGGGGGCCGTCATCCGGTTACCACAGCCCACGCGGCCTCGGGCCGTAAGCGCTCGCCACGAGATCCGGACTGTAACGGCTCGAGAGTCGTCACCGACGCTGATACGCGTCCGTCGCCTGCGCCGCTGCGCGGCGTCGCCGGCGCCGAAGTCGGTGGCTTTAGGCCCGCGCCCGGCCTGCGCCCTCGTATGAGCGCGTTTCCGGCATTTCAGGTGATTCCCGCCGTCGACATGCAGGACGGCGAGGTCGTCCAGCTCGTCCAGGGCGAGCGCGGGACCGAGAAGACCTACGGCGATCCCGTCGACGCCGCCCGGCGGTGGCTCGACGAGGGCGCCGAGGCGTTACACCTCGTCGATCTGGACGGCGCCTTCGAGGGCCGGCGGGCGAACGGCGACGCCATCGACGAGGTCCTCGAGACCGTCGACGTGCCCACCCAACTCGGCGGGGGCATCCGCACCGCCGACGACGCCGTCGATCTGCTCGAGCGCGGCGTCGACCGGGTCATCCTCGGCACCGCCGCCGTCGAGAACCCCGAGATCGTCGCCGAGATCAGCGAGCGCCACCCCGACAGCGTGGTCGTCAGCCTCGACGCGAAGGACGGCGAGGTCGTCGTCGAGGGCTGGACCGAAGGCGCCGGGATCTCGCCGGTCGACGCCGCCGAGCGCTACGAGGAACTGGGCGCCGCGGCGATCCTCTTCACGAACGTCGACGTCGAGGGGCAACTCGAGGGGGTCGCCACCGAACCCGTTCGCGAACTGGTCGCGGCGACCGATATCCCCGTGATCGCCAGCGGCGGCGTTGCGACCTTGGAGGACGTGCGGGCCCTCGAGGACGCCGGCGCCGCTGCCGTGGTGGTCGGAAGCGCGCTGTACGAAGGGCGGTTTTCGCTCGCGGAGGCGCAGGCTGCGGTCAGCGAGTGATCGAGACTAGCACTCCGTGTTCTCGAGGTTGACTCGAGCGGTCTACTGGTTCCGACGCACAGGGATTCCACGTCCTCCACAGTCGGCTCGTTCGCTCACACGACCCCCATGAGCCATCGGCTCCTCGCTATGATCAGACGCCGATAGCATGGTCGTGTCTGCTTGTCACGGCCGGGAGCGCGGCTCGAGCAACGCGAGAGCCGTGCGACCCGGGGGAGGGCAGGCGGTCGCACGAGTGTCACCGCGAGCGACCGTAGGGAGCGAACGGGCCGACGACTGACCCGCAGGGGAAGGAGGAGTGCTTTTAATCGAATTTTTGCCGAGGGTGCGCCTACGGCGCACCCGCAGCGCAAAACTTCGTCTTACGATCGCCAGAACGCCGGCGTCAGCAACACGAGCACGGGGACGATTTCGATGCGTCCGATCCACATCATGACGATCATGACGGTCCGCGTGGTGGTGGGGAAGCCGGCGTAGTTGTCCATGGGGCCGGCCATACCGAACGCGGGGCCGATGTTGAGGAAGATCGAGGCCGACGCGCTCAGGGCCTCGAACTCGGAGACGGCCGTCCCGGCGCGGACCGCGTCGACGACGACGAAGACGGTCAGGAGGGCGAAGATGCCGATCGCCAGCATGAGGTAGGCGAAGATGTCGCCGATCGTTTCTTCGTCGACGACGTCGTCGCCCAGTCGGACCGGGCGGACCGCCTGCGGGTGGATCGCAGTGAACAGAGAGCGCCGAAACGCCTTGAGCGCGACGAGCCAGCGCAGCGTCTTGATCGAGCAGGTCGTCGAACCGGCCATGCCGCCGAGGAACATACAGAAGAAGAGGAGCTGGGTCGCGCCCGCCGACCAGTAGTTGAAGTCCGTCGACGCGTACCCCGTCGTCGTCAGCATCGAGACCACGTTGAACAGCCCGTGTCGGACCGTCGCCTCGAGCCCGTCGTCGATCGTCGGATCGAGCCAGAGGATCGTTGCGACGAGCGCGCCGATGCTCGTCAACAGGCCGATGTAGAACCGGAACTCCGCCGACTCGAGGGGACGTCGCCACTCCCCCTGCGTGAGGGCGTAGAGCAGGACGAAGTTGGTCGCACCGAGGACCATGAAGGGGATGACGGCCCACTGGACGACGGGTTCGAACGCCCCGACGCTCTCTCCCTCCGGCGAGAAGCCGGCCGTCGCGACGCTGGTCAGCGCGTGGGAGACGGCGTTGAAGAGGTCCATGTTCGGAGCCAGCCCGAGCAGGTGGAGTCCGTAGAAGGTGCCCGCGGCCAGCGCCGTGAGACCGACGTACAACCCCCAGATGAGGCGGGCGGTCTCGTCGAGCCGCGGGCGGAGTTTCTGGACGCTTTTGGTCTGCGTTTCGGTCTCCATGAGCTGTGCGCCGCCGACCAGCAGGTTCGAGAGCAGGCCGATGGCGACGATCAGGATCCCCAGCCCGCCGAGCCACTGGAGGAGCTGGCGCCAGAGGAGGATCGCCCGGGACTGGTTGGCGAAGTCCCAGCCGCTCATCACCGTCGCGCCGGTCGTCGTAAGTCCGCTCATCCCCTCGAACGCGGCGTTGACGACGCCGTCGACCGAGAAGGCGAACGCGGAGGCCGAGGGCGCGCCGAGCCCGACGAGCACGAACGGGATCGTTCCGACGAGGGCGACGGTCAGCCACGTCAGCGAGACCATGAGAAAGGCCTCGCGCTGTCCCAGCGTCGGGTCGCCGCGCAGGCCCTCGAGGCCGATCCCGATCGCGACCGTCGCGATGATCGCAACGACGAACGGAACCGGATCCTCGGCGTCAAGCAGCGCCAGTACGAGCGGCGCGGCCAGCGGCACGGACAGCCACTTCAGGACGGTCCCGGTGAGACTACAGCTCGAGCGCCAGTCGACGCGAATCCGCATTGAATGGATCCACCTGTGCGAAGGAGACCATTAACGGTTCGGAAGTGGACGGACAGACCGGACGGCAGTCGACGTTCCGATCGGCGGCTCGGCGCTTACCGCTTGTAGCCGTGGCCGACGTAGAGGGCGCAGACGTTGACGGCGAGAAGGACGAGGAACGTGGCGGTGATCCGCGGATCGCCAAGCCCCTGTGCGAGCAGCGGCAGGTGGACGAACGGGAGGGCGATCGCGACCCAGAACGAGAGGAACTGCGTCGAGCCTTTGACTGAGCGGGCGAGCCGGCGGAGGCGCTGCTCGCGTTGTCGGTCCGATTCAGGGCCGGACGGACCGATCGATTCGTTCGAGAGCGGGGAGGGGTTTGACATCGATTCGGGTCACCTCTTCGTACACACGACATTCTCCCCGCTCATCATATAACGGACTGAATATTGTCGTCATTTCGCTTCGTTTTACCCCCGATAACGAGTCAATACGATATTTCGAAACTCGATTAGAGATAGTTAGATATTTCATAAGGCGATTAGAGTGTCTAAACCGATCCGAAGCTGTTTTTCGGCTACCGAGCGGTCGAGAGTGAAACGTGGGCGACAGTATCAGTATATAGACACTGTCGGCGCTGGCCACCTCGAGGGGGGACCGGTCGAGCGCAATTCCCTTGTACCGGCGGTGCGATCGAAGCGACATGAGCGAGCGAACGGCGACCCGAACGCGGGAGACGGCCGAGACGTCGATCGAACTCGAACTCGCGATCGACGGCACCGGCGAGGCCGACGTCGACACCGGGATCGGTTTCTTCGATCACATGCTGACGTCGTTCGCCAAACACGGCCTGTTCGACCTGACCGTCGACTGCGACGGCGACCTCGCGGTCGACGACCACCACACCGTCGAGGACGTCGCGATCGTCCTCGGGGAGGCGTTCGACGAGGCGCTGGGCGACCGGGCGGGAATCGTCCGCTACGCCGACCGGAAGGTGCCCCTAGACGAGGCCGTCGCCGGCGCCGTCGTCGACGTCAGCGGACGGCCCCGGTTCTACTTCGACGGGGCGTTCTCGCAGGCACAGATCGGTGACTTCACGAGCGACATGGCTCGTCACTTCGGCGAGTCGCTGGCGATGAACGCCGGCCTGACCGTCCACCTCGAGGTGGCCTCCGGCGAGAACGCCCACCACGAGGTCGAGGCGCTGTTCAAGGCGCTCGCGCGGACGCTCGACGACGCGACGCGACTCGACGACCACCGCGAGGGGACCCCGAGCACGAAGGGGACGCTCTAGGCGTCGGGTCGGCGCAGTTCGCCGCGCTTCTCGACGAACTCGTCCCGGTCGATCGCGTGATCGATGATCGCGTCGACTTCGCTGGACTCGAGGTCGTAGGCGCCGGCGGCCAGGCTTTCGACGGCGCTGCGCTGCATGGGGAACTCGCGGTTTCGCAGCAGCCGAAGCACCTTGCCGTACGCGGCCGGCGGCTGACTCCCGGCGTCTCGATCGGCTGCCGTGCCGGGCTCCGCGGCGCTCGAGCGCTCGTCGTCGGCCTCTGTTTCGTCGTCGGTTTTCTCCTGGGTTGTTGACTCCGTTTCCGACGTGTCCGACTCCCCGTCCACGGGGTCGGAGCGCTCGAAGGTGATCCCGTCCTCGAGCAGCGACTCGGAATCGATCGCCGCGTCACCGCCGGCGTCGGCGGCGCTGTTGTCAGTTTCGGCGGCTTCGGCTTCGGTGTCGTCGGATTCGGCGTCATTGGCGCCGACGTCATCGCCGGCGGCGTCGCTCTCGCCGGAAGTCGCGTCCGATACCGTCGCGTTGGGACTCGAGGCCCGCGACCGCTTCGGGGTCGACTCGTCGGCCGAGGCGACGACGGTTCCGCTCTCGCTCGCGTTTTCGCCGGCGCGATCGTCGCTGTCGTCGCTCTCGTCGGAGGGTCGTCCGTCCCCCGCGGACGCTGCCGACGACTCGCCGCCCGCGCCGGCGCGGGCGAGCAGCGGTTCGATGAGGGTCTGCAGCCGATCCTTGCAGTCGGTACAGAGGACGACGCGTCGCTGTTCGGCTTCGGTCGGCTCGAGTTCGGGCGGGACGATTTCGAAGGCCCCGGCGGCGTCGCCGCCGCAGAAGTCACAACGTCGGAGTTCGCGCATGGTGTGCCGTTTCGCCCGGACCGTCAAAAATCGCCCGTCAGACGCGCCGTTCGCTCGATGACGTCGATCACCGGGCCTTATACGCCGGCCGCCGTATACCCGCCAACGAATGTTCGACGAGATCATGGAGAAGTTCGAGGGCTCGCCCAGTCAGCAGGCGGTGATTCGCTTGCTGTTAGAGCGGGGGTTCTCGGTCAACGACGACGGCCGCGTCGTCTCCGGGGGGATCGAGATTCCGAACACGGGTATCGCTCGCGAGATCGGCGTCGATCGGCGCGTCGTCGACTCGACGACCGACGTCATCCTCGACGACCCCGAGCTGCGCCGCATCTTCCAGAACATCTCGCAGGTGCCGAGCCTGATGGATCTGGCGCCAGTACTGGACCTGACGGTGCTGACGGTCACGCCCGACGACGCCGATCAGAAGGGAATCGTCGCGGGGATCACCGGGCTCTTGGCCGAACACGACATCTCGATCCGCCAGACTATCAGCGAGGATCCGGAGTTCACCGACGAGCCACAGCTCTACCTGATCACCGACCAGGAGCTGCCGGGTAACGTCATCACCGAAATTCGGGACCTCGAGTTCGTCCGCAAGATCGAACTCCAGTGACGACTCACTCCTCGTCGTCGGTCGACACCGTATCGACGTGATCGTCTAACACCGACTTGGTCGCGGTCGTCAGTTCCTTGAACCGATCCATCGACATGTCGTCGGTCGTCACCCAGACGCCGTGGGGCCCGCGGATCACCCGGGAGAGGTAGCCGTTCTCGAACATCCGAACCGTCGCTTGGTACTCGCCGAGCTGCGTGTTGCGGTAGGCCGACTGGGAGCGAAAGCCGAGCCGTTCGTGATCGGCGAACCCGACGAGGTCGGCCGTCTGTTCGAGGTCCGAACGGAGGTAGATCTGCTCGACCTCGTCCTCGGTGAAGTAGGTGATGCTCCGCAGCTCGTCGCCGACGGCGGTTCGGCTGACGCTGAGGAGTTCCTCCGCGAGCGTCCGGTCGATGGTTTCGGTCTCGAGCTCGGTTTCGTCGCTCATACCTGCATCCACCACAGCGGGGGACAAGAGCGTACTGAACGTCGAGAATATGATAGTTCTCGGGACGAACGGACCGACGCGCTCTTTTCGCTACCGGGCGTACCGTCGCGTATCGTGCGAGGGGAGCCGCCGTGAGTCGATCGTACCGAACCGTCGCCCGAGCGGCCACCGCCGACTTCGTCGTACAGGGTTCGGAGTTCGTCGGCCGCGTTCGACCGGTCGACTCCGTCGACGCTGCCGAGTCGTTCGTCGACGCCGTCAGCGAGGAGTACGCCGACGCGACCCACAACGTCCCCGCCTACCGGGTGCGGGTCGGCGACGGAGCTGACAGCGGCGGGAACGGCGAGAACGCCGCGGGAGCGGGCTACTTCCTTCGAGAGTACTCGAGCGACGACGGCGAGCCCTCGGGTTCGGCGGGGAAGCCGGCGCTGAACGTCCTCACCCAGCAAGAGATCGAGAACTGCGCGGTCGTCGTCACGCGCTACTACGGCGGGACGAACCTCGGCGTCGGCGGCCTCGTCCGGGCCTACTCGCGGGCCGTCAAGGAGGCCGTCGAGGCCGCCGGCGTCGTCGAGGAACGACCCCACGAAGGGGTCTCGATCACCGTCGAATACGACGACTCCGGCACGGTCCGCGGGATTCTCGAGAGCGAGGGCTACGAGTTCGAGGCCGACTATCAGGAGGACGTCTCGTTCGACGTGCGCGTCCCCCTCGAGGAGGCCGACGCGTTCCGGGATCGGCTGCGGAGCGCGACGAGCGGGCGGGCGGACCTCGAGTAACGCGGGGACGACGCCTATCGTCTGCCGGCCGTCTCGAGGCGGCGATCGATCGCCTCGCGGAGGGCCTCGGGGTCCTCGAGGGCGTCTTGGTCGAAGCGGTGGTCGAACCGCCCGCGGTCGATGACGAGTTCGTCGCCGCGGAGCCGGACGTGGGTAATCGACGACCACGGGACAAACTGCCGGCGGTACGGTCGCTCCGTGGCGAACCCGTGTTCGTAGACGCGGATTTCGGCCGCCTCGCTCGAGGCGTCGGGGAACCATCTCGTCCAGCGACCTTCAGTGACGCTCACGACCGCGCCGAGAACCATGGCGCTGGTCCCGAGGACCGCAGACCACCAATCGCCGACGATGGCGCTGCTGACGGCCAGAAGCCCCCACATAAGGAACTGGATGAGATCGAGGGTCCACGAGCCGGACGGCGACCAGTACCAGCGCCAACTCCCGACGGGCTCGTCGCCCTCGGTGGCAGCGTCGACGTAGCCGTTCTCCGCCACCCGCGCGAGGAGGATCCCCGAAATCGCGACGGCACACGCCGACCCGAGTGCGGCGAATTTGACCTGCGACCCGAGTGACCACGGAAGCGACGCGACGATCACCGCGGCGAACGGGAGGGCCCCGCAGATGATCGCCAGCCTGCGGACCCACGTCCGACCGAGTCGCCCGGGGAGTCCGTGCAGGCGTCCCGCGAGCCCGGCACCGACGACGGCCCCCGTCGCGAACGTCGCGACAGCGATCGCGAGGAGGCGCGGGGACGATTCGAGCGACAGGGCGGCGGCCGTCGTCGCGAGCCCACCTAGCCCGGCGCCGACGTAGAGCCCGAACGCTACCCGGAACGTCGTCCCCGTCGGTCCGGGGCCGGCGTTGCCAGCCGCCGGTGTCGCGTTCGAATAGGACATATCTGAACCGTATTCGTGTGCGATCAAAAACAGTTCGGTCGAACGGAGTCACCGACGCACCGTCGTAACCCGCGATCAGGCGACCGCGGACGCGATTCGACGGTCGATGGCCTCGAGAACGGCCTCGGGGTCCTCGAGTTCGTCCCGGTCGAACCGCACGTCGCGGAGACCGCGGTCGATGACGAGTTCGCCCTCGCGCAGGCGGACGTGATTGACGTCGCGCCACGGGACGAACGCCTTCGTGTACGGCCGCCGTTTGACGAGTCCGGTCTCGTAGAATTGAATTTCGCAGCGCTCCCGGCCGGGGCCGAACGGCCACCGACCCTCGACGAGACAGGCCGCGACCCAGCCGACGGCCAGCAGCAACGACATGAGTCCCTGCATCGGATCCCTGGTGGCGACATTGCCGATGCCGAGGAGGACCCACGTCCCGGCGAGCAGGAGGTCGACGACCACGGAGCCGGGCGGCTCCCATTGCCACGTTTCCTCGGGTTCGCCGGGGGTGACGGCGTTGACGTACCGGTTTCCGGCCAGTTGCGAGAGGGCGTACCCCGACGCGAAGACCACGATCACCGACCAGAAGGAGACGGCACTGACGCCCGTCTCGAGCGGGACGAGCCAGACGACGACGATGGGCAGTACCGGCAGGACGATCGCGAGCCGGCGGCGCCAGTTCCGTCCCAGCCGTGAGGGGAGCCGCAGATCGACGCTCGCCGCCGCGAGGCCGACGAGAACGCCGACGGCGAACCCGGTCGCGTACGTGCCGCCGAGGCCGACGGGCGAGCGTCCGGTCAGTGCGCCGATCGTCGCGGCGAGCCACGCGAGGACGGCGCCGCTGTAGGCGCTGACTGCGAGCCGAAATATCGCGTCCGGTCCGCCGGTGTCGCCACCGGCGATGGACGCGGTCGCGGAGTCGGTATCGGTCACGCGCCGACGTACGGCCGCTTTCTATTAAAATAATGACTTGTTCGCCGCCCTCAGGCCTCGCCGGCCGCGGACGCGGACGGCTCCGCGTGGGTCCCCGTCGGCCGCGAGTAGTTGCGGTACGACAGCGTGGTGAGGATCACCAGTCCGACGATCCGCATCGGGAACGTCACCGAGAAGCCGGTCAGTCCGATCGAGACGCCGGCCAGCGCCAGCACGCCTTCGAGGACGAGCAGCGGGATCTCGGGAACCATCAGCAGGATCGACGCCACGGCGTACAGGGCGCGCCGGGTCGAGTCGACCGCCGAGTACTGGTAGCCGATGATGGTGACGCCGAGCGCGTACACCCCGGCGAACATTCCGATAACGGGGACGATGACTTCGGGGAGGAAGAAGCCGACGTCGGCCACGTCGCTCCAGCCGATGAGCCCCCACTGGCCGTCGACTTTCCGCGCGAGGATGATCCCCGGCGAGAACACGAAGGCGAAGGGGACGAGAACCTTGTTCAGCGAGAGGAGGAACGCGATGCTCGCGGTCTTGATCTCGTCGGCCTTGGCGACCCCCGCGCCCGCGAAGGCGGCGACGGCGACCGGCGGCGTAACGTCAGCCATCAGCCCGAAGTAGAGGACGAAGAGATGGGCGGCAACCACCCAGACGCCGATGTCCTCGATCGGGCCGCCGAGCATCGCGATGAGGATGATGTACATAGCGGTGGTGGGCATCCCCATTCCGAAGATGATCGACGCGACGCCCGTCAAGACGAGCAACAGCAACACGGAGTTACCGCTGACGGTGTTGATGAGCGCCGCAAGATTCGGGCCGAGCCCGGAGACGCTGATGACTCCCGGGACGACGCCTGCGGCGGCGACGGCGACGACGACCGTCGTCGCGGTCCGCGCGCCGGAGTCCATCGATTTCAGGACGAACGCCCCGAACCGGTAGCCGGTGTTTCGGGAGAGCGTGGGCCGATCGAGCAGCGCCGCCGTTTTGTCCGCGGCGTCGTCGACCGCCCCGTCAAGTTCGAGCAGCGGAGCCCCGCCCCGCGGTTGAACGAGCATGAATGCGAGACTGACGAGGAGCGCTATCAGACCGAGATCCGACGCCGCCGCGGTCGCCGCGTTGCCGAGGGAGTAGGCTGCGGTCGTCGATCCACCAACTACGCCGCCGAGGCCGGTGCCGTAACTCGCGAAGGCCGCGACCTGAACGAGATAGAGCGCGGCGATCGATCCCAGCAACGGAATGCGCGTTCGCTCGTTGTACGCGGCCACGACCGCGATCAGCGCGACGATGGTGACGATCGTATACCAGCCCGAGCGGTTGATCGAGAAGCGAGCGATGACGAGGAAATAGATCAGCAAGACGAGCGGAACGAGGTAGAACCAGCCGGTACGAAGCGCCGCGGGAACGTCGGGGAGTTCCGCGCGCGGGATACCGCCGATTCCGCCCTTAACGGCCTCGAAGTGGACCATCACCCACATTCCGAAGAAGAAGGCGATGGCGGGCAGGGTGGCCGCCACGATCACGTCCGAGTACGGCGTCCCGGTGAACTCGACGATGAGGAAGGCGACGGCACCCATGACGGGCGGGAGGATCTGGCCCCCGGACGACGCCGACGACTCCACCGCGCCGGAAAACGAGGGGGAGTAGCCCGACCGCTTCATCAGCGGAATCGTGAAGGCGCCCGTCGTCACCGTGTTCGCGATCGACGATCCGCTGAGCATGCCCATGAACCCGCTCGAGACGACGCTCGCCTTCGCCGGGCCGCCCTTTCTGGTGCCGGTCATCGAGTAGGCGAGGTCGATGAACCACTTGCCGGCGCCGCTCATCTCGAGGAACGCGCCGAAGAGGATGAAGATGTAGATAAACCGGACGCTGACGCTGACGGGCGTGCTGAACACCCCCGCCTCGACCGTGTACCAGAGGTTGTAGACGATATTGTCCCACTCGATGACCTGAATCGACAGGGCGCCGATCGGCGAGTCACTGGGGATCATGTAGCCCCAGCGGGCGTAGACGATAAACGACGCAACCAGCGCCATGAGGACGGCGCCGAGCGTCCGTCTGGTCGCCTCGAGTACCAACAGGATGCCGACGATCCCGAGGAAGTACGCGACGGGGAAGTCGACCGGAAGCCCCAGGGACGCGAGCGGCGCCACGAGCGGCTCGAGCCACGGGTATAGATCGTGGATCGCACTGGCGTTTTCGATGCCGATGATCGGGAGCGACCGAATCTCGTCGAACTCGGTGGTGATGTAGTAGGCCGGCCAGAGCGCGAGGACGATCAGCGCGACGTCCAGCGGCGTGATTCGGTCCCGTTCCGGATCGACGACGGCCCAGCGGACGCCGTCCGCGAGTCGAGCGATCGCCCTCGAGACGGCGTGGTCGGCGCCCAAGCGGTCGCGGACAGCCGGCGGGATCCGACCGAGCCGTCGCGCGACGAACCCGTCGCCTTCGCTCGCCGGAAACAGCAGAAAGGCGAGCACCAGCGCGAACGTGACGTGGATCGCGTTGACCTGTAACTGTTGGAGCGAGATGAACTGGAACTCGCCGATCATTGGCAGCGTTCCGCCGAACTGGCGCCCGCGGGCGGCGATCCACATCTGGAACGCCGAGAAGCTGATGCCGATCAGGGCGACGAGAACGGCCGCGGGCCCTCGAAGCGTCCGCCGCCGCTCGATTTCCTCGAGTATCTCGTCTGTCTGTTCGTCCGAAACCGTGTCCGTACCGTTCGTATCTATACTCATACCAGTAATCTCCCTGACCGCGCGTCGCTCTCGCTTCGGTCGTCGACGGCCGAGTCGATCCCCCGAAGGGCCGTCAGACGGTCACCGATGGTGCCGTCGATCGCGAGGACGACGGATCCGTTCGACCGCTCGACGAGGTCGTATCGGTCGCCGTCGACGACGAGTTCGTGGCCGGCGATCGAGCCGGGAGAGACCACGATCTCCTCGTGGGAGCCCTCGCCGTCGACGACGAACCCCTCGTCGGTCCGCTCGATCGGTTCGTCGGACGGCAGTCCCGCACCGTGGGAGTGAAACACCACTCGATCCGCGCGCAGTTCGGTTCCGTCGACGACGTACACGTCCTGAACGGGTGTCTTCTCGACGCTGTGCGTATACGAAAGGATCACCTCGTCGCCCTCGTCGACGGGGACCTCGAGCAGCGGCTCGCCCGAGTCGGCGTCGGCGACGACGAGCGTGCGTTCGGTCGCTCCCGACGCGACGACCGCGCCGGTCGCGACGAAAACCACGAGGGCGGCGACGACGACGGCGCTACCGTACCATTTAGTCGATCGTTCCATGAGTGGGAACCGAGGGCTGAAGATCCGTCCCGAACGTCAGTTGAAGTACGCCTCGGCGCCGGCGTGCAGGTCGATCGGCATCCCGTCTTGGGCCGAGTCGGCGTCGATGAACTCCGATTTCGTGCCGATCTCGTCGGTGTTGTCGAAGATCGCCGTCGTCACCTCTTCGACGGTCTCCTCGTCGACGCCCTCGTGGGTGGCGATCATCGCCTGGACGGAGACGGTATCGACGTCGTCGTCGACGCCGTCGTAGGTTCCGCCGGGGATGGTGTCCTCGGCGAACCACTCGGCGTCGGACATGATGTCTTCGCGCAGGTCGCCCGAGATCTCGACCAGTTCGATGTCCTGGTTGGTCGCGAGGTTCTCGACGGAGCCGACCGGCCAGCCGCCGACGGTAAACGCCGCGTCGACGTCGCCGTCCTGGACCTGGTCGGCCGCCGTTCCGAAGTCGGCGTTCTGCTCGTCGAAGTCGTCCTCACCGATGCCGGCGGTCTCGAGGATCTGCAGGGCGTTGACCTGCGTCCCGCTCCCGGTGTCTCCGGTGTTGACCGAGGCGCCTTCGAGGTCTTCGAGGCTGTCGATTCCCGAGTCGGCCTGCGTGATGACGTGGATCGTCTCGGGGTACAGCGTCGCGACGCCGCGGATGTTCTCCATCGCGTTGCCCTCGAGTTCCTCGATCCCGGTGCCGTTGACCGCGAAGTAGGCGATGTCGTTCTGAATCAGCGCGAACTCGGCGTCTTCCCTGTTGAGGCTGCTGACGTTCTCGACGCTCGCGCCGGTCGACTGGACCTGCAGGGAGTAGTCGGTCTGGTCTTCGACGATCGTCTTGAACTCGCCCGAAAGCGGATAGTACGTTCCGTCGGTGCCGCCCGAGTGCCACGCGAGCTGGTCCTCGTCTCCCTCGCCGGAACAGCCCGCGAGAGCGGCGATACCGGTTCCGCCGATGCCTGCGATGAATGTCCGTCTATTAATATTCTGGTTCATACCGCTAGCGATTTCGTCGGAGCTATTTATACATTTTTGATTGTAAATCATATAGCCGAAACAGTCGCATGGTATGTTGTGAAAATCATTGTTAGATGGCTATATTTTCAACCATCACTCATTCGGCGTGAATACCTCGGCTATAGAGGACGGAGACTCGTCGAGCGAGTACGGTCGGGACGGGTCGCACCCGTCGACGAGTTCGATCCCGTCCGTCTCGAGGAGATCGATGTCATCCGGAACCGCCGCCGGTGCGCAACGAGCGGGTGCGGGCGCCGTCGAGTGAATCGTCGCTGGCGCCGTCACCGCTCGGCCGATGTCTCCAGCCAGCGGTCGACGGCCTCGAGGACGGCGTCGGGGTCTCCCAGCTCATCGGAATCGAATCGGACGTCGCGCAGGCCGCGGTCGAGGACGAGTTCGCCCTCGCGCAGGCGGGCGTGGTCGATATCGCTCCACGAGACGTACGTCTTCGTGTACGGGCGCCGTTTGACGAGGCCGGTTTCGTAGAGTTGGACCTCGCAGCGGTCCCGTCCCGGACCGAACGACCACCGGCCCTCGATGAGACAGCTCGCGACCCAGAAGACGGCGAGTGCCAACCACAACAGGCCCTGCGCCGGGGACCCGGTGACGGCGTTACCGATTCCGATGACGAGCCACATCCCGGCGATCAGGGCGTCGACGACCGGGGAGCCGGGCGGCGTCCACCGCCACCGTTCCGCGGGCTCGCCGGGGGTGACCGCGTCGACGTACCGGTTCCCGGCCAGTTGCGAGAGGACGTATCCCGAGGCGAAGACCGTGATCACCGCCCAGAGCGCGACGACGTCGACGGCCGCCTCGAGCGGAGCGAACCAGACGACGGCGAACGGGACGGTCGGGACGACGACCGCCGCCCGCCGGCCGAGCGTGCGGCCGAGGCGGACGGGAAGCCGCGGATCCGCGGCCGCCAGCGCCAGTCCGCCGCCGAAGCCGACGGCGAACCCGGCCGCGTAGACGGCGAGGAGGGGACCCGGGACGAACGCGGTCAGGACGGCCGCGACCGAGACGACGCCCGCGAGGAGGACGCCGGCGTAGACGGCGACGGCGAGTCGAAATCGCCCGTTGGACGGCTCGTCGCCGCCGTCACCGAGCGCGACGCGCTCGGTCGAGTTTCGCGTTGCCATACTCGAGAGACGACGGCCAGCTGACAAAAAGCTACCGGACCCGACGGAGCTGGCGGTCGGCCGACTCGCGGGTCGGCGACGAACGGCTCCGATCGACGCTCGAGGGGCGAAACGCGGTCACGACCGCCTGCCGCCTCGCCGAGATATATGGGCCGGCGGGTACGACCTCGAGTATGAACGGGATCGAGGCGGTCGACTACCACGAGATCGCCCAGGTCGAGGAGCCGCGGCTCTCGCCGGACGACGAGCGGGTGGCGTTCGTCCGCCGGACGCCCGCCGACGACGAGTCGTACGCGGCGTCGATCTACACCGTCCCCGTCGGCGGCGACGAGGCCGCGCAGTTCACCGCGGGCGACGGCGTCGACTCCCAGCCCCGCTGGAGCCCCGACGGCGATCGACTCGCCTTCGCCAGCACTCGCGGCGAGGGCGACCGCGAGCAGGTCTGGCTCGTTCCGACCGACGGCGGCGAAGCGCGCCGGCTCACGTCGGTCGTCGGCGGGATCGACGACCTCGAGTGGAGTCCGGACGGTTCCCGACTGTGCTTCTCCCAGCGCGTCACGCCCGAGGATCGAGAGGCCGATCGGGACCGCGCGGTCGATTCCGACTACGAGCGCGAGGCCCCCGATCCGCGGGTGATCGACCGCACGATCTACCGGGCGGGAACCGAGTACTTCGACGGCCGGCGGCGCCACGTCTACGTCCTCGCGGTCGAGGCCGCGCTCTCGAGGGCTCCGGAGGACGATCCGGACGGAACGGCGATCACCCGCCTCACCGACGACGACGGGCCGGCCGACGCGGTCGTCGACTACGTCTCTCCGACGTGGGGCGACGACGAGACGGTCTACTACGCGGCCAAGGCCGCCGCGGCCGGCGAGGATCCCGACGACACGCTGACCTACGATCTGTACGAACACCGGACGGACTCCGGCGAGGTCGAGGCGTTCGCGCAAACGTCGGGCTGGCTCGAGTCCGGGTCGATCGACGCCACCGCGGACGGTCGCGTCGCCTTCGAGTTCACGCCGGAGGACCGGACATCGATGCGCCAGACCGAGATCCGCGTGCACGACCGCGGGACCGGCGAGGAGCGGACGCCGACGGAGCCCCTCGATCGAACCGTCGGCCACCGCTGTGGCTTCGAGTGGGCACCCGACGGCGAGACGCTGTACGTCACGACGCCCGACGAGGGTTCGCGCGTCTGCTGGTCGGTGCCCGGCGACGCGAGCGAGGAACCGGCGCGAGTCTACGGCGACGGCGTCGCGATCGCGGATTTCTCGGTCGGCGAGAACGCCGTCGCCTACGTCTACAGCGAGTGGGACCACCCCGGCGACGTCTTCGTGACGACCCGCGGCGGCAACGAGGCCCACCGGCTGACTCGCGTGAACGACGGCTACCTCGCCGACCGGCCCGTTCGGCGCCCCGAGGAGGTCTGGTTCGAAAACGACGATGGAACGGAGATTCAGGGCTGGCTCCTCACGCCACCCGAGTTCGACGCCGACGCGTCGCCGGGCGAGCGCTACCCCCTCGTCGTCGAGATTCACGGGGGTCCCCACGCCCACTGGACGACCGCGGGGACGATGTGGCACGAGTTTCAGACGCTCGCGGCGCGAGGGTACGTCGTCTTCTGGTGCAACCCGCGCGGGTCGACGGGGTACGGCGAGGACCGCGCGACGGCCATCGAAGGCGACTGGGGCGAGGTGACGCTCGCGGACGTGCTCGCCGGCGTCGAGACGGTCTGCGAGCGCGAGTTCGTCGACGACGACGAGGTCTTCGTCACCGGCGGCAGCTTCGGCGGATTCATGACGGCCTGGGCGGTCGCCCGGAGCGACCGCTTCGAGGCCGCGGTCTCCCAGCGGGGCGTCTACGATCTCGCCGGGTTCTACGGCTCGAGCGACGCGTTCAAACTCGTCGAGGACGATTTCGGGACGACGCCCTGGGACGACCCCGACTTCCTGTGGAACCAGTCCCCCGCCGCCCACGTCGCCGACGTCGACGCGCCGACGCTCGTGCTCCACGCCGACCGTGACTACCGGACGCCCGCCAACACGGCCGAACTGTTCGTCCGCGGGCTGCAGAAACACGGGGTCGACACGCGGCTGGTCAGGTATCCCCGCGAGGGCCACGAACTCTCCCGGTCGGGCGAACCCGCTCACGTCGTCGACCGACTCGAGCGCATCGCCCGCTGGTTCGACGGCTACTCCGCGTCTCACGAGTCACCACCGGCGCTCGAGCGCGAGCGCGACGCCGGGCTCTCCAGCGGGAGCGAAGACGACGAGAACGAAGAGTGAGCCTCGCGGCGTCGGGACGCGACTCCCGGCGGTCGGAGCAGCGTTTCGTCTGGACCCGCGACCGTCGAACTGCCCGAAAACGGCCGTTCGAGTGGGTTCGACCGGAAACGAAGGGGTTCGATTCGCGATCGACGACGCCGGTGTACAGACCCCAGCATTCCGATCGCCAGTCGGTGCAAGGAAATCCCTACGAGCGTCCCGCCCGTTCGTCCGCGTATGGAGAGAAACGTCGGCGGCTTCGACCGCGCGCTGCGGATCGTCCTCGGCGCGGCGCTGCTGGTGATCGGCTACCGAAACCGGGATCGAACGGCCGGCACGCTCGCGTTCGTCGCCGGCAGCGATATCGTCGCGACCGCAATTATTCGGCGGTGTCCGGTCAACGCCGTCCTCGGGATCGACACCTGTTCGGCCGAGTAGGGAGCAGGCACTCGAGCGCCCCGGTTCGCGGCCGAATCGCTACTCGTCGGGCTCGTAGGGGACTGCGTCGTCGCTGACCGGCGGCGCGCCGATCGCGATCACGTCGACCGACCCCTCGGCGTCCTCGGGGTTGTACGCTCGGTGGGGCGCTTCGGGCGGGGCCGCGAACATCGATCCCTCCGGTACCTCGAGTTCGCCTTCGGGCGTCTCGACGTGAAGCGTCCCCGAGAGCACGACGAACGCCTCCTCCTGTTGTTCGTGGTAGTGGTAGGCCAGCGGCAGCTGTTCGCCCGGCTCCGCGCGGAAGCGGTTGATCGCGACGTTCTCGAGGTCGGCCGCGTCGCTCAGCCGGCGCAGATCGCAGGGGCGACCCTCGACGGGCTCCCCGTCGTCCGGATCGATAACGGAGTACTCCATACGGAGCGATTACGGCTCGCTCACAAAAAGTCGACGGCGGCCGGCGGGTCGGCGACGGACGGTTACGTGGTGCGGAACGCCCGGTCGCCCGCGTCGCCCAGCCCGGGCACGATGAAGCCGTCGTCGTCGAGGCGGTCGTCGATCGAGACCGTCAGCAGGTCGGCCTCGGGGAACTCGTCGCCGACGCGGAGCAGCCCCTCCGGCGCGGAGACCGCCGAGAGGACGATCAGGTTCTCGGGCTCCGGCGAGTTCTCGATCACGTGATCGAGGACGGTACACATCGTGGACCCGGTCGCGAGCATCGGGTCGGCGATGATCACGGTGTCCTCCTCGGTGATCTCGGGGAGTTTCACGTAGTCGACGGAGATGGGGAACGAGCCGTCCTCGGCGCGGCCGGCCTCCTCGTCGCGGCTCGCGCTGATGACGCCCTGCCGAGCGCGGGGGAAGGCCTTCAACAGCCCCTCGACGAACGGCGTCGCCGCGCGCAGGACGTTGATGATCACGACGTCGTCCAGCCCGCGGACGCGCTCGCCCATGGTCTGCTCGAGGGGCGTCTCGATCTCGACGTACTCCGTTTCCATCCGGCCGTCGATGATCTCGTAGCCGCAGATCCGGCCGAGCTTCACGAGGCCCTTCCGGAAGCTGACCTGCTCGGTTTCGACGTCGCGGAGCCGCGAGAGCGTGTCCTTCGCCAGTGCGTGCGTGACGAGATAGGCGTTTTCCCGGTCTTCGATCGTCATACCCGTACAGCCTGTCGCCGGGTAGTTCACGTTGTCGATCAGCCGCGGCCGAGGCGGAATCTCCCGTGGTTCCGGCTGCCATCCCGCAACCCGCCGTCTGACGACGGGTTTCAATCCGCGATTACTCGGGCACACCCGTGCGGTTTCGGTCGTTATCGGCTGCTGGGACCGCGAAAGCCGGACGTTTTCTGACGTAAACGGACGAAACGGTAGAGCCGGTTTAATCGAGGGATCGGCGTAGCCGCCGGCACACTCGAGGTGCACTATTCATGACTCATCACTCGGATCAGCGGCAGCACGACCGAACCGGCGAACAGTACGGCCAGCGACCCGAGGCGAGGGGACCGGGGACGCGAACGGGCACCGGAATGGACGCCCAGCCGCAGTTCGGCGGCTCGTCCGAACAGTCCGAGACGGGCGGCCGGGAGACGAGCATGACACGTGACCGGGGGCCGAGTACCAGCCGGTCAACGACCGACCAGCAGGAGGACCCCCGACAGCAGGCCGGTCGGCCGATAGCCGACCGGGGGAGCGAACCGATGCGCGGCCGTCAGCGAGGCGGGCAGCGAATGAGCGGCCACCGGGACGGCCAGCGGACGAACTCCCACCGGATGGGGAGGCAGGGACCCCACCAAACCGGAACGCAGGGTACCCGCCGAACCGAGACGCGAGGGACACCGCAGGCTTCGCCGACGCGGGGGATGCAGCAGCGGGGCGGTGGGCAGACTACGCAGGCCCCCTTCTTCGAGGACCACATGACCGACGAGCTGTGGATCGCCCTCGAGGACTTCAGCGAGCTTTCCCACGTCGCCGCCTGGTGTGCCACGCGGTGTGCGAGCGGCGGACCGGAGCTCGGACGCTGCGCCCGAATCTGCCAGGATCTCGCCGAGATCGCGGCGCTCAACGAGATGCTGATCGCCCGCGACTCGATGTTCGGCCCGGAGATCGCGACCGCGTTCCTGCGGGTCGCCGACGAGGGGCTCCCGACGCTTCGGCAGTTCCGGGATCGCCACCCGCACGTCCTCGAGACGGTAGCGACGATCGAGCGAACGATGAACTCCTGCGAGAGCCTCCTCCGGCGGGTCGGCGGGGGCTCTCAGGGTCGTCAGGGGACCGGAACCGGCGCCGGATCGACCGGGTCTCGAGGGATGCGAGGGATGGCCGAACAGGGAGAGTACGGGCAGGGAATGAGCGGTCAGCCGAGGGGCGGCTCCGAGGTGACCGGACAGCGATACTGATCGCGGCGGCGGCCAGTCTTGCGCAGTAACGAAGTTTATAGCGATCCGTCCCCTAGGACCGTGGCAACCGAATGGAAGAGAGTATCTCGGGCTTCAAGGTTCGCGGTGACTGGGGCGACGTCGTCGAACACGGCGAGCGCATCACCCGCGCGCTCCGGGACGCCGGCGTCCACGATCCCGACGGAGCCGACGACACCCGCTTCGTCGACGCCTTCGAGGAGTGGGAGGAGTGGCGGCCCAAGGCCCACGAAACCCTCGATACCGATGTCAGCGAGAAGACGGCCGACCAGGCCAGCGTCGAGGAAGGGAAGGGCGAGAAGGCCGGTAAAGAACCCGACGAGGACATCAAAACCGCCGGCGAGAAGCTCTCCGAGTCCTACGAGCGACTCGAGGACGACGACGCCGAGGGCGCGGTCGGGAACTGGCGGGAGTCGATCGATTACGTCGCGCGCGCGGCCGACTCGGCGAGCCGCAAGGCGCTCCGTCGCGTCGAGGACACGGTTTACCAGAACGTGATGACCCAGCTGGCGCCGTACTACTTCGACAACGAACTGATCAGCGCAAACATCCAGCAGTCGACCCGCAACGGCGACAACGGCGAGCAGTTCGTCTTCGAGGTCAACGTCAACGACGACGTCCTCAAGGACGACGTCTCGGACCTGCTCGCGGAGTACGAGGACGAGATCGACCGCTGGCACGTCGGCGTCGAGAAGGACACCGACGCGGCCGAGGCCATCGAAGGGGCCGAGCCACCACCGGAGCCGGACGACGACTCGCGGTCGACGACGAACTGAGCACGAATCCGGTCCAACCGCGAACGGCGAACACGAGCGAGTTCGAGGCAGGTGCTGTTGTAGAATCCGCGGTCAAGGTAGACGGCCTTGACCTGCGCGTCAAGGCCGTCAAGGAGTTCGAAGAACTTACCAAGAGCATCGCTGGTGGCTTCGCCAACGACCAACTGGAGAACTGCTAGCGTGTATCGCTTGTTACGCACCCGCGCGTAGAGCGTGAAGTAGGCGTGAAAGGCGGTGGTTCCTCGTTTCGCCTGCGAGAAGTACAGTGACTCCGTCTCGTCCTCGTCACCGTAGGAGGGATCGAGGTGGAGGTCGGCGACGACCTCCGCCGGTCGATCTGGAGGCGTCTCAAGGACATCCCGTTGAAGAAGCGTGTTCCCGGCCGCTCCAACGGTATCAAGATCGAACTGATCGGTAAGATATCCACGGATGGTATTGGCGTGGGGCGAGTCGTTAGTTTTCTCGCAGACGTGATTGATCGAGGCCCTCTGTCGTGACCTCCTCGTTCTCCCCGAGCTCCAGCGAAAGTTCCCTATCGAGACTGTTGACGACAAAATTAAGCAGGTGCTCTTCTTTTAGCTCGTTGTCTGCTCGGGTTGATTCCACACCTTCTCCAAGCAGATACTCGTTCTAGTCCGATGTGATCGACTGATTTTGCATCAGTCGGCAGTACCGATCAACGACTCTCATCCTGTGATCTGTGTCCGCATTCTCGTAGTGTTCGAACGCACACTCTCCAGGTTCTGATCAGATATTGCCGTTATTTATTTGATGAGTTGCAACGATCGCATCAAAAATAGTGTGAATGGGTGAGTCAGTCAATTAGGGACAGGATCACAGGCAGGATCTAGTTCACAAGGGGTAGGACCGCCGTCTTTGTGGTCGTCGTCTTTGTGGTCAAAGGGGAAATCGATCTTGTCGTCTTTGTGGTTGAAGGGGAAGTCGTCCCCGAAGTCGATTTCGTGCTTTTTGTCGTGTTTGTCGTCGTGTTTGTCGTCGTGCTTTTTGTCGTGCTTTTTGTCGTGTTTGTCGTCGTGCTTTTTGTCGTGCTTTTTGTCGTGTTTGTCGTCGTGCTTTTTGTCGTGCTTTTTGTCGTGTTTGTCGTCGTAGTCGTGCGCAACCACGCCGCCTGCAAACAGCACGCTACCTATCACTACTACTGCCAGTACAATTGAAAGTGCACGTTTCATTGTTCAGTCACCGTGTCAGGCAACATAGGCCACAGTAGGGAACATCCCTCGTATGACGGTGCTGTTGCTCATCACGAGGAAACTGCAATTTCCCCCCTTGTGGCGTGTTGCCCGGTTATTACTGTCACCAGAGATCCATTTAAATTCGGTAAATAGTTTCGAATGAACTCTGAGATTAGAGCGACTGATAGCTCTGTTTGTTGATCTAGATTCATTTTCACTGGTTATATAAAAGAATTACTCCTCGTGTTGACAACATTACCGGGAGTTCTCATCGCTATTTTCGACAGGGATATCCGTGTTCCGGCTGCCAAAATATATCGGATAAGATTTATTATTTGGCACTGTCTAGTTAAGCGCTTCTACTGTAGAACGGTGTTTCAGAACCTGTCGCAGAAAAGACCGTACAATCTGGGGTTATCACTTCTTCTGAGACGTTTGCTGAAGCAGTCGAATGTTCGCCGCTCGTGGAACCGGGTTTCGTTGTGTCAGATCATAGCTGGTGGTTTCACGACCGATACCGTCACTTCGTCATCGTCCTATCTTGCGGTTTCCGTTATATAGACAGTGCCGCAACCCCATGCGAGTAGTTCTATGACGGCCTCATCCTGTGTTGAGACGGCGTCGACGCCGTCGACTGGCGCTCCGAGGTCGGCACACACTTGTAGGGCTAGCTGGTATGCCGGGATAGATGGTCGAGCTCGTGACGATCGCGACGTTTCTGGTGGCCGCACTGGCCAGCCTCTTTATGGCCTGGGCGATCGGTGCCGGCTCGAGCGGCTCGACGCCCTTCGCCCCGGCGGTCGGCGCGAACGCGATCTCGGTGATGCGAGCGGGGTTTCTCGTCGGCCTTCTCGGCTTCGCCGGCGCGGTGTTACAGGGCGCGAACGTCTCCGAGGCGGTCGGCGCCGAACTGATCCGCGGCGTGACGCTGTCGCCGATGGCGGCGACGATCGGGCTGTCGATCGCGGCCGGGCTGGTCGCGATCGGCGTCTTCGCGGGGTATCCCATCGCGACCGCCTTCACCGTGACGGGGGCGGTCATCGGCGTCGGGCTGGCGATGGGCGGCGATCCGGCGTGGGCGAAGTACACCGAGATCGCCACACTCTGGATCCTGACGCCGTTCGTCGGCGGTGGTCTCGCGTACACGATCGCCCGCCTGCTCCGGGCCGAACTGATCGCCGAGCGGTATCTCATCATGCTCCTGGCCGCCTTCGTCGGCGTCCTCGTCGCCAACATCGAGTTCGCGATCCTCGGCTCGGCGGGGGCCGGCGGGGCGTCGATCGCTCAGGCCTCGAGTCGCTGGATCCCCGGCCCCGAAATCGCCGGCACCGTCGGGATGACGGCCGCCATCGCGGTCCTCTGGGCGGGGGCCGTCGGCTTCGACCTCCGGAACGGCCTCGAGAGCGGCGAGCGCCACTTCCTGCTCGTGTTGGGCGGACTGGTGGCGTTCTCGGCGGGCGGCAGTCAGGTCGGGCTGGCGGTCGGGCCGCTGATCCCGCTGTCGGGTGACCTCGAGATCCCCCTGATCGCCCTGCTCGTCGGCGGCGGGTTCGGACTCCTGTTGGGTTCGTGGACCGGCGCGCCGCGGATGATCAAGGCGATCTCGCAGGACTACTCCTCGCTGGGGCCGCGCCGATCGATCGCCGCGCTCATCCCCTCGTTTATGATCGCCCAGAGCGCGGTGCTGTTCGGCATTCCCGTCTCGTTCAACGAGATCATCGTCAGCGCGATCATCGGGAGCGGCTACGCCGCCGCGGGCGCCGGCGGCGGCGTCAGCGCCCGGAAGATGGGGTACACAGTCCTCGCGTGGATCGGCTCGCTGGCCGGCTCGGTTATCATCTCCTACGCCGGTTTCGTCGCGGTCGCCGCCGTTCTCGGCTGAGTCGGTCGACATCGAACAGGCTTTACACGACCGGTCGCGAGTGAGCGTATGGACGAGGACGTGTCCGCGGACTCGAGCGACGCCGAGACGATCCAGTGGCGACGCGACGCCTCGACGTCTCGCACCGTTCGACTCCTGTGGTCGCTCGGCGTCGGAACGTTCTTCGCGACCGCTTCCATCATCGTCTTCTGGCGGCTGTACGACCTCGCCCGGCAGGCTGACGCCGGCTCTCTCATCGTCGCGCTGTTCGCCGCGCTCGTCGTGACGGTGCTCGCCGTCGCCACCGTCGGCGACACCGAACGACACCTCGCGACCCTCACCGGACCGCTCCCCGTCGACGCGCCGTCCGGACCGGGCCTCGAGCGGCTGGTGGACGCCGCTCTCGGAACGATCGCGATGCTGGCGGTCATGGGATCGCTGATGGCCGTCGGCCGGGTCGTCTCCCAGCGGGAACTGCTGGCCGTCGGCGCCGGCCCGTTCACCGGGCTGGCCGCGCTGCTGGTCCCGCTGGCCCTCGTCGCGCTCGTGCTCGCCTCGTTCCTGCGGTCGGTCGGCGCGCTCGACCCCGAGGAGGGGACGATCTACCTCTACGATCCCGACCAGGCGATCGACCTCGCGGTCATTCGGGACGCCTCGACTCGGCGGCTCGGCGACGCGGCGATCGTGTCCCTCGAGTACGCCCAGCCCGACGGCCAGTACGTTCCCGGCCCGCGCCGGATCGTCATGCCCCCCGAGGTCGCCCGGAAAGTGGAGTCGCTGGTCGAGACGACCGGTGCGTGAGTCCGTTCCCCCGCGTCCCGGACCCGCTCCGCCGGCCCGAGCCGGTCGGTGACCGATACCGTCGTCCGCTTTGACGCATTTACCACGATCGGACAACCTCCGGCGCGTGCCGCTGCTCACGTGGGCCGGGATGCTCGACGAACTCGTCCCCTACCGAGGCGTCCGCAACTACCGCGACGACCTCGTTGAGCACGGCTAGCCGCCGGCTCGATTCGTTCCCACGGGACGACCACTTCACGTTCTTCGCGCGGGACGAGTGGGGTCCCGGCCGGGACTCCCTCGGCGTCGTGAGCGACTCGAACGGGAGGGGGAAGTCGAGCGAGCGAACCGCTCCGTTTTGTTCGTTCGCATACACTAGACCGCCAGTGACGGATCAGATAAAGTAGCAGTAGTCTGATAAGAGTCTCCCGTGGAGCCGTCGAAGGCTCACTAACCGGTTGTACGCCCCTGTGGATTTATTTATCCCCGTGCCATCATCCTGTATTCACCGCCGAGAAGATTGGAAGTAGAATAGTTGGAACGAAAATGTATGAGGGGGAACAGTTGGTGCACGTCCACACCTATCTGATAAATAACGCTATGAATACATGATGGCAGACGACGATTTCCGTATCCTCCTCGTCGAGGACAATCCGGGCGATGCCCGCCTGATCGAAGAGATGCTCCGGGAGACGACCGTTCCGCTATCGTCGGTCGGCGAGGCGGACGTCGGCCGGGAGAGCCGGGAGGTGACTCTCCTCCGCGCCGATCGCCTCGAGGCGGGGCTCGACCGGTTGTCGTCGTCGTCGATCGATATCGTGTTGCTCGATCTAGGGCTCCCGGACAGTTCGGGCCTGGATACGCTCACGAGCGTCCTCGAGCACTCGGCGACCGTCCCGATCGTGGTGCTGACGGGCCTCTCCGACGAGCGGGTCGGCGTCCGCGCCGTCCAGCAGGGCGCACAGGCGTATCTCGTCAAAGACGAGATCACCAGCGCACTGCTGACCCGTTCGCTTCGCCACGCGCTCGAACGGCACCAGCGCGAAACGCAGTTGACCGCGCTGTCGACGGTCTCGCGGGAACTGATGTCGATGACCGCCTTCGACGATATCGCGGACCGAGCGGTCACCGCGGCGGCGGAGTCCCTCGAGTTCCCCGTCGCCGTGGTCTGTCTCTACGACGACCGCGGCGAGTTGCGGCCTCGGGCCGCCACCGATCGAGCGGAGGAAGTGCTGCTCGCCGAGGAACCGTCGGGTGCGACCGGCGTCTCGTCCCGGCTGTCGACGCCCTGTGCGGCGGTCGTCGAGCGCGTCTTCGCCACGAAACGGGCCGACGTCGCCGCGGCCGACGATCCCGACGCGTCCCTCCCGGACGCCGACTCCCCGCTGCGGAGCCGGCTCGCGTTTCCGCTCGGGACCCACGGCGTGTTCCTCGTCGGCTCGCCGACCGAATCGACGATCCCGTCCACCGCTGTGGACTACGCGACGATCCTGGCGACGAACACGGAGGCGGCGCTCGAGCGGCTCAGCCGCGAGCAGCGGCTGCAGGAGCGGGAGGCCGAACTCGAGAGGCAGACCGAGTCCCTCGAGCAACTCAATCGGATCAACGCCATGATCCGAGACGTCGTCCAGAGCGTCGTCCACGCGACGACGCGGACCGAAATCGAGCAGGCCGTCTGCGATCGATTGGCGGCCGCCGACTCGTTTCGCTTCGCCTGGATCGGCGTCCACGACGAACTCGAGCGGACGGTGACGCCGCACGCTCGATCGGGCGTCGAGGACGGGTACCTCGACAGCGTCCCGCTCGCGACCGACGGGGAGTCGGACGAGGGCGGTCCGGTCGGGGCCGCCGTGCGGACGCGCGAACTCCGGGTCGTCGGGGACGTGGTCCGGGAACTGTCGTCCGCATCGCGGCGCGAAGAGGCGATGAAACGCGGCTATCGGTCCATCGCCAGCATCCCCCTCGTGTACGCGGAGACGCTGTACGGCGTCCTCACGATCTACGCGGACCGCCCGGGGATCTTCACCGAGCGAGTGCAGGCCGTGCTGACCGAACTCGGCGAGACGATCGCCCACGCCATCAACGCGGTCGAAAGCAAGAAGGCGCTGATCAGCGACCGTGTCGTCGAACTCAAGTTCGAGATCCGCGACACGGATATCGTTTTTCTCGCCCTGACCGCGGAGATCGGTTGCGAGTGCTCCGTCGAGAGCGTCGTTCCGCGGATGGACGATCGGCTCCGCGTGTTCTTCTCGACCGACGGCGCGTCGGTCGACGAGGTGGCGGCGTTCGCCGAGCGAGCGCTCGCTATCGAGGAGTTCACGCTCGTCGCGGAGCGGGAGGACGAGTGCGTGTTCGAGTGCACGCTGCGAGAATCGAACGTCATCTCGTTCTGTCTCGAGCGGGGAGTGTCGGTGCAGACGCTGATCGCGGACGACGGAACGGGTCAGCTGACGGTCGAACTCTCCAGCGACGCGGACGTCAGGGGGTTCGCGGAGCGCTTTCGATCGACGTACCCGGAGTCGTCGCTGGTGGCGAGTCGGGAGGGCGAGCGGTCGGTACAGACGCGACAGGCGTTCCAGACGACGCTGACGGATCGACTGACGGATCGGCAGGCGGAGGTCCTGCGCACGGCCTTCTTCAGCGGCTACTTCGAATCGCCGCGCGCGAGCAGCGGGCGGGACGTGGCGGCGACGCTCGACATCACGCAACCGACGTTCAACCACCACCTCCGGGCGGCCTTGCGCAAGCTGCTGATGCTTCTCTACACGGACTGACCGGCGACTCCGTCGATTGAGCGCGCCGATCGGGTCCCGTTCGCGGCGATCTGGCGCGGACATCTCAACTGATAGTGCTCGCTCAAGCGCGCACCTCTCAGTTGAGCTAGTACGGCTTTCCCCGAACGTTCCGTTTTGCCGAGTAGAGCAACAGATGAGCGCAACAGAGACGACCCGACAACTCTCTCGGGCCGACGAGGTGTGTACCACGGTCGCGCTGGCGGTCGCGGACGCGACGGAGACGCCGGTCGACGAACTGCCGCCGCTGTACACGGTGATCGATCCCGACGCACTCAACGATATCTTCCGGCCGCGCAACGGCGATCGTCCGCCGGCGGGAACGCACGTCTCCTTCGTGATCGCGGGGTGCACCGTCAGCATCCGCGACGGCGCCGTCGTCGTCAGTCCGGGCGCGGAGACGGCCGACGACCGAACCGCCTCGGCGCGCGCCAGCGCGAACTGAGCGATGCGAAACGCCAGCCACGGCGGGTTCGATGGATGACGACGATCCGTCGGCCGCCGCCGCACCCGACGCTCCCGCCCGCTGTGAGAACTGCGGAACGAGCCTCGATCGGGGCAACTGGCACCCGACGGTCGGGTGGACGGACTCGGACGACACGTACCGTATCGCCCGGTTCTGTAGCGACGCGTGTCGCGACGAGTGGCGTCCGCCTCGCGAGGGGACCGACGACTCGTGACCGAACACCGACGACCGCGGGTAACGCCGCACTCCGATGACGGACACTGAGACCGAGGACGATCGAATTCGCGACGAGTACAGCGAATACACGGCCGACGGCGACGTCGTCGGCGTCATCGCCGATCCGCGAAACGACCGCGCGTGGATCTCGTCGACGATCACCTGCGACGTCGAGCAGTAGCCCCCGTCCCTCCGGCGCTCGCCGCCGCGGTCCGAGACGATCGCGTTCGCGTCCCGGAGGCTCGCCGCTACGTCGACGGCTCCCGCCGCTCGAGGACGAGCACGTACCGCGTCAGCGAGCGGTGGACGCGGCGTTCGAACGCGGCCTCGAGTTCCCACCCCGCGTCCCGGGCCTCGCTCGTCCACGACCGGTCGGCGATCATCACGGCCCGCGGGGCGACCCGCCGCGCTTCAGCGAGCGCGCCGGCGACCAGGTCCTCGAGGCGGTGGGTCTCGATCTTCGACTGGCGACCGTAGGGCGCGTCGAAAACGACGCCGTCGACGCTGTCGTCGGCCAGCGGGAGCCGGGTCCCGTCTCCGCGGGCGACGGCCCACTCCCCGCGGCCGACGCCGGTCGGCGACGGCTCGTCGGGCTCGAGGAAGTGCTCGAGGTTCTCCCGCGCGCCGCGGACCATCTTTTCCTGTGCGTCCGTCCCCACGACGTCCGCGCCGACGAGACCGGCCTCGACGAGGCCGCCGCCGGTGCCGCACATCGGATCGAGGATCGTCGCGCCGGGGCGGGCGCCGGCGATGTTCGCCGCCGCCCGGGCCAGCAGCGGGTCCATGCTGCCGGGCTGGAAGAAGGGTTTGTCCGTCGGCGCGCGGTCCCCGAAGTCGCGGACGCTCTCGGCCGCGAGCCAGCCGAGTGCGCAGACCGAGACGCGTTCCTCCAGCGAGTCCGCCTCCGCGCCCGCGTCGGCGAACAGGTCGCCGGTCTCCGCGTCGGCCTCGAGTTCCCCGCCGCCCTCGAGCGGTCCCTCGGAAAACGCCGCGCGCAGCACGTGATCGGGGTCGTCGAGGTCGACGGTAAAGCCCCGATTCACCAGGATCGAGCCGAGTTCGCGCTCCGCGCGCGCCGTGCTGACGCCCGTCGAGCCGTGGACGTCGGTCGCGCGCACCGCGACGCTCCCCTCGCGGTCGAGCGGCGCGGTCTCGAGGAGGGCGCGCGCGGTCTCGAGGTCGGCGTCGGTGCGCCCGAGCAGGTCGCTCGCGCGGTGCGTGTAGGCCAGTCCGCGGACGCGCTCGGGGTTGACGGCGTTCGCGACGGCCAGACCGGGGGCGATCCGCCGGACGCCGGTCGCGGCGCTGGTCGCTTCGCGGGCCGCGAACGCGTCGTCCTCGCCGCCGAGCTCGAGCAGGTACACGCCCGTAGCTCACCGCGGCGGCGGCCATGAGCCTACCGCTTCGCGGTCGTCGCCGCGGCGTTTCGAACGCCGATCGACCGTACATTCGTCCCGACTTAAACCCGCTTGCGAGCCAGTGACACCGGTTAAATTGGCGTATAAGCGCCTTCCGGTGCCGTCGAATATACCGGATATATCAGGTGGCGGTACTAACCTTTATAAACCTTAAATACGTCTTTTTAAGCGACTTATGACGGATCCCAAGGACACCATCAATATCGAAAACGTGGTGGCGTCGACCGGTATCGGGCAGGAACTCGACCTTCAGAGCGTCGCGATGGACCTCGAGGGCGCCGACTACGATCCGGAGCAGTTCCCCGGCCTCGTCTACCGCACCCAGAACCCCAAGTCCGCCGCGCTGATCTTCCGGTCGGGCAAGATCGTCTGTACCGGTGCCAAGAGCACCGACGACGTCCACGAGAGCCTGCGCATCGTCTTCGACAAACTCCGCGAACTCCAGATCCAGGTCAACGAGGACCCCGAGATCGTCGTCCAGAACATCGTCACCAGCGCCGATCTCGGCCGGAACCTCAACCTGAACGCCATCGCGATCGGGCTGGGCCTCGAGAACATCGAGTACGAGCCCGAGCAGTTCCCCGGTCTGGTCTACCGCCTCGACGAGCCCGAGGTCGTCGCCTTGCTGTTCGGCTCCGGCAAGCTCGTCATCACCGGCGGCAAGAAGCCCAAGGACGCCGAACACGCGGTCGACAAGATCGTCTCCCGCCTCGAGGACCTGGGCCTGCTCGAGTAACGCCACCCGTTTTCGCCCGCTCACCGGCTCGCGGGTAACGGCCGTGTAGTTTTCCGCGGCGCACCGCGCCGCGCTCGCAACCCCGCTACCGACAGGGTTCGACCCGCCGCGGACGGACGCCATCGCGGTCGTGAACCGTTCTCTTCGCTTCCATTAGTGCTCGCTTTCGGTCGGTAATTGAATCGATTTTGCGACTCTCGTCGACCACTGTCCCGAAAACCGTTTCGCCGTCACTTCACCACTCTTCTGCCGGATTTCGATCGTTCGAACTCCGTTGAACGGTCCATAGTGGGCTGAATTCGGTCTCAGGTACCCCAACGACCGACCCGGTTTATCCACTCGCCAACGCTGAGTGTCCGGTATCGATGACGATCCACACAGACCAGCCGACGACCGGGTCACCTGCCAGCCGTCGGCGCGCGGACGACGGCGACGACCGCGCGGACGGGACTGCGGTCGCGATCGACGACTCCATCCCGCAGGCTGCCGTCCGCCGCGTGCTGGACAGCGATCGCCGCCGCGAACTGCTGCGCTGTCTGCTCGACGCGGACGACTCCCTCGAGCTGCCGGCGCTGGTCGCCCGGATCGCCGACGCCGAACACGACTCGACGGCCGTCACCTCGCTGCTGGACCTGCGCCAGCGCGTCCACGTCTCGCTGTGCCGGACCCACCTGCCGCTGCTCGAGAACTACCGCGTGCTCGACTACGACGAGGGGTGCGGCTGCGTCGCTCCCGGGGCGCGGCTCTCGGCGTTCGAATCGGTTCTCGACCTCGAGGCCCTTGGCGGCCCGGACACTGCGGGGCTGTCGTCGGGGCCGTAGCTCGGCGGAGTCGGACCCGCGGTCGCTTCGCGCGAGCCGGGCGCCGCGCGGCCGCGATTACTCGACCAGCCGCTCAATCTCGGTCACCAGAATGTCGCTCGCGCCGGCGTTCTTGACCTCGGTGATCGTCTCGAAGACCCGCCGTTCGTCGACGACCGCGTGGACGGCCACCATCTCGTCGTCAGCCGGCGCTTGCGTCTCCCCGCCTTCGCCGGCGATGTCCATCACCGTCGGCCCGCCCATCCCGGGGATGACGTCCCGGACCTCGTCCAGTCGGTCCCGCGGCGCGTTCATCATCAGGTAGCGCTTGCCCTCGGCCTGCTTGACCGACGAGAGCGCCGTCCGGACCTCCTCGACCTTCGGGTCGTCGAGGACGTCCTCGCGACCGAACAGCCGGACGGAACTCGAGAGCACCTCCTCGACCACCGCGAGCCGGTTCATCTTCAGCGTCGTCCCCGTGCTCGTGATGTCGACGATGGCGTCGGCCATCTCGACGTGGGGAGTGAGCTCCGTCGCGCCGGAGACCTCGACGATGTCGGGCTCGACGCCGGTCTCGGCGAAGAAGTCTTCCGTGATGTTCGGGAACTCGGTGGCGACGATGCCGCCCTCGAGGTCCGCGACCGACTCGATGTCGCCGTCTTCGGGGGCGGCGAGGACGAGTCGACAGCGGCCGAACTCGAGGTCTAACAGTTCGTCGACGTTGTCGACGCGAGCCTCCCGGACCTGGTCGTAGCCCGTGATCCCGAGGTCGGCCGCGCCGTCGGCGACGTACTCCGGGATGTCCGCCGCGCGGGCGAAGAGGACGGAGACGTCCGGGTCGACGGTGTCGGCGTACAGTTTCCGATCGGCACCGTTCTCGAGGTGGAGCCCCGCCCGCTCGAGGAGGTCGATCGTCGGCTCGTGCAGGCGGCCCTTGTTGGGAACGGCGATTCGCATATGCTCCCCGTTGGTCGCCGGCGGGGAATTGTCTTTTCATCCGGGCGAACGGTCGGTCTCCCGGCGCCGCGGCCGGGAGTCGCCGGCCCCACCTCCTTGGTGACCGACCGCATACCGTCCGACCGAAGCGACCGATGGACGATCACGATCACCGAGCAGAGGAGCCGTCCGATACCGCTCGAGACGACGACGAGCGGGCCGACCGGACCGAACGGTCGCTGCTCGAGGACGAGGCCGACGACGCCGAGCGCGGGCGAGCCGAGATCCGCGACCGGCAGGAGCGCGAGGGCGGTCGCGCCGGCGACGAACGCGGTGCGGGTCGCGGGAGCCACGGCGACGATCACGGCGCTCACGAGCACGGCGACCACGGCGGTGGGATGCACGCCGGCCACGAGACGATGTTCCGGCGCCGATTCTTCGTCTCGCTCCTGCTCTCGATTCCTGTCCTGCTCTACAGCGAGATGCTCCAGGAGTGGCTCGGATTCTCGGTGCCGGCGTTCCCCGGCAGCGAGTGGATCACCCCCGTCTTCGCGGTGATCGTCTTCGCCTACGGGGGCGTTCCCTTCCTCCGGATGGCCGTCCCGGAACTGCGCGAGCGCGCGCCGGGGATGATGACGCTCATCTCGATGGCGATCACCGTCGCGTTCGTCTACAGCCTCGCGAGCGTCGTCTTTCCAACCCAGTCGGCGTTCTTCTGGGAACTCGTGACGCTGATCGACATTATGCTGCTTGGCCACTGGATCGAGATGCGCAGCGTCCGGCGCGCCTCGAGCTCGCTGGACGAACTGGCGAAGCTGATGCCCGACACGGCCGAGCGGCTTACGGATGACGGTGAGAGCGCGGGACCACGTCCCGTGGACAACCGGGCGCAGCCCGGTGAAACGGAAGAGATTCCGGCGACCGAACTCGAGGAGGGCGATCTCGTGCTCGTCCGGCCCGGCGCGAGCGTCCCCGCCGACGGCGTCGTCGAAACGGGCGAGTCGGACGTCAACGAGTCGATGATCACCGGCGAGTCGATGCCCGTCGAGAAGGAACCCGGCGACGAGGTGATCGGCGGGACGGTCAACGGCGACGGCAGCCTCCGCGTGCGCATCAGCGCGACGGGCGAGGAGACGACGCTGGCCGGCATCATGCGGCTGGTCGAGGAGGCCCAGGGGAGCAAATCGCGAACGCAGGCGCTGGCCGACCGCGCCGCGGGCTGGCTGTTCTACGTCGCCCTCGGCGCGGCCGTCGTCACGGCGCTCGCGTGGACGATCGCGACCGGTTTCGACTCGGCGGTGATCGAGCGGGTCGTCACCGTTCTCGTCATCGCCTGCCCGCACGCGCTCGGGCTGGCGATTCCCCTGGTGGTCGCGATCAACACCTCGCTGGCCGCGCGCAACGGGATGCTCGTCCGGGACCGGATCGCCATGGAGCGCGCTCGCACCCTCGATACCGTCGTCTTCGACAAGACCGGGACGCTCACCGAGGGCGAACAGGGCGTGGTCGACGTCGCGACCGTCGACGGCGTTTCCGAAGAGGAGGCCCTCGCGCTGGCGGCCACCGTGGAGAGCGACTCGGAGCACATGATCGCACAGGCCATCCGCGAGGCGGCAGACGAACGCGGCGTCTCGAGGGGGACCGCCACCGACTTCGAGGCGCTGAAAGGGAGGGGCGTCCGCGCGACGGTCGACGGGGCGGCGCTCCGCGCCGCCGGACTGTCTCGCGGCGACGAGACGCGAGACGGCCAACGGATCTACGTCGGCGGGCCGAACCTCCTCTCGGAACTCGAGGGCGACGTTCCGACAGCGCTCGAGCGGTTCGCCGATCGAGCGGGCGAGAACGCGCAGACGGTCGTCTACCTCCTTCACGACGAGCGCCCGGTCGCCGCCTTCGCGCTCGCCGACGTCGTCCGCGAGCAGAGCGACCGCGTCGTCGACGCGCTCCACGAACTGGGACTCGAGGTGGCGATGCTGACCGGCGACTCTGAAGACGTCGCACACGCCGTCGCAGCCGATCTCGGCATCGACACGGTCTTCGCCGAGGTGTTGCCGGAGGACAAGGACGAGAAGATCACGGAGCTCCAGGAGCAGGGGAAATCCGTCGCGATGGTCGGCGACGGGGTCAACGACGCGCCGGCGCTCACCAGAGCCGACATCGGCATCGCGATCGGGAGCGGGACGGACGTGGCCGTCCAGTCGGCGGACATCATCCTCGTCAAGAACAACCCGATGGACGTGGTTCGGCTCGTCAAGCTGAGTCGGGCGAGCTACCGGAAGATGCAACAGAACCTCGTCTGGGCCGCGGGCTACAACGTCTTCGCGCTCCCGCTGGCGGCGGGGATCCTCGCGCCGATCGGGATCCTGCTCTCGCCGGCCGTCGGCGCCTTGCTCATGTCGCTGAGCACGGTGATCGTCGCGATCAACGCGCAGTTCCTCCGACGGACCGATCTCTCGGTGCCGAGCCTGCCGGGCGTTGCCGCGCCGGGTGAGCCCCGGCCGGCGGACTGAGTCGACCGAGCCGTCGGTCGCGACCCGAACGATCGGTGCTTTTCCGGCCCGCGGACGTAGCGGAGCGTATGCCCGGTTCGCGAACCGCGACGGCGGCGATTGGTCTGCTGGTCAGTCTGCTCGTGAGCGTCGTTCTCTGGTGGCGATTCAACACGTTCGCGTTCTTCCTGTTCGTTCCGTTCGTCCCGTTTCTGTTCCGCGGTTCGGGTCAGAGCGCAACCGAAGCGACGACTCGAACGTGTCCGTCTTGTGGATTCCAGACGCGGAATCGAGCCTACGAGTACTGTCCTCGAGACGGAACGCGGCTGGCGGACCGACGTCAGTAGCGAGTGTTCGCCTCGATTACGCGCTGGCCTCGTAGCCGGCCTCGTCGACCGCCTCGACGAGCGCCTGCGGGTCCGCATCGCCCTCGACGGTGGCTCGCGCGGCCTCGCGGTCGACGTCGACCGACTGCACGCCCGAGACGCCCTCGAGTGCGTCTTCGACGGTCTGTTCGCAGTGTTCGCAGGACATTCCTTCGACGGTGATCGTCTGACTCATAGGAGAGTGTAGGGACGCCCGCTCTTTGTGCGTTACTGCTTTCGATGCTAGCGCGTCGGCGAATCTGAGTTCGGATTCCAAAGCGAGCGCCGCTACTCTCTTTGGCGGCCGGTGCGAACGACGCGTATGCGAGACCTCGACGAAACCGACATGGAAATCCTGCGGCTGCTGGGCGAGAACGCCCGGCGGCCGTTCAGCGAGATCGCCGACGAAGTCGACCTCTCCGGGCCCGCGGTCTCGGACCGCGTCCAGCGCCTCGAGGAGGCCGGGATCATCAACCGATTCACGCTCGACGTGGACCAGTCGCAACTCCGGGCGGGCGTCCCGGTGTTCGTGCGGGTGACCGCTCCCTCGGGCGCAGTCGAGGACTGCCGGACGGCGGCCGCCGAGGCCGACGCCGTCGAGCACGTGTTCGTCACCGCCGACGGCGAGATCTGGTTCTACGCCCGCGCGCAAGTCCGGCGCGTCCGCGAGTGGCTCGAGGGGCTGCTCCCCGACGGAGCGGACTGCGAGTACGACGTGACGCTGCTGGACGACGCCGAGTGGACGCCCTCGCTCGAGGGGACGCAGTTCGCGCTCACCTGCGCGGAGTGTGGCAACACCGTCGACAGCGAGGGGGAGTCGACGCGAATCGACGGCGAGGTGTACCACTTCTGCTGTCCGTCCTGCTCGAGCCGGTTCGAAGGCCGATACGATCGGCTCGAGGAGGGCGTCTGAGTTTCGACTCGAAAGAAACTGCGCCCCGAAACTTTGGGTTCGAACCAATAAAGGGGGTAAGTCGCCGTCGTGTAGTAGTTAGTAATGAATACCCGGACCGCACGCCTGGATATCCGGGGCATGAGCTGTGCGAACTGTTCGCAGACGATCAGCGATGCCCTGGAGTCCATAGACGGCGTACGCGAGGCGACCATCAACTTCGCCACCGACGAAGGCACCGTCGAGTACGACCCCGACGCCGTATCGCTCGCCGAGATCTACGCGGCGATCGACGAGGCCGGCTACGAGGCCGACCGGGCGAGTCGATCGATCGGGATCACGGACATGAGCTGTGCGAACTGCGCCGAAACGAACGAGTCGGCCCTCGAGTCCGTCCCCGGCGTCATCGAGGCGGAGGTCAACTACGCGACCGACGAGGCCTCCGTCGCGTACAACCCGGCCGATACCTCGCTCGGGGACCTCTACGCGGCGATCGAGGACGCCGGCTACACGCCCGTTCGCGACGACGCGGACGGGAGCGACGAGTCGGATCGGGACCGACGCGACGCCGCCCGGCAGGCCGAGATCCGCAAACAGCGCCGGCTGACCATCTTCGGCGCCGTGCTGTCGGCCCCGTTCCTGTTGTTCATGGCCGATCGGCTCCTGCTCGGAGGGGCGATTCTGCCCGAGACGGTCCTCGGCGTCGAGTTCGGCTGGCTCGAGTTCCTGCTCGCGACGCCCGTCTACGTTCTGCTCGGTCGGGAGTTCCTCGAGAACTCCTACACCGCGCTCGCGAGGAATCGGACCGCCAACATGGACGTGCTGATCGCGCTTGGCTCCTCGACGGCGTATTTCTACAGCCTCGTCGTCCTGCTGGGCCTGCTGGCGGGGAACCTCTACTTCGACACCGCCGCGCTGATCCTCGTGTTCATCACGCTGGGCAACTACCTCGAGGCCCGCTCGAAGGGCCGGGCCGGCGAGGCCCTGCGGAAACTCCTCGAGATGGAGGCCGAGACGGCCACGCTGGTCGACGACGACGGGACCGAGACCGAAGTACCCCTCGAGGACGTCTCGGTCGGCGACCGGATGAAGGTCCGGCCGGGCGAGAAGGTGCCGACGGACGGCGTCGTCGTCGACGGCCAGTCGGCGGTCGACGAGTCGATGGTCACCGGCGAGTCCGTGCCGGTCGAGAAGGGCGAGGGCGACGAGGTGATCGGCTCGACGATCAACGAGAACGGCGTGTTAGTCGTCGAGGCGACGAAGGTCGGCGAGGACACGGCCCTGCAGGGGATCGTCCAGACGGTCACGGAGGCCCAGTCCCGCCAGCCCGAGATCCAGAACCTCGCGGACCGCATCTCGGCGTACTTCGTCCCCGCGGTCATCCTCAACGCGACGTTCTGGGGGCTGGTCTGGTTCCTCTTCCCCGAGGCGCTGGCGGGCGTCGTCGACGCCGTGCCCGTGCTGGATCTGGTCGGCGGCGGCCCCGCGGCCCTCTCGACGTTCGAGTTCGCCGTCGTCGTCTTCGCCTCCGCGGTGCTGATCGCCTGTCCCTGCGCGCTCGGGCTGGCGACGCCCGCCGCGACGATGGTCGGCTCCACGCTGGGCGCCCAGAACGGCGTCCTGTTCAAGGGCGGTGACGTCTTAGAGCGCGCGAAGGACGTCGACACCGTCGTCTTCGACAAGACCGGGACGCTGACGACCGGCGAGATGACGCTGACGGACGTCGTCGCCCTCGAGGGCGAGACGGCCGCGCCGGACGGCGGTGAGACGGCGACGGACGGCGGTGCAGTCGCTGCTCGAGCCCGGCTCGACGAGAGCGAGGTCCTTCGCCTCGCTGCCAGCGCCGAGCGCGACAGCGAACACCCGCTCGCCCAGGCCATCGTCGAGGGCGCCGCGGAGCGCGGCCTCGACCTCGCAGACGCCGCGGACTTCGAGAACGTCCCCGGACAGGGCGTCCGGGCGACCGTCGACGGCCGCGAGGTGCTGGTCGGCAACCGGCGGCTGCTCGAGAGCGAGGGCGTCGATCCGTCGCCCGCCGAAGGGGAGATGGAACGTCTCGAGCGCGAGGGCAAGACCGCCATGCTGGTCGCGGTCGACGGCGCGGTCGCGGGCGTGGTCGCGGACGCCGACACGGTCAAAGAGAGCTCTGCCGACGCGGTCGCCGACCTGCGCGAGCGCGGACTGGACGTCATGCTGATCACCGGCGACAACGAGCGGACGGCCCGCGCGGTCGCCGAGCGGGTCGGGATCGACCCCGACGACGTCCGCGCCGGCGTGCTGCCCGAGGACAAGGCCGACGCCCTCGAGGACATCCAGTCGACGGGCCGCAAGGCGATGATGGTCGGCGACGGCGTCAACGACGCGCCGGCGTTGGCGGTCGCCCACGTCGGCACCGCCATCGGCTCGGGGACCGACGTGGCCATCGAGGCCGCGGACGTGACCCTGATGCGCGACGACCCGCTCGACGTGGTGAAGGCGATTCGGATCTCCGAGGCCACGCTGGCGAAGATCAAGCAGAACCTCGTCTGGGCGCTGGGCTACAACACCGCGATGATTCCGCTGGCCTCGCTCGGGCTGCTCCAGCCGGTGCTGGCGGCCGGCGCGATGGCGCTGTCGTCGGTGTCCGTGCTCTCGAACAGCCTGCTGTTCCGGCGGTACACGCCGGACCGCGACTACGAGCTGCTCGGTCGGCTGCGACGCTAGTCGCGTGCGGTATCTGTTGATTCTACTCCACGAATTCTACTTTCTGACGGACTTCATCTGGTTCGGTAGCGAACCGCCAAGCAACGGCGAGCGTCCTGCATACCGTGGCAACGGGGAATTCCACGCCCTCCCCAGCCGATTCGCTCACGCTCTCCGACCGTTCGCTCATCCCTCGCACGAGGTTGACGACTGGTCTCGCTATCGCTCGACCAGCCGACAGCGCGCGCCACCGCATTGCTGATCGTCAGTTTCGAATGTCGAATGCCGGGTGTCGAGTTCCCCGCTCACAGCGGGACGAGCACGTCCGCGAGGAGCAGCGTCACGTAGGCCTCGACGAACGCGGCGAGGACGAGCAGCAGCCAGCCGAAGACGACCAGCGCGGTCGTCCGCGCGAGGTAGGCTTTGGTGAACAGCGCGTCGCGAGAGCCGGCGATCCGCTGGCCGACTCGGTGGACGAACCGGAAGCCGACGGCGGCGGCGATAAACAGCGCCGGGAGTTCGAAGAGCCCGTGGGGCCCGATCAGGGCGACGATCACCGCCGGACTGGTCTCGGCACCGAGGACGGCCGCGACGTTGCCGATGAGGAGTCCGTTCGTGACCATGATGAGCAGCGTCACGAGCCCCAGCGTGAGCCCGCCGCCGATCGCCGCCAAGAACGGCGGCGTGTTGTTCGCGATGAAAAACGACGCCGTGGGATCGAAGGCGATCTCGCCGACGGGATCGACGCCGCCGCCGGGCAGTTCGCCCTCGCCGAGATCCTCCGTGATCATCTCGAGCAGCAGCGCGGTCAGGTCGACGCCGGCGGCGTACAGCGCGACGCCGATCGCGATCCCGACGGCGAACAGCGCCGCCGAGAACCAGACGTACGGCCGGTGTTCGGCCCACCCGGTCTCGAGGGCGGAGAGAAGCGACGGCGCGATCGTCCGGCCGACGAGACCGGCCGCGCCCAGTCCGACGCCGAGCACGGCGGCGCCGGCGGCCGCCGTCGGCGCGTCGTGGGCGACGAGGATCGTCCCCGCGGTGCCGACGGCGACGACTGCGAGCGAGAGCAGGAGCGCGGCCCAGACTCGGTTTCGCCGGGTACCGGGAGCGGCCGGCGGCTCCGAGCCGCCGCGGTCCGGCTCCGGACTCGAGACGGCTCCTTCCCGATCGTCCCGCAGATCGACCGTCAGCCGGTCGGTCCGCGAGTCGTCGCGGCGATAAGCTGGCGACCGCTCCTCGCGGCCGGCCGTCGCTTCGGACCTCCCCGTTCGGTCGTCGTCGCTCCCGCTCATGATGGCAGTTCCTCGAAATAACAGATAAATCTCCGGGCCGTCGGCGGGGTCCGGCGGCGGACGCGGACCGGTTCCGGGTCGACAGTATAAGGCCCCTCCGCGCGAAACGCCGAGCCATGACGACGCTGGCTATCACCGGCGGGCAGGTCTTGCTGCCGGATATCACGGTGACCCGTGCGGACGTACTGATCGACCAGGACGACGGTGAGATCCTCGAGATCGGCGACGACCTCGCCGCCGACGCCGACGAGACGCTCGACGCGGCGGACTCCCTGGTCACGCCGGGGTTCGTCAACGGCCACTGTCACGTCGCGATGACCCTGTTGCGCGGGTACGCCGACGACAAGCCCCTCGACGCCTGGCTGCGGGAGGACATCTGGCCCGTCGAGGCCGAACTGACCGCCGACACCGTCCGCGCGGGCACCGAACTCGGCGTCCTCGAGATGATCAAGTCGGGGACGACCGCCTTCGCGGACATGTACTTCTTCGTCCCGACGATCGCCGAGGCGGTCGCCGACGCGGGGCTGCGCGCCCGCCTCGGCCACGGCGTGATCTCCGTCGCCAAGGACGACGAGGCGGCCCGCGAGGACGCCCGCGAGGGCCTCGCGGTCGCGGCGGAGATTGACGGGATGGCCGACGGGCGCATCGCGTCGGCCTTCATGCCCCACTCGCTGACGACCGTCGACGGCGAGTACTTAGAAGAGTTCGTCCCACAGGCCCGCGAGCTGGGGGTCCCGATCCACTACCACGCCAACGAGACCACCGACGAGGTCGTCCCGATCGTCGAGGAGGAGGGCGTGCGACCGCTGGCCTACGCCGCGGAAAAGGGGATGCTCGAGGACGGCGATTTCGTCGCCCACGGCGTCCACGTCGACGAGAGCGAGATCGGCCTGCTCGCCGAGGCGGGGACGAGCGTGATCCACTGCCCGGCGTCGAACATGAAACTCGCCAGCGGGATGGCCCCCGTCCAGCGCATGCGCGAGGCCGGCGTCACCGTCGGCATCGGCACCGACGGCGCGGCCTCGAACAACGACCTCTCGATGTTAGACGAGGCCCGCGACGCGGCCATGATCGGCAAACTCGCGGCCGACGACGCCAGCGCCGTCCCCGCGGAGGCGGTCGTCGAGATGATGACCCGGGGCAGCGCCGAGGCGATCGGTCTCGACACCGGTCGCCTCGAGGAAGGCGCCCCCGCCGACCTCGCGGTGATCGACCTCGAGGAGCCCCACCTCACGCCGCGCCACGACCTCGTGAGCCACCTCGCCTACGCCGCGGCGGCGGCGGACGTCCGCCACACCGTCTGCGACGGGCAGGTCCTCATGCGCGACCGCGAGGTGCTGACGCTCGAGGAGGACGCGGTTCGAGCGCGAGCGAGCGAGGCCGCCGAGACGTTGGTCACCGCGGCCGAGGAGTGAGGCGGTTCGCGGTCGGCTAGCGACGGCCGTCCGTACCGAAATCTGAACGTTTAGAGCTAGTTATAAACGTTAAAACTGTCTCCTGATACGTTTCGTCGCGAAAGAAACGCCCCGAACCGCCGCGGGGGTTTATTCATGAACTCCTGAATGTCTCGACCGGGATGAACGGATATCGACTGCTTGCGGCGACACTGGCTGCCGTCATGGTCTGTACGGCGCTCGCACCGATGGGTGCGGCGGCCGCGACGACCGACCACGACGACCTCTCGGTGTCCGTCTCGCAGGCGGATGACGTGATCGTAACGGTAGACGCGAACGAATCGGTTGCGAACGCGACCGTCGACGTGACGGTCGACGACGAGAACGCGTCCTACGAGGGCGCAGGCGAGTACGACGTGGCCGACGACGGCACGGTCGTCCTCCCGACGCCCGAGGAGAACGTGACGGTGACCGTCACCGCGACGCTCGGCAACGAGACGGCCGAAACGACGGCGACCCTCGAGGCCCCCGAAGAATCGGGTACCACCGGGATCGACGTCGCGCAGGACGGCGCCGACGTCTCCGTCACGGTCACCGAGGACGGCGAGGGCGTCGCGACGGACGTCGCCGTCTCGACGGTCGACGAGAACGCCAGCTACGCGGACAGCGGCACGCACGCGACCGACGAGAACGGCACGCTGACGCTCCCGGCGCCGGAGGGCAACGAGAGCGTCGAAGTCGCGTTCTCGGCGACGGTCGGGAACGAGAGCGTCGAGACGACGGCGACGCTCTCGCCGGCCGAGGAGACCAACGACGGCCTCCCGGGCAACTTCGGCGCGCTCGTCGGACAGTTCATGGAGGAGAACGCCTCCGACAACGAGAGCGACGAACCGTTCGGCGTCAGGCTGGCCGGCTTCGTCGTCGAGCACAACCCGGGTAACGCGCCCGATCACGCGGGCCCGCCGGACCACGCCGGCCCGCCGAGCGATGACGACGGTAACGACGTCGACGACGACGAGAAGCGTCAGGGTCCGCCGGAACACGCCGGTCCGCCGGACAAGGACGATGAAGACGACGACGGTGACGAAGAAGACGAGGTGGAAGATGAAGACGACGGGAACGGCGGCGGTCCGCCGTCCCACGCCGGTCCGGACAACTAACGACCGATCGACGGACGGCGGTCGACGGCGCGGCGTTCGGATCGTCAGAGGCACGAACCCCGTCGTCGCCGTCCGCTCCGATCGCGCGCGCTCGAGGCGGCTCGGGCGCCCTCGATCGTCGACCGACACCCTGTAGTTGCCGTTCGAACGATTTTTTCGACCGAAATCGATACTGATCGAGCGACCGTTCCCACCCGGGGAGTCGCTCGTCGAGCGATCGTTTCGCTTCGGACGGCCGTTCCGCGCTCGACATCGCTTCGGTAGCGTTTTGGCGCCCCTTCCACTCAGTCGACGTATGACCGACACTGCGTATCCGCCGATCAGCGAGCAACTCGACGACCTCGAGTCGGCCCGGGAGGAGGGCCGTCGCAAGATGGACTGGGCCGCCCAGCACATGCCCATCCTCGAGTCCGTCCGCGAGGAGTTCGTCGCCGACCAGCCCTTCGAGGGCGAGCGCATCGGGATGGCGATGCACGTCGAGGCGAAGACGGCGATGCTCGTCGAGACGCTCGCGGAGGGCGGCGCCGAAGTTGCCGTCACCGGCTGTAACCCCCTCTCGACCCACGACGACGTCTCCGCCGCGCTCGACACCCACGAGAACATCACCAGCTACGCGAAACGCGGCGTCGACGACGAGGAGTACTACGACGCCATCGAGGCCGTCATCGCCCACGAGCCGACGATCACGGTCGACGACGGGATGGACCTCGTCGCCGCGATCCACGAGGACTACCCCGAACTGATCGACGGCATCGTCGGCGGCGCCGAGGAGACGACCACGGGCGTCCACCGACTGCGCGCGATGGACGCCGACGGCGCCCTCGAATACCCCGTCTTCGCGGTCAACGACACGCCGATGAAGCGACTCTTCGACAACGTCCACGGCACCGGCGAGTCCTCGCTGGCCTCCATCGCCATGACCACGAACCTCTCGTGGGCCGGCAAGAACGTCGTCGTCGCCGGCTACGGCTACTGCGGCAAGGGCGTCGCGAAGAAGGCCGCGGGCCAGAACGCGAACGTCATCGTCACCGAGGTCGAGCCCCGGCGCGCCCTCGAGGCCCACATGGAGGGCTACGAGGTCATGCCGATGGCCGAGGCCGCCGAGGTCGGCGACGTCTTCCTGACGACGACGGGCAACCGCGACGTCATCGTCGAGGAGCACTTCGAGAAGATGCAGGACGGCGTCCTGCTCGCGAACGCGGGCCACTTCGACATCGAGATCGACCTCGAGGCACTGGACGACCTCGCGGTCGACCGCTACGAGGTCCGCGACGGCGTCGAGGCCTACGAACTCGAGGACGGCCGCAAACTGAACGTCATCGCCGAGGGGCGACTCGTCAACCTCGCCGCGCCCGTCTCGCTGGGCCACCCCGTCGAAGTGATGGACCAGAGCTTCGGCGTTCAGGCCGTCTGCGTGCGAGAGATGCTCGAGAACGGCGACCGGTACGACGCGGGCGTCCACGACGTGCCCGACGAACTCGACAAGGAGATCGCCGAGATCAAACTCGAGGCCGAGGGCGTCGACCACGACTCGCTGACGGACACCCAGCGCGAGTACATGGACTCCTGGGACCACGGGACGTAAGCGTCGATACCGCGGTCTCGGTAGCCGTTCGGGAGGGTCCGTAACAAGGCTCGATTCGGACCGCCTGAGCCGTTACGACCCCGCCGTCGCGTCTACCGCCCAGTCCGGTTTCTCGACGTCGGTGCTCCCCACGTCGGACAGCGTGTACGACTGCGTAATCCTCCGGGTCGTGGATTCGGCCCAGACGAATTCGTACTCGTAGTGGCGGATGACGCCGTCTTCGTCGAGCAGGAGTGTCGCTGAGAACTCCTCGTACGTCGAACTCGCGTTCTCGCCTCCCGCCCACGAGTCGGACAGCGCGTCGACGCCGGTGGCCTCGTACCGCATCACCGGAACGTCTCGGAACGTCTCGACGCCTTCGCGCTGGTAGGTGGCGTCAATCGCGGCGTGATCGAGCTGGCGCATGCTGTCGTTGCTGAACAATCCCCGCCAGAGGTACCGGTCGCTCGATTCGTTGAACACCGACGCGGGAGAGAGTTTCCGCACCGTCGTGCGGTCGTCCTCGAACAGCACGGACTCCGCACTTCCGTTCGAGTAGGTGCTCCCGTTCCCTGAAAAGTAACCGGTGGTGTGTCCGAGGTACTGCGAACTGCTGGGCTCGGCGAGAAACCGGCTCGTGTCGTTCATGTGCCTGACGTCCTTCTCCGACGGGTGGAGAACGCGATCCGTTCGGTTTTTCTCGGTCGAGAGCGTGAAACTCGTGTTCGTCATCTCGGTTGCGTGTCTATCGAACACCGACTGGTCGATGGCCGACGCGTTCGGGAACTCGTCGGGAGACACGTCGGGGGACGCGTCAGGCGACGAGTTCTCGTCCGCGCCCGGAAGTCCGGTACATCCCGCGAAGACCAGGAGGGCAGCGACGGCGATCGCTGAGAGCGGAGACGTACGCATGGGAGACTATTCAATCAACTCACAGTTAACGCTGCCGGGGAACTCCACCTCTCGGCCACGGGCGATACCATCCGAACCCGGTGTTGTGACTCTCAGGAGAATCAGTCCCGAACCGATTGCAAGATACGCGCTCTGTACTCGGCACGCCTTTTCTGACAGCCATCAGTGACACGGATGGCCACACTGGTAACGCCCTCGCCGCTACTGATCGCTAGTTTCACGGACGATCGAGCACGCAGAACCGTGCTCCCCTCCACTGACTGTAACTGGAGACGGAGAAGGCAGCGTCGGAGACAGAACAGCGGGAAACCGACCTAGCTCGAGTCGCCCGCATCGGCGTCCGTATCGACGGGTTCGACCACGAACACCAGCCCCCCGTCCTCGGGACCGCCCAGGCGGACCCGAACCGGAAACGTCCCCCCCGAGTTTCGACGGCCGGTACAGCTCCCGGTCCAGCGCCAGCCGTCCGCGACCGTCGGCACCGCGGCCGTCTCGAGGCGCTCGACGCTGTCGTCGGTAAACAGCGTCCGCCACGAGCGTCCGGCGAGGTCGTCCCGACCGTAGCCGAACTGCATCGCGAACCCGCGGTTCGCGAACTGGACGGTGCCGTCGGGCGCGACGATGGCGATCGCGTCCCCGGCGAGTTCGATGCCGGCCAGCGAGCGCCGGGAGAGTCCGGCGAGGCGTCGCCGCTCGACGAGCGACCGAATCCGGCGGCGCAGCCGATCGCCGTCCTCGATCGCCGCGGCGCGGTCCACCCAATCGAGCCAGCCGTGGGAGCGTACTCCGTCGTCGACCGTCGCTCCCTCGTCGACGAGCAGGACGATCGGGAGGTCGATCGTCCCCTCGGTGACCCGCTCGATGAGGCCGGTGCCGTTTTCCGGCGGGTAGGAGCCGACGAAACAGTCGACGTCGTCGAGCTCCGGGAGGGCGTCCGCGACCGAGGGCGCGGTCCGAACCGCGATTCGATCGTCGTCGTCGACGGCGGCTTCGACCCGCTCGGTGTGCCGTCGATCGCCGACGGCGAGGGCCGTGAGCTCCCCGGCGATCGGCGACGGACCGTCGAGGGCGGGCGCGACCGTCGCCGGCGTCATCGGCGTCCTCCTGATCGATTCGCGCCGCCGGGCGCGGTGCTGGAGGGGGCGATCGCCCCCGTCGTTGTTCGACCGCACCGCTTACGGGCTCTCATGGACCGTTCCGTCGACCAGAATGGTGCCGTCGCCTCGAACTTCGACGGTGTGCTCGCCGTAGCTGAACTGGACGCGAGCGGTCGCCGGCGTGGTCCCCTGAAAGAGCTGATCGAGCGCCTCGGGGTCGACGACGTGGTACAGCGGCTCGAGTTCGACGGGGTCGGTGTCGGTCGCGTCGGCGATGGCCTCGATCACTGAGAGACTGAGCGAATCGTTGTGGTAGTCGAGCGTCGTTCCGGACATGTTATTCGTTCGAAGGGCAGCGGCGGCTATCCGGCTATCCATTATACACGTAAACCCGTCGCGATCGAGACGCTACACATATAGAAACCGGGCCGAATCGGCCGAGTTGGGCCGCTCGAGGGGGCGTCTCGTCGGTCGGCCGATCCGATTGTGAACGGTCGTCGTGCCCGAGTCGCCGGACGGCCGCTACGGATAGTAGTCGCGCGGTAAATTTCGCCAGCGAACGGGCGATACGATCCCTGCAGATCATGTACGGTCCTCGCATACGTCGGTCATGGTCAGTCGTTCGTCACGCAGCGGCGCCCTCGACGGGTCTCTCGGCCGGCGGCGGTCGCCGGTCCTCCTCGGGGTGATTCTCGTCGGTGCGCTACTCCTCGGTCTCGGACCGCAACTCCACGACCCGTCGATCGTTCCGCTCCCGTTCGTCCTCGGACTCGCCGCTCGCGGCGGCGCCGATCGGGAGCCGACGCTCGAGCGCCTCGCGGGCGAACTCGAGACGTTCGTCTCGCGGATTCGCGACGGCGAGGTCGGCGAAGCGATCGCCGGTCCCGAAGCGGACGCCGAAGCCGTCGACTTCGAACTCGACCGCGACGACGCCCTCGGCCGCCTCTCGACGGCGATCGACGAACTGACGGCGGCGGTCCGGGAGCGCGAGCGCCGGTTCGACGAGCGCGAACGGGAGCTCCGGGAGACGAACGAACGCCTCGGGGCGGTGATCGAAGCCTCGCCGTCGGCGCTGGTCGCGCTCGACACCGACGAGACGGTGACGCTGTGGAACCCCGCCGCCGAACGCGTCTTCGGCTGGAGCGAGGACGAGGTGCTCGACGAACCGCTGCCGTTCGTTCCGGACGACCGGGCGGAAGACCACCGCGAGATCTTCGACCGACTGTTCGATGGCGAGTCGATCGCCGGGCTCGAGACCCGGCGGGTGACGAAAGACGGCGAGCGGATCGACGTGAGTATCTCCGCCGCCCCGATCTACGGCGCCGACGGCGAGATCGTCGGCACGATGGGCGCCCTCGAGGACATCACCGAGCGCAAGGACCGCGAACGCCGGCTAGAGTCGACGAGCGCGCGCCTCGAGGCGCTGTTCGAGAACTCTCCCGACATGATCGACGTGCTCGATACCGAGGGGACGATCGTCGAGGCGAACCACCGGTTCTGCGAGATGCTGGGGTACGAGGAGTCGGAGCTGGTCGGCACGAAGATCTGGGAGTACGAAGCGCTGTTCGACGCCGCCGACGTCGAGGCGCTGCTCGCGGAGCTCTCGGTCGGCGAGCGGCGCAAGTTCGAGGGCCGATACCGCCGCCGCGACGGCTCGACGTTCCCCGTCGAGGTCCACCTGATCCGGATCGATTTCGCCGACGAGACCCGGTTTCTGGCGATCAGTCGCGACGTGACCGACCGGAAGGCCGACGAGCGGCGGTTGCGCGAGCGCGAGCGGGAACTGCAGCGATACAAGGCCTACACCGACGACGTCCTCGACGCCATCGACGACGTGTTCTACGTGATCGACGAGGACGGGGCCCTCCTGCGGTGGAACGAGTCGCTCGCCACGGTCTCCGGCTACGACGCCGACGAGATCGACTCGATGGACGCCGTCGAGTTCTTCGCCGAGGCGGATCGGCCGGCCATCAACGAGGCGATCGCCGAGGTTCTCGAGACCGGCACGGCCCGCGTGGAGGTGCCGATCCGGACCGCCGACGGCGAATCGATCCCCTACGAGTTCGTCGCGACTCGACTCGAGGACCTCGAGGGCGAGACCGTCGTGACCGGCATCGGTCGCGACATCTCCGAACGGACCCGCTACGAGCGCGATCTGGAGCGGACGACCGAACTGCTCGAGCAGGCCCAGCGGCTGGCGTCGGTCGGCGGCGTGGAAATCGACGTCCGCGGGGATCCCTACGAGGTGACCGCGTCCGACGAGTTCTACCGGCAACTCGACCTCGAGCCGGGAACGACCCTGACGCCCGACAAGATGCTCGCGCAGTTCCGTCCGGACGATCGGCCGGCGATTCGGTCGGCGCTTTCCGGCGCCGTCGAGGACGGCGAGGCGTACGATCTCGAGGCGCGACTCCGATCGACCGACGGCGAGCCGCGCTGGGTCCGGGTGATCGGCGATCCCGTCCGCGAAGGCGGGGAAACCGTCGCCGTTCGGGGGTCGATGCAGGACGTCACCGACCGCAAACACCGCGAGCGCGAACTCGAGCGCTACGAGACGATCGTCCAGTCGATCGGCGACCCGGTCTACACGCTCGACGAGGACGGGACGGTTCGGTTCGTCAACGACGCGATCGAGACCCTGGCGGGGTACGATCCCGAGGCGTTGATCGGCGACGACGTCTCGGCGCTCCTGCCGCCTCCGGACCTTGAGCGGGCCCGCGAACAGGTGCGGGAGCTGCTCCGTGAGGAGGAGGGACCGTACGCCACCGTCGAGACGGATTTCATGACGGCCGACGGCGACGTGATCGAGACCGAAACGCACATCGCCCTGTTGCCGTCCGAGGACGGCGAGTTCGCGGGCACGGCGGGGGTCGTCCGCGACATCACCGACCGCAAGGAACGCGAGCGCGAACTCGAGCGCTACGAGACGATCATCCAGGCGATCGGCGACCCGGTCTACACGCTCGACGAGGACGGGACGTTTCAGTTCGTCAACGACGCGATCGAGCCGCTGGCGGGGTACGAGCCCGAGACGCTGATCGGGGCGGACGTCGAGAGCGTAATGTCCCCGACGAATCTCGAGACCGCCCGGAACCTGGTCCGGGAGCTGCTCCGGGAGGACAAGCTCTACGAGACCTTCGAGATGGACCTCGAGACCGCCGACGGCGACGTGATCGAGGCGGAAAACCACATGGCGTTGTTACCGTCAGAGGACGGCGAGTTCGCGGGCACGGCGGGGGTCGTCCGCGACATCACCGACCGCAAGGAACGCGAGCGCGAACTCGAACGGACGACCGAATTACTCGAGCAGGCCCAGCGGATCGCCGGCGTGGGCGGCTGGGAGCTCGACGTGACGGCCGATCCCTACGATCTGACCGTGAGCCCCCAACTCCAGCGCCTGTTCGGCCGCGATCCGTCCGGCGCCACGCAACGGGACGTCTCGGCGGCGCTCGGGCGGTACCACCCCGACGATCGATCCCGCGTCCTCTCGGCCGTCGAGGACGCGGTCGAGCGCGCCGAGAGCTACGATCTCGAGGTCCGGATGTACACGTACGACGACGAGCTGCGGTGGATGCGGACGATCGGCGAACCGATCGTCGACGACGGCGAGGTCGTCGCCGTCCGCGGCTCGATGCAGGACATCACCGACCGCAAGCGACGCGAACGCGAACTCGAGCGAACGACGGATCTGCTCGAGCGGGTCCAGCGGATGGCGACGATCGGCGGCTGGGAACTCGACCTCGAGTCCCAGCCGCGGACCGCGACCTGGACCGACGAGATGTATCGGCTCCACGACCTCCCGACCGACGCGACACCCGACCTCGAGCGGACGATCGAGTGCTTCCATCCCGACGATCGGGCGTTCGTTCGCGAGCGAGTCCAGACGGCCCTCGAGACGGGGACGGGATACGATCTCGAGACGCGGATCCGAACCCGCGAGGGCGAGATCAGGTGGGTCCGCGCGATCAGCGAACCGATCCGGAACGAGGACGGCGACCTCTACAAGTACCGGGGCACGGTGCAGGACATCTCAGACCGGAAGCGCCGGGAACTGGCCCTCGAGTCGCTCCACGAGACCGCCCGCGGCCTGCTCAACGCGGAGACGGAGTCGACGGTTACCGACCTGGTCGTCGAGACGGCCGCCGAACTGCTCGAGACCGACGACGTCAGCGCGGGCGTCTACCTGCTCGACTCCGAGACCAACCGGTTCGAACCGGTCTCGTCGACGGCCGGCTTCGCCGATCGGTCCGGCGGCGCACCGTCCATCGCGGTCGGCGACGGCGACTCCGTGCTCTGGACGACCTACGTGACGGGCACCCAGACCGTCGTCGACGACGCCGAGATCGGCGATCGATCGCCGCTGTTCGGCGGCGACGCTTCCGGCGGGCTGCTCGTCCCGATCGGCGACTACGGCGTCTTCGTCCTGCTGGCCTCGCCCGCGACGATCGACGACGAAACCCGACGGCTGTTCGAGACGCTCGTCGCGACCACCGAAGCGGCCTTCGACCGCCTCGAGAGCGAGGCGAACCTCCGGGAGCGCGACGCGGAGCTGGCGGCCCAGAACCGTCGGCTTCGGCGCCAGATCCAGATCACGGAGATCATCCGCGGGATCGACCGGTCGCTCATCGGCGCCGACGGCCGCGACGAGATCGAGCGAACCGTCCCCGAGCGACTCGTCGCGGCGGACAACGTCTCCTTCGCCTGGATCGGCGACCTCGACGCGAGCGGCTCGACCCTCGAGCCGCGCACCTGGGCCGGCGACGACCCGGAGTACCTGGACGCGGTCGACTTCGGTCTCGAGGGGGAATCTCAGGAGCCCGCGGTTCGGGCCGCTCGATCGGGGACGCCGACGGTCGTCGAGAACGTCGTCGAGGGCCTCCAGGGAGAGGCGTGGCGAACGAACGCGCTCGACGCGGGCTTCCAGTCGGCCGTCGCCGTCCCGCTCACCTTCGAGGAGTACAGCTACGGCGTCCTGACGGTCTACGCCGACGAACCCGACGCGTTCACCGACCTCGAGCGCTCGGTGTTCGCCGAACTCGGCGAGGGGATCGCGAACGCGATCAACGCGGCCCAAACCCAGGAAGCCCTTCACGCCGAGACGCTCGTCGAACTGACCCTCGACCTCGAGACCGACGACGTCCTGTCGCGGATCGCGACGGCGACCGGCGCCGCGGTCACCTACGAGGGGCTCGGCACCCACGGCGAGTCGGAAACGTCCCTGTTCTTCGAGACTCGAGGGGCGTCGGCGGCGGCCGTCCGCGACGCGCTCGACGGCCTCGTCTCCGTGACGTCCGCGCGCCTCGTCGCCGAATCCGACTCGCGCTGTCTGTTCGAGGCGACCGTCACCGGCGACGTCCTCGCCTCGCGGCTGGTCCGCCACGGCGGGAGCCCGCGATCGATCACGGCCGACGAGGGCCGGACCGAGGTCACCGTCGACGTCCCCGTGACGACCGACGTTCGCGAGTTCGTCGAGATGCTCCGGGATCGGTACGAGCGCGTCGACCTCCGGTCGCGCCGGCACGTCCAGCGGACGATGCACACCCGCCAGGAACTGGTGACGTCGCTGTTCGAGGACCTGACCGACCGACAGCTCGAGGTGCTTCGGACGGCGTATCTGGCCGGCTTCTTCGAGTGGCCCCGCGAGAGCACCGGCGAGGAGATCGCCGAGATGCTCGAGGTGACTCAGCCGACGGTCAACCGCCACCTCCGGATCGGCCAGCAGCGGCTGCTGGCGCGCCTGTTCGACGACGAGACGCTCTCGCTCGCCGACGGCTCCTGAGCCGCTGACGGCGCCCCCGTCCAGCGACGGCGGTTCTACTCGGAACGCCCAAGGATCCGGCGGCCGTACGGGCGGGCATGGAGACACCACAACGGCACCGCGAGCGGACGGATGGCCCGCTTCGCTCGACGCTCGTGGCCATCGGACTGACCGTCTTCGGCGTCCTCGTGGCCCCCAACTTCACGACGCTGCCGGCGTTTCTGCTCGACCCTGCGCTGATTAATTCGCCGATGGACGCGTCGATCACCGCCAGAGCGGCGCTGCTCTCGCTCAACTTCGTCGGGATCGCGCTGGCCGGTGCCATCTATCTCGCCGTCACCGATCGCGGATGGGGATACGTGGATCTCCGAATGCCGACGAAACAGGGCTGGATCTACGCCATCGCGGGCGTCGTCGGCATCCTCGTGTTTTACGTCCTCGTGGCCGTCGTCGTCTCGATGCTCTCCTTGCCCTCCTCGGAAAACAACGTGATGGGCTACATCGGCGACGATCCGACGATGGTTCTGATCATGATCGGCATCGTCTTTTTCTTCAACGCGCCGGCCGAAGAGTTCCTCTTCCGGAACGTCGTCCAGAAACGCCTCTACGAGGCGTTCAGCCGGACCCACGCGATCGTCATCGCCAGCGTCATCTTCGCGCTCGTTCACTTCGTCTCCTACGCCGTCCTCTCGGACTCGCTGCTCGCGACCATGGTCCCGATCGCGACCGTCTTCGGCGGCGGGCTCATCTTCGGCTACCTCTACGCGAAAAGCGAGAACCTGCTCGTGCCGATCCTCTCTCACGCCGTCTACAACGGGTTCCAGTTCGGACTGGTCTACCTCACCCTCGTCTACGACCTCGAGGAGTCGGGACCGACCACCGAGGCCCTCCTCGATCTGGCGGTGGCCGTCGCGACCCTGCCGCTGCCGCTCCCGCTGTAGCCGAGCGAACACTTTCACCGCGCCCTCCGTCCTTTTATTACCGCCCGCGGTCGAGAGGCCGGTATGTCTCAGGCGAAGGGCGACCGCCGCGAGCGGGAACTCGTCAACGAACTCGACGCGGCCGGCTTCGCGGTGATGCGCGCGCCCGCCAGCGGCTCCGCGACCGAACGCGAACTCCCGGACGTCCTCGCGGGCGACGGCGAGGTATTCTACGCGATCGAAGCGAAATCGAGCGCCGGCGACCCGATCTATCTCACCGGCGAGGAGGTCGAGGCGCTGATCTTCTTCGCACAGAACTTCGGCGCGAAACCCCGCATCGGCGTCCGCTTCGACCGCGAGGACTGGTACTTCTTCCACCCCGGCGACCTCCACGTCACCGACGGCGGTAACTACCGCGTCAAGAAGGAGACCGCCATCGCCGAGGGCACCGACTTCGACGAGTTCGTCGGCCGCTCCGAGAAGGTCACCCTTGAGGAGGTCGGCGACGGCGGCGGCGACGGCCCCGACGAGGAGATCCTCCGCGTGCTCAACGCCGTCAAACAGGACGTCATGGACGTCGAGGAGGCCGCGGAACTGCTCGAGTAGGTCGTGAAACTCGCTCGCGATCGCGAGCAGCCGACCGGTCGACGCTCGCCCAACTAGTTGGGGTTAACTCACTTCCAGTCGACCGGCCTGGGTTCACTGACCGATGACCGATTCGACGGCAATCTCGCGCGGGACGGCGGTCTGCGAGAACTGCGGCTCCGTGTTCGCGGCCCGCATCTGGCCGGACGGCCGGATTCGGCCGATCGGGTCGCCGGCGAACTGTCCCTGCGGCGGGACCGAGTTCCGTCGGCTCTCGTGAGCGGAGC